>DATBFF010000033.1:0-38553 GCA_036558625.1 Mycobacterium sp. | reverse complement strand
GCGGATGCCGCGCTGCGCCGCGCGGCACGCTGTGACGGGTGGATGCACGGCGGCGGCACCGAGGACCTCGACGATCTTCTGCTGCGGCTCAAACAGTTCCGCAAGGAGGGTCGCACCGGGCCGTTCGAGATCCACGTCATTTCCGCCGACGCGTTCAGCGTGGACGGCATCAAGCGGCTCGAGGACAAGGGCGTCACCGACGTGATCGTCGGTTTCCGAATGCCCTACATCATGGGGCCCGACACCGAGCCGCTCGACGAAAAGATCTGCCACCTCGAGAAGTTCGCCGAAAAGGTGATCACGAAGGTCACCGGCTAGCCCACAGCTTTGGCAACCGCCCGTCCCGCGACCCTTCCGGAGAAGAGGCAGCCGCCGAGGAAGGTGCCTTCCAGCGCGTTGTAACCCATCATCCCGCCGCCGCCGAAACCGCTGACCTCCCCGGCGGCGTAGAGTCCCGGCACAGGCTGTCGGTCACTGGTCAGACAGCGGCCGTCGAGGTCGGTCTCCAGACCGCCCAACGTTTTTCGTGTCAGGATGTTGAGCCGCACCGCGATCAGGGGACCGTTGGCGGCGTCGAGCATCTTGTGCGGTGCGGCGACGCGGCTGATCTTGTCGCCGCGGTAGCGGCGGTGGCTGCGGATGAACGTGATCTGGGTGTCCTTGGAGAACGCGTTGTCCATTTCCCGGTCGCGCGCCGCAAGCATGGCGCGCAGAGTCGACTCGTCGATCAGCGGCTCGTCGCCGATTCGGTTCATGCCGTCGACGAGTTCGGTGAGCGTGTCGGCAACCACGAAGTCGGGGCCGTGCCGCTTGAACGCCTCGATCGGACCGGGGGCGCCGCTGGTGACCCGCGACACCAGCAGCGGGATGTCTTTGCCGGTGAGATCGGGGTTCTGCTCGGATCCCGACAGCGCGAACTCCTTTTCGATGATCTTCTGGGTCAGCACGAACCACGAGTAGTCGTAACCCGTTGTGCGCAAATGCTTCAGCGTCCCCAGCGTGTCGAAGCCGGGATAGCACGGCGCGGGAAGCCGACGGCCCGTGGCGTCAAGCCACAGCGACGACGGACCGGGCAGGATGCGGATGCCGTGGTTCTCCCAGATCGGGTCCCAGTTGCGCACGCCTTCGACGTAGTGCCACATCCGGTCGGGGTTGATCACTCTCGCGCCGGCGGCTTCGGCGACCCGGATCATCCTGCCGTCGACGTGGGCCGGTACGCCGGCGACCATCGTCTGCGGCGGCGTGCCCAGCCGCGCCGGCCACACTTTGCGCACCAGGTCGTGGTCGCCGCCGATCCCGCCTGAGGTGACGACGACAGCCTGGGCAGTCAGCTCGAAGTCGCGGACGGATGTGCGCGACGTGGCCTTGCCGCGCGGCTGCGTCGTCGCCTCGAGAATGCGTCCCCGCACGCCGGTCACCGCTCCCGCGTCCGTGGCCAATTCGTCGACGCAGTGGCGGAACTTGAACACGATCCGGCCCGCGTCGGCGTGTGAGCGCACCCGGCGTTCGAACGGCTCGACGACGCCAGGACCGGTTCCCCAGGTGATGTGAAAGCGCGGCACCGAGTTGCCGTGCCCGTCGGCGCGCCCGTCGCCACGCTCGGCCCAGCCGACGACCGGGAAGATGCGATGTCCCATCTTTCGCAGCCACGACCGTTTTTCGGACGAGGCGAAGTCGAGGTACGCCTCGGCCCACTGGCGCGGCCAATAGTCCTCGTCGCGGTCGAACTGCGCGCTGCCGAACCAGTCCTGGCGCGCCAGCTCGTAGGAGTCCTTGACGCCCATGCGCCGCTGCTCAGGGGTGTCGATGAGAAACAGCCCACCGAGCGACCAGAAGGCCTGGCCGCCGAGCGACTGCTCCCCCTCCTGGTCCAGCAGCAGCACGCGTCGGCCGGCGTCGGCGATCTCGGCGGCGGCCACCAATCCGGTCAGTCCCGCGCCCACCACGATCACGTCTGCGTCCATGCGGGTCAGTATGCAATCTGATGTTTTGGCTACACCCGCCAGCGGGAATTCGACGGCCATGAGCATTTCAACGAAACCGGCCGAGACGGCGTCGATCGGCGAGCTGATGGGTCAGTTGTCGGCGCAGACCTCGCGGCTTGTCCGCGACGAGATGCGGCTGGCGCAAAAAGAATTCCAGGAATCCGCGAAGCACGCGGGCATCGGGGCCGGGCTGTTGAGCATTGGTGGGTTGCTGGCGTTCTTCGGCGCGACAGCGCTGGTGGGCGCCTGCGTTGCCGCGATCGCGCTGGTGTTGCCGGTGTGGGCGGCCGCGCTGATCGTCGGCGGCGCGCTGCTGGCCGCGGCGGGGCTGGCCGCGTTGACCAGCAAGCGCCAGCTCAACGAGGTCGCACCGCCTCGCGCGACCGTCGCGAGTGTGAAAGAAGACATCAACGAGTTGAAGGACGCACGCCATGGCCACGCCTGACGGGTTACCGCCCGAGCTTCCGGCCGACGCCGGCATCGACGACATTCGTGCCGACATCGAGCAGACCCGGCATCAACTGGGCCAGACCGTCGAGTCGTTGACGGAGAAGATGAACGTCAAGCAGCAAGCTCGGTACAAAGCCGCCGAACTGCGGGAGAAGACCCCGCCGGCCGTACCCATCGGCGTTCTCGTCGCCGTCGCCGCGGTCGTCGGGCTGGTGATCTGGCGCCGCCGGCGCTGAGGCTGGTCTTTTTTCCGCGACACGTAACCGTCTGCGACGACACGCCGACGGGCGTCGCCGAGGTTTACGTTTCGCGTCCAGCTACAACGAGCGGCTGATGATCTCTTTCATGATTTCGCTTGTGCCGCCATAGATCTTGTTGACTCGCGCAGCGGCATAGGCGCGGGCGATCGGGTATTCCATCATGTAGCCGTAACCGCCGAAGAACTGCACGCACCGGTCCACCACCTCGACGGCCTTGTCCGCGGCGACGAGCTTCGCCATCGATGCAGTGGCCGGGTCGTTGTTGCCGTCGATGAGTTCCTGCACGCAATAGTCCACCGTAGTCTTGATCGACAACACTTCGGCCTTCAGTGCGGCTAGCTCGAACCTGTTGTGCTGGAACTTGATCAGCGGCCGACCGAACGCTTCGCGTTCCTTCGTGTACCGGATCGCCTCCACCACCGCGGCTTCGGCCATGCCCGCGCACAGCGAGGCGATGATCAGCCGCTCGCGGGCGAGCTGACTCATCAACTGATAGAAGCCCTGCCCCTCCTTCTCGCCCAGAAGGTTGGCGACGGGAACCCGCATGTCCGAAAAAAACAGCTCGCGGGTGTCCTGCCCGTGTTGACCGACTTTCTCCAGCACCCGGCCACGCTCGAAACCCCGCAACCGGTCGTCGGTCTCCGCGACAATCAGCGAGATGCCCGCAGCGCGCTCCGACGGGTTGGTTTTGGCTACCACAACCAGAAGGTCGCAATGTGTTCCGTTGGAGATGAACGTCTTCGAGCCGTTGACAACGTACTCTTCCCCGTCGCGGACCGCGGTTGTGCGGATCGATTGCAGGTCCGATCCGGTGCCGGGCTCTGTCATCGCGATGGCCAGTACGGCCTCGCCGCTGATGATCTTCGGCATCCACCGCTGCTTCTGCTCGTCGCTGCCGTAGGTGTTGATGTAGTGCGCGACTATCGGGGAATGCACCGCCCAGCCAGAAGACGAATCATGTGCGAGGGCAAGCTCTTCGGCGACGACTGCGGAATAGCCGAAGTCGCCGCCGGTGCCACCGTAGCGCTCCGGAAGGTCGAGACCGAGCAATCCTGCATCGCCGAGCTTCGTCCAGAACTCCCGGTCGACCTGATGGTTCTGCGCCCAGCGCTCTTGGTTTGGTGTGGCTTCCTTGCGCAAGAACTCCGCCGCGTGCTTGCGCAGCTCGCGATGCTGGTCGGTCTCCCAGCTGGCGCGGTAGGTCGGGAACAGCGCGGACATTACCACCTCACTTCGATACAATACAACTGTATCGTATGCGATTCGGCCGTATAATTGGCTCATGGCCAACCCGCGGGCGGGCAACGACGACTTGACGGCCAGAGCGCGGATCCGAAACGCCGCGCTCGACCTCTATTCGCACTTCGGAGAAGATCGAGTCTCGTTGCGCGCCATCGCTTCTGAGGCTGGTGTCACACTCGGCCTGGTGCAACACCACTTCAAAACCAAGGCCGGCCTGCGGGATGCCGTCGATCAGCTGGTCGTGGACTACTTCTCCATGGCGCTGTCCGAGGTGCCGACTGAAGGCACCACCGCGCAGATCGCCGCGGCGCGCGACGAAGCCGTGCAGAGAATGCTGCGACAGAACCCGCCGGTGGTGGATTACGTGAGACGGGCACTGCTCGACGTCACCGAGGATCGGCTGCATCTGCTCAACGTCCTCGTCGATTTGACGCAGCGCGAGGTTCGGGCGCTTCGCAAGACCGGACGGGCGTCGACGGGGCGGAGCGAATCTACCCAGATCGTCGAAGTAATGGTGCGGCAGATGGGTGAACTTCTGCTTCGTCCGATGGTGGACGCGATCTGGGATCAGGTGGCCAAACCCGGTGACAAGCGCAAACCACGGTTGCAGGTGACCGTTGCCGGACCGTAACGCCCAGCTAAGGCACGTGCTTCGGCGAATCCTGGTGCACCACTGGTCACTCGGCGGCAACTTCGGCCGGGGACTTGTCCGGCCGCAGCCCACGCCAGCTCGGATGCCGCAGCCGCCCGTCGCCGGTCAGTTCGCCGTAGCGCACCTCGCCGACGAGCTCTGGCTTGACGAACGTCACGTCCTTGGCGTCCTGTCTGGAAAGTCTTTCGGCAAACGGTGATTCGTCTGTCTGCAGCGGTGCCAAGATCTTTTTCAGCTTGCTGAGCTCCTTATCGGTGAATCCCGTGCCGACGCGGCCGACAAAGCGAAGCCCGCCGTCGTCGGGAATTCCCATCATCAGAGCGCCGATGCGGCTGGTGCGCCCGCCGGTGCCCTCGCGCCACCCGCCGATCACGATCTCCTGTGTGTTCCAGTTCTTGGCCTTGATCCACGACCGCGAACGGCGGCCGGGCTGATACGTAGAGTCCCATCGCTTCGCGACGACGCCCTCCCACCGCTGCGCGCGCGACTGCTCGAGCGCGTCCGGTCCGTCACCGGAAAGCAGGTCGTGCACCATCAACTCGTCGGCGCTCGCCGCGAGAGCCTCCAGCACCCGGCGCCGGTCGCGGTACTTGGCGCGCACCAGCGAGCGTCCGTCCAGCTGCAGAATGTCGAAGGCCCAGAACTCGATCCGCGTCGCTCGCGCCCGGTTCTGCATCTCCGAAAAGCTCGGCACACCCGACGCGTCGAGCGCGACGACCTCGCCGTCGAGTACAGCGTGATGATCGGCCAGCGCGTCGGCTACAGACTGCAGTCCGGGGTATTCCCCCGTCACGTCTCGGCCGCTGCGCGACACGAGCCGCATGTCGCCGTGGTCGGCGTTGAGCAGCAGCCGGTACCCGTCCCACTTGCCTTCGAACGCCCACTCGATGTCGCTCAGCCGGTCGACGGTGCCGAGCGTGGCCAGCATCGGCGCCAGGTCCTTGGTTGTCGGCTCCTGCTGATCCTTCATCCGGTGCGCCAGCCAGTTTGTTCCCTCGGTTTGAATCAGCGCGTACCGCCCGGAGATTCGCTGCCCTTGCAGCGTCACGATGACTTCGTCGTCGCGGAACTTCTCCGCCTCGTAGGTGCCGGCGTCCCAGACGATCATCTTGCCCGCGCCGTACTCGCCTTTGGGGATCGTTCCCTCGAACGTCAGGTACTCGAGCGGATGATCCTCGGTGTGTACGGCAAGGTGGTTCACCGCTGGGGTCTCGGGCAGGTTCTTCGGCACCGCCCAGCTGACCAGCACGCCGTCTCGTTCCAGCCGCAGGTCGTAATGCAGCCGCCGAGCGCGGTGTTCCTGGATGACGAACCGATTGCCCTTGCCGGCCTTGGGCTTCGACTCGGGCACTGGTTCCGGTGTCTTGGACGCGTCGCGCATGCTGCGGTACTTGGTCAGGCGGTCGGCGGCACCGGCGTCCATCGGGGCCAACAGGTCGCCGTCCCTCGCCACCCGCTTGAGCACCTCGTCGAACCGCAAGTGCCGCAAGCCGGCGTCGTCGAGTTCTTCCCAAGTCCGTGGCGCGGCGGCGGTAGGTTCAGGCCGGCCGCGTAGCGAGTACGGCGCGATCGTCGTCTTCGCTGCGTTGTTCTGGCTCCAGTCGACGAAAACCTTGCCCGCCCGAACGCTTTTCGCCATCGTCGAGGTGACGAGCTCGGGCGACGCCTTCTCGAGTTGCTGCGCAACCTTCTTGGCCAACGTCGTCGCCCCGGTCGAGCTCACGGGCTTGTCCAACGGGACGTAAAGATGCAGTCCCTTGCTACCGCTGGTGACCGGATACGTGCTAAGTCCCATGTCCGCCAATAAGTCTCGGATGGTGCGCGCGACGTCGGCGAGTTGCGTCATTGCCACGCCCGGCCCCGGATCGAGATCGAACACCAGCCGCGTTGCAGGACCAGGCTTACCGTTCACGAACGTCCATTGCGGCACATGCACTTCCAGCGCCGCCTGCTGTGCGATCCATGCCAGCGCGGCCGAGCTGTCGATAATCGGATACGTGGTGGTGCCCGACTTGTGGGTGATGCTGGCGCAGTTCAACCAGTCCGGCGCGGAATCGGCGAGCTGCTTTTCGAAGAACGACGACTCGTCGACGCCGTTCGGCCACCGTTTGCGGGTCGCCGGCCGGCCGACGATGTGCGGCAGCATGTGTTCGGCGATGGCCGTGTAGTAGCCGAACACCTCTTCTTTGGTGGTGCCCGTCGCCGGGTATAGCACTTTGTCGGCATTCGTCAGCTGGACATGCGGGCCCGGCTGGCTCTTTGGTGGCCACACGTGGGGTATCCGAGCCATGGGTGTTGGGTTCCCTGTCGCTGGCGCCGTCGAACGTCATACCAGCATACTGGCGACATGCGTTCTATCTGGAAGGGCTCACTTTCCTTCGGCCTGGTAAATGTGCCGGTCAAGGTATACAGCGCCACCGAAGACCACGACGTGAAGTTCCATCAGGTACACGCCAAGGACAACGGCCGTATCCGTTACAAGCGGGTGTGCGAGATCTGCGGGGAGGTCGTGGAGTACCGCGACATCGCCCGGGCCTACGAGTCAGACGACGGGCAGACGGTGATCATCACCGACGAGGACCTCGACACGATGCCCGAGGAGAAGAGCCGCGAGATCGAGGTGATGGAGTTCGTCCCGGCCGCCGACATCGACCCTCTGATGTACGACCGCAGTTACTACCTCGAGCCCGACTCGAAATCGACGAAGTCATATGTTCTGCTGGCCAAGACGCTGGCCAACACGGAGCGGGTGGCCATTGTGCACTTCGCGCTGCGCAACAAGACGCGGCTGGCGGCCCTGCGGGTCAAAGACTTCAGCAAGCGCGACGTGATGGTGATTCACACGCTGTTGTGGCCCGACGAGATCCGTGATCCCGATTTCCCAGTGCTCGACAAAGAGGTGGAGGTCAAGCCGGCGGAGCTGAAGATGGCCGAGCAAGTGGTCGACTCGATGGCCGACGACTTCAACCCCGACGAGTTCCGTGACACCTACCAGGAGCAGCTGCATGAACTGATCGCGGCGAAACTCGAAGGCGGCGAAGCATTTCCGACCGAAGAGCAGGAACCGGCCGAGCTCGACGTCAGCGACGACGTCTCCGACCTACTGGCGAAGCTCGAAGCGAGCGTACGCAAGCGGCGCTCGGATGGCGCGGCCGGCTCGACCGCCAAGAAAGCGCCTGCGAAAAAGACTGCCAAGAAATCACCCGCCAAGAAGACGGCGAAGAAGGCCGCCAAGAAGGCCGCCAAGAAGTCACCGGCCAAGAAGGTGGCGAGCAAGAAGTAGAGCGGTAGTCTGCGACGGTGATCCTCGACAAATTCCGGCTTGACGGTCAGACAGCGGTCATCACGGGAGGCGGGCGGGGGCTCGGCGCGGCGATCGCGCTCGCGTTCGCCGAAGCGGGTGCCGACGTGGTGATCTCATCGCGCACGCAGAGCGAGCTCGACACCGTCGCCGAGCAAGTCCGTGCCCTGGGTCGCCGCGCGCACGTGATCGCCGCGGACCTTGCGCACCCCGACGCGACCGCGACATTGGCCAACGCAGCGGTCGAGGCGTTCGGCCGCCTCGACATCGTCGTCAACAACGTCGGCGGCACCATGCCGAACATGTTGCTGAACACCAGCACAAAAGATTTGCGCGACGCGTTCACGTTCAATGTCGGCACCGCGCACGCATTGACCACCGCCGCGGTACCGCTGATGCTCCAACATTCCGGCGGGGGCAGCATCATCAACATCACCTCGACGATGGGACGGCTCGCCGGGCGCGGTTTCGCCGCCTACGGCACCGCCAAGGCGGCTCTCGCCCACTACACCCGGCTGGCCGCTCTCGACCTGTGCCCGAAGATCCGGGTCAACGCGATCGCACCGGGATCGATCCACACCTCCGCGCTCGAGGTGGTCGCAAGCAATGACGAGATGCGTACCCAACTGGAGAACGCCACCCCGCTGCACCGGCTCGGCGAGCCTGACGACATCGCAGCGGCCGCACTGTATTTGGCATCCCCCGCAGGTTCTTATCTCACCGGCAAGACCCTCGAGGTCGACGGCGGCCTCAACACACCCAACCTCGAACTCCCGATCCCCGACCTGTAAGGACAATCGATGGCTATCCGCGTTGCCCAGATCGGCACCGGCAACGTCGGCCGGCACGCGCTGGCCGGCATCGTCGCCAACCCGCAGTTCGAACTGGGCGCGGTCTGGGTGTCGTCGGCAGCCAAGGCCGGCCGGGACGCGGCCGAACTCGCCGGGCTCGACACGTCCACCGGCGTCGTCGCCACCAATGACCTCACCGAAGTCATTGACAGCAAACCTGATTGCGCGGTGTACACCGCGATGGCCGACAACCGGCTGCCCGAAGCGCTCGAGGACTACCGTCGGCTACTGGCCGCCGGGATCAACGTCGTCGGCAGCGGCCCGGTGTTTCTGCAGTACCCGTGGCAGGTCATCCCGGACGAGCTGATCAGTCCATTGGAAGAGGCCGCGCAGCAAGGAAAGTCGAGCCTGTTCGTCAACGGCATCGACCCCGGCTTCGCCAACGATCTGCTTCCGCTCGCGCTGACCGGCACCTGCCAGCACATCGAGCAGGTGCGGTGCATGGAGATCGTCGACTACGCCACCTACGACAGCGCCACCGTGATGTTCGACATCATGGGGTTCGGCAAGCCGATGGACGAGATACCAATGTTGTTGCAGCCCATGGTTTTGAGCATGGCGTGGGGCTCGGTCGTGCGCCAGCTCGCCGCCGGACTCGGCATCGAACTGGACGAAATTGTCGAGGTGTATTACCGCGAGCCCGCCCCTGAGGATTTCGAGATTGCCTCCGGATTCATCGCGAAGGGCACTGCCGCAGCGCTGCGTTTCGAAGTGCGAGGGCTCGTCGACGAACGGCCGGCGGTGGTACTCGAGCACGTCACCCGGCTGCGCCACGACCTCTGCCCGGACTGGCCGCAGCCCGCCCAGCCGGGCGGCTCGTACCGGGTGGAGATCACCGGCGAGCCGTCGTATGCCCTGGACATCTGCTTGAGCAGTGCGAACGGCGACCACAATTACGCGGACCTGGTAGCCACCGCCATGCGCGTGGTCAACGCGATCCCGGCGGTCGTCGCCGCCGAGCCTGGCATTAGGACCACCCTGGATCTGCCCCTTGTCACCGGGAAAGGTTTGTACGCACCATAGAGGTACGGCAACCCTGCCACCACGTCGAATCGATCACCATGCCGGCACCCATCCGCTTCGTTGGCGCACTCGCTGCGGCCGGCGGTATGGCCATTTCCATCGGCATTGCGGCACCAGCCGCTGCAGTTCCGCAATGCACTAGCACCGCACCGATGACCACTCAGTGCGAGCGCCCCGGCAATGCACAAATCAACACCGCCCCGTCCGCGACCAACAGCGACTACCCGTGGGGCTGGCCATGGTGGGGCGACGACGGCATCGCGATCAGTCTCGGCCGGGGCTACGGACCTTGGGCCTCGCGAGGCTGACTTTCTCTGCGTGCAGACGAGAGTTCGAGTAGCCTAACTTTCCTATTCGCACATCCGGAAGAAGCGAGGAAAGTTGGCGTCGGTGCACACCGAGGGCACCGGCCTGCGAGCAGGCTGGTACCTGCTGGGTCCGGCGTTCGTCGCCGCGATCGCGTACGTCGACCCCGGCAACGTCGCCGCCAATGTGAGCGCCGGCGCTCGGTTCGGCTTCCTTTTGGTGTGGGTGATACTGCTCGCCAACGTGATGGCCGGGTTGGTGCAATACCTCTCTGCCAAACTGGGTCTGGTCACGGGCCACTCGCTGCCCGAAGCAGTCGGGCAACGGATGCACAGGCCCACCAGGCTGGCCTACTGGGCGCAAGCCGAGTCGGTGGCGATGGCCACCGACCTCGCCGAAGTGATCGGCGGATCACTGGCACTGCATCTGCTGTTCGATCTGCCGCTGTTGGTCGGCGGAGTGATCACCGGCGCAGTGTCTCTGCTGCTCTTGATGATTCAAGATCGTCGTGGGCAATCCATGTTCGAACGGGTCATCACCGGTTTGCTGTTGGTGATCGCAATCGGTTTCCTGACAAGTCTTTTCGTCAACCCGCCATCTGCGCAACATGTAATCGGCGGGATGGTGCCCCGGTTTCACGGTGCCGAAAGCGTGCTGCTGGCCACCGCGATGCTCGGCGCCACCGTGATGCCTCATGTGGTGTATCTGCACTCGGGGCTGGCCCGCGACCGGCACGGGCATCCGCAGGGGCGCCGGCGTGCGCGGCTGCTGCGCATCACACGCTGGGACGTCGCGCTGGCGATGCTCGTCGCAGGCGCAGTCAATTTGGCCATGCTGTTGGTGGCGGCCAACAACCTGCAGGGCCGCGACGACACCGACACCATCGAGGGCGCGCACGCCGCGGTGCGGGACACGCTCGGGTCATCGGTCGCGCTGTTCTTCGCGGTCGGACTGCTGGCGTCCGGACTCGCCTCCACGTCCGTCGGCGCATACGCCGGCGCGATGATCATGGACGGTCTGCTGCACCGGTCGATTCCGTTGCTCGCTCGGCGGCTGATCACGCTTTTGCCCGCCCTGGCGATCCTGGCAAGCGGTCTCGACCCGACCCGGGCATTGGTGTTCTCCCAGGTGGTGTTGTCGTTCGGGATTCCGTTCGCGCTGATCCCGCTGGTCCGGCTGACCAGCGACGCGTCGGTGATGGGCACCGACCGCAACCACCGGCTCACCACGGCCCTGGGCTGGGCCGTCGCCGCGCTCATTAGTCTGCTCAATGTGGGGTTGCTGTATCTGACCGTGACGGGCTGACCGCGGGCGCAAGGAGCGCGAGAACACGAGTGCATTCGTACTTTGCCTACGGATCGAATCTGTGCACCGCACAGATGACGCGGCGCTGCCCCGACGCCACCAATCCGCGCCCGGCCAGGCTCGCCGACCACGACTGGCTGATCAACCAGCGCGGCGTCGCGACTGTCGAACAATTCGCCGGATCACAGGTGCACGGCGTCGTCTGGCAGCTGTCGGATCACGACCTTGCCGCGCTCGACAGCGCCGAAGGCGTGCCGGTGCGGTACCGCCGCGACCGGCTGACGGTGCACACCGTCGACGGCCCCGCACACGCCTGGGTCTACATCGATCATCGCGTCGAAGTCGGTGCCCCCCGAGCCGGCTATCTGGAGCGAATCATCGACGGTGCGATCCATCACGGACTCCCGCACCGGTGGGTGGAATTCTTGCGACGCTGGGACCCGGCCCATTGGCCCCGACCGTTAGTGTCGAAACATACTGGACCACAGACATTTTCCGCGCTGCTTTGCCAGCCGGGTGTGGTCGAGGCCAGCGAGCTACGGTCGCGCTTCGGGTTCCTCGCGATCCACGGAGGCGGGCTGGAGCAGATGACCGACGTGATCGCCGAACGTGCCGCGGACGCGGCTGACGCGTCGGTGTACGTCGTCCATCATCCCGACCGCTATCCGCACCACCTGCCGTCGGCGCGATTCAGCCCGGACGAATCCCCGACGCTCGCGCAGTTTCTCGACCACGTCGACGTCGTCGTGTCGCTGCACGGCTACGGCCGCATCGGCCGTAGCACCCAACTGTTGGCCGGCGGCGGCAACCGCGCGCTGGCCGCTCACATCGCCCGCCACCTTGAATTGCCCGGCTACCAATTAGTCACCGACCTTGGTGCGATTCCGGCCGAATTGCGTGGCCTGCACAGCGATAACCCGGTGAACCGAACCCGGTGCGGCGGCGTGCAACTGGAATTGTCGCCGAGAGTGCGAGGGATAGGCCCGCGCGGCCAACTGCCGGGCGCCGACGGCCTCTCGCCGCCAACATCGGCGTTGGTGCACGGTTTGGCTGCCGCGGCCCGCTCCTGGAACTGACGCACGCGAAAACGCAGTAAAACAAAGTGTTTTCGCTGCGGTTGGCTAAGGTGACAGCATGGCAGAAGCCGCTGCGCGCATGCTGGTTGCACTGTGGCTGCTGGTGTTTCTCAGCGTGGCGGCATGTTCGTTCGGCCCGCACATCGTGACCAGAAAAAGTGTGGCGGAGCAAGTCGCCCATCAGATGACCGACGCGGCAGGCCACAAACCAGAAGCAGTGGTGTGCCCGAACGACCTTCAGCCGACAGTGGGAGCGAGCGTGACATGCACGATGACGCTCGGCGGTAAGCCGGCGAGTGTCAAAGTCACCGTCACCGGTATCGAGGGTGACAACGCCAAACTTGACATGCAGATCGTCAAGAATTGACGCCGGCACCGCATAGCAGCGATTCTTTCGTGGTGGGCGACGCGGATCAGTCACGGCGGTCGAACGACCCGGTATCACGCCTTCTTCGTCTACCGTGGTCGACTCGCGACTTCATCGAGAAGATCGTCACCGGCAGTATCAATCAGTCCGGGCGGCGCACGCTCTACATGCTCATCACCACCTGGGACTTGGCTGGCGGCGGTCCGTTCGCAGCGAGTGCGGTGGCCAGCACAGGCCTGGCGAAGACCGTCGACATCGTCGAGAAGAGCCTGACCGTGCCGGTATTCAGCCCGTTGCTGAAACGGTTGGGCGCCGACAACATCAGGCTGCGCGCGTCGTTGTGCGCGTCGCAGCTGGTGGGACTGGGCATCATGCGGTACGCCGTGCGCTCGGAGCCGATCGCGTCGATGGAAGTCGACGCGCTCGTCGACGCAGTGGCCCCGACTCTGCAGCGCTATCTCACAGGGGATCTGTCGTCGTAGGACAAGTGCGCGGAAAAAGACCACAGCGTTATTCCTGTTGGTAGTGAGACGCCGTAGCGGACTAGCGGATAATCGTGCAGGTTGTCACGCCTCAGCGCACACCGTCGGGCGTGGAAGAATCGCAGGTAATCATGACCAGCCCGGCGCGCCGTTCTGGGGGTCGGGACATCGGCCCTCGGCCGACTTCGCCGCGTCACCGCCGTGGCAGGGGCTCAGGTAGGCGCCGGCTGGTACTCGGTGCTCAGGCCGTCACCGCGATGATCGCGGTGACTGTCGTCGTGATCACCGGCGTCGGCTGGGCGAAAACCCACAATCTCTTCGGCGGCATCACGTTGTCGCAGGCGCTGGAAGGCGATCCCGGTTCGACCGGCGGGGACCAGAACATCCTGATCATGGGTCTGGACAGCCGCCTCGACGAACATGGCCGTCCCCTGCCCCAGGACATCTACGACGCATTGCACGCAGGCGACGAAACCGCCGGCGGCTACAACGCCAACGTGCTGATCGTCGTGCACATTCCGGCTGGCGACGGACCCATCACCGCGATCTCGATCCCGCGCGACGACTACGTGGAGCTGGCCGGCTGCCCCAGCCCGAACTGCAAGGGCAAAATCAAGCAGGCGTACGGCATGGCCTACCAGCACAAGGTGGACACACTGACGGCCAAACAGTCCGACACCGAAAGCGATCCCGCGGCAAACGAGCAGGAAGCCCGGGAAGCGGGGCGCAAGGCCGAGATCAAGACGGTACGCAATCTGCTCGGCATTCCGATCGACCATTTCATCGAGGTCACCCTCGTTGCGTTCTTCCAGATCGCCAAGGTCGTCGAGCCGATCGCCGTGTGCCTGAACGAAGACACCTCCGACGACTTCTCCGGCGCCGACTTCCACAAAGGTGTCCAGCAGATCGACGCCGCACAGGCGATGGCATTCGTACGCCAGCGACGCGACGTCAACGACGAGCTGATGTTCACTGATCTCGACCGGACCCGCCGCCAGCAGGCGTTCATCGTCTCCCTGCTGTCGGCGCTCAGTGGCGGCGGAACGCTGTCAAGCCCCAGCGATCTTCGCAAGCTGCTCGACGTGGCCAGACAGAACATCGCGGTGGACGAAGGATTCGACCTGGCCCACTTTGTCCAGAACGCCCCCGAGCTCACGGACCGCGGAATCTCGCTCTACACGCTGCCGATCACCGAGTTCAGTCAGGACTCCGAAGGCGCGGACATCAACATCGTCGACGTGGCCGCGATCCGCGAGATCACGCGCCACCTCGTCAACGCCGAGTCATCGACGTCGACACCCGCCAGCAGCACCGAGGCGCCGGCGTCGGTGGACACCGCGGCACTGACGGCGACGAACGGGATCGTGCTCGACGTCGTCAACGCCTCCGACTTCACCGGCCTGGCATCGAAGTTGCTGACGACGTTCTCCGAGCGCGGTTTCACGGCCGGCACCTCGACGTCCGAGGCGACCACCGAGCAGAGCGCGATCACCTACGGGCCCGGAGCGCACGCCGCCGCCGAATCGCTTGCAACCGAACTCGACCTGACCGCGACCGCATCCGATTCCGTCGCTGAGGCCACCGTGCAGCTGACCGTCGGAACCGACTTCCCCGCCAACGACTACCTGAACAGCAGCCACGCGAGCACGAGTTCGTCGACCACCACGACCACCACGTCATCGGCAAGTCCCGTGTCGACCGTGTCCGCCACGGCGACCGGTACCCATGCGCCTGCACCGACCGACCTGACGCGCATGACCATGAACAAGGCGCCTTGCGTGAAATGACGGCCGGGGAGAGGACACTAGCGACATGACCTACGATCCGCGATACCCGCGACCCGAGCCGCAGCCGTACCGTCCGGAGTGGCATCGGCCGTATCAGGATCCGCGCACCGGCGCCTACCGGCAGCAGTCCTATGCGCCGCAGTACTACCGATACGGCGAACGCGAAATGCCCGCGCCCCCAACGACTCCGCGACGCCGCTCACGGGCAGTTCTGTGGTTTGTCGGTGCAGTCGTGCTGTCCGTGATGTCAGCGGCGATCGGCGCCGGCGCCGCGATGACGGTTCGTTCGCCGCATTCGATTGTCAGCAGCTTCAGAACCGCACCTGCAAACAGTGCCCCGCCGCAGCGACTACCGCAGGGATCGGTCGAGTCCGTCGCAACCAGAGTGGTGCCGAGCGTGGTGAAGCTCGAAAGCAAACTGGGCCGCAAGTCGGCCGAAGGCTCCGGCATCATCATCGACTCCAACGGCTTGATCATGACCAACAACCACGTGGTCTCCGTCCCGGACGCGTCGCGCGACGTGGACACCAGGGTGACGTTTGCCGGCGGCCGCACGTCGTCGTTCACCATCGTCGCGGCCGACCCGACCACCGACATCGCGGTCGTCAAGGCCAAGGACGTTTCTGGCCTGACCCCGATCACGCTCGGGTCGTCGGCGGATCTGCATGTCGGCCAGAGTGTGGTTGCCGTCGGCTCGCCGCTCGGCCTCGAAGGCACCGTCACCACGGGCATCATCAGTGCAATGAACCGTCCCGTGTCGACGGTCGGCGACGCCGGTGACCAAAACACCGTGCTGGACGCCATTCAGACCGACGCCGCGATCAATCCCGGCAATTCGGGTGGTGCGCTCGTCGACATGAGCGGCAACTTGATCGGCATGAACTCGGCGATCGCGACCATGAGTGACAACGACACCGCCGAAGCCGGATCGATCGGACTGGGTTTCGCCATCCCCGTCGACCAGGCCAAACGGATCGCCGACCAACTGATCAACTCCGGGAAGGCGACACACGCGTCGCTCGGTGTCCGGGTGGGCAGCGACGCCGCCACGGACGGCGCCCGGATCATGGGCCTCACCAGTAACGGCCCGGCCGCGGCCGCTGGCCTTCCCAACGGTGCCGTGGTCACCAAAGTGGACGACCGGATCATCGACGGCGCCGACGCCCTGGTAGCCGCGGTTCGGTCGAAGGCGCCCGGCGACACAATCACACTCACTTATAAGGATCCCGCGGGTTCTACCAAGACCCTGAAGGTGAAGCTGGGGACCGCGCCGCAATAGGGCGCACCGTGGAGTCGAGGACACCTGCTGATGGCGCCGCGCGGCTAGCATCGCATGGTGGCCAGAGATTTCCGGTTCGGCATTGGCTTGTGGCCAAAAGACTCCCGCTCGGCGTGGCAGCAAACCGCAAGGCGCGTCGAAGGATTGGGCTACGACGTCCTCCACGTGCCCGACCACCTCGGTGCGCCGGCACCGTTTCCGGCACTGGTGTCCGCGGCTGAGGTGACGACGATCCGGCTCGGCACGTTCGTGCTGAACGCCGGCTTCTACAAACCGGCTCTGCTGGCGCGTGACGTCGCCGAACTCGAGAAGCTGAGCGAGGGCCGTTTCGAGCTCGGGTTGGGCACCGGCTACGTGCAAGCGGAATTCGAGGCGGCCGAGCTGCCGTTCCCGAGCGCCGGGCGCCGCGTCGACCATCTCGAACATGTGACCGCGTACATGCGTGAGCACCTCGGCGACGTGCCGATCCTGATCGCCGGAAACGGGGATCGGGTGTTGACGATCGCTGCGCGGCGGGCGCAGATCATCGGGATTGCCGGCGGCCGTGCACTGGGCGAGCGGGTCGAGTTCGTCCGCCGACGCGCCGGCGCGCGGTTCGACGAGCTGGAACTGAACCTGGCAATCACCGCCATGCCGCACGACAAGTCGGGTGTGCCGAATCTGTCGTTGACGCGCCGGTACGCGCCGGGCGCCTCCGATGAGGGACTGTTGAAGCTTCCCGGGGTGCTGTCGGGAACCCCGGGCGACATCGCGGACACGCTGCGCCGGCACCGAGACTCCTACGGTGTCACGTACTTCAGCGTGCAGGAGAAGCATGCGGAGAGCTTTTCCAAGGTGATTGCGGAGTTGCGATGAGCCACTTGCGCGAAGGACAGAAGGCGACGCTAGGCTGCTGCCACCCATGCCCCCGTAGCTCAGGGGATAGAGCAACCGCCTCCTAAGCGGTAGGTCGCACGTTCGAATCGTGCCGGGGGCACCCGTTTCGTGTGTTTGCAGTTCACCGCGTGTCGACGACCCGCTGTGCGATGTCCACAAGTCTTGTATTGCTGGTTTGCGACAGCTCACGCAGCATGTCGAACGCGCGCACTGCGTCAACCTTGTAGCGCTCCATGATGACACCCTTGGCCTGACCGATGAGGTCACGGGTGGTCAGCGCCGATTGCAGCTGTTCTCCGCGCCGGCTGGCCAGGATTGCCGCGGCGGCGTGCGCGGCCAGCACCGATCCGATTGCCTCGGCGTCAGAGTCGAACACGTTTGGTTTGAACGAAAACAGATCCAGTGCGCCGGCGGTGTCGGTGCTTGTGTACAGCTTGAACGATAGACCTGCACGAATGCCCATTTGCACGACTGCTCTGGAGTACCGCGGCCACCGCTGTTCGCTCTCGAAGTCGTCGGTGCGCACGATCAGCTGATCGACCGCAGCCTCCACGCATGGGCCTTCGCCGAACTCCTGCTGCAACCTGTCCAATTCGTGCGGCAGGTCCGAAGTGCTGCCGTGGGTTTCGAACTTCCCGCCCTTGGCGATCAGCAGCACGCCAGCTGAATCGACGCCGGGAATGATCTCCCGTGCAGCCGACGTGACGCCGAAGAGCACATCGTCGAGGCTGCTGGGCGCGGCAACCTCACGCGCCAATTCGGCCATTCTGGCGGCGAGAGCATTTTCTGCCTCGTTCGTCATCGAACCTCCCGTGCGGGCACTCGCGTCAACTGTGCCAGACCGCTGCGGCAGCCATTGACGCGCACGCAAATCGATTTAGCCTCCCGGCATGTTTGACGGCCTGTTACCGACGGTATCTAGTACGCCATACTCGTCGTGTGAACGGGGAGCCTGCACCGATGTCGACACTCGCCGCGTCATCAGAGGGCGGCGGCGCCGCTCTCGACCAGGTCATCGGGATGAGCGTCGTGGCCGCGATCGTGTTCCTCGCGATGCTGTGGATCGGATATCTGCACCGGACGCGGAAGATCACTTGGCTCGCCCGCCTGGGTGACGCCTTCGGCCGCCGCTTCAAGCGGCCCCCGTGGGTGGCGCTGCCCATTGCGTTGTTCATCGCGTCGCTGATCTGTGCGCTGTTCGGCTTCATCTGGGACGTCAGCCTGCACATCGGCAACGGCCGGGACCCCGGTCCGCTGGCCAACCCCGCCCATTACTTCATCCTGTTCGGGCTCTTCTTGCTGTTCGTCGCCGGAATGGTCGCGAACGTGCTGCCGTACGACAAGCCCGGACCGGCGGCGGTGAGAATCACCGGCAACTGGTACGCCCCGGTGGGCGGCATCTTGATGGCCGGATGCGGTCTGTACGCGCTCATCGGATTTCCGCTCGACGACATCTGGCACCGGATTTTCGGACAGGACGTAACTCTCTGGGGGCCAACACATCTGATGATGATCGGCGGCGCCGGGTTTTCGACGATCGCGGCCCTGCTGCTCGAGCACGAAGGCCGCGCTGCGCAAGATCCCGACGCGCCGCGCGACGGCATCGGCCTCAAGTTCGTCCAGTACCTCGGCTTCGGCGGAATCCTGATCGGATTGTCGGTGTTCCAGATCGAGTTCGATTTCGGGGTACCGCAATTTCGGCTGGTGTTCCAGCCGATGCTGATCGCGGCAGCGGCGACATTCGGGCTGGTGGCCGCACGAATGATGCTCGGGCGCGGCGCCGCGATCGGTGCCGCGTTGCTGGCTATAGCACTGCGGGGCGGAGTCGCATTGGTTGTCGGACCGATACTTGGCGCGCCGATCAGCTGGTTCCCGCTTTACCTCGGGCCCGCGATCGTCGTCGAACTCCTGGCACTGACGCCACTACTCAAACGGCCCATCATCTTTGGCCTCGTCAGCGGATTGGGAGTGGCCACAGTCGGTCTGTGGCTGGAGTCGCTGTGGATTGGCGCGGTCTACCACTACCCGTGGCCGATGAGCATGTGGCCGGAGGCGCTGGCGATGGCGGTGCCGGTAGCCGTGTTGGTCGGCGCGTGCGGCGCGATGGTCGGCATGGTGTTCACAGGCCAGCGCCTGCCGCGTCGAGGAATCGCCATCGGTGTGGTAGTTGCCACCGTGCTCGTCATCGGCGGCGCCGTGACCAACGGCCTGCAGTATCACGTGCCACCCCGAACGGTTCTCGCCGACATCACGCTCAAGCCCGCACCATCGGTCAACGGTCATCAGATGGTCAGCGCCGATGTCCGGTTCAGCCCACTGGACGCGGTCAGCGACCATCCCGAATGGGTGTCGATCCTCGCCTGGCAGGGTCGGCTGCCCAACCACCGCGGGATCGTGGTGGACAGCCTGCGCAAGGACGACCTCGGCATCTACCACTCGACGCAGCCGATCCCGGCATGGGGTGAGTGGAAGACCCTGCTGCGCGTTCAGGACGGAAAGACGATGGGGGGCATTCCCATCCACCTGGCCGCCGACCCGGGCATCGGCAAGACCACCAACGAGGGTGCGTACTTCGACGCCAAGCAATCCCTCGACGGCAATACCCCGTACGCGAGGCCATACCAGTTCATCCAGGAGATCAAGATCCTGCAGCGCGAACGCAGCTTCGATGCTCCTACCTGGCTGTGGACCGTGGCGTGCCTCGTCGTGCTGGCGTGTACGTTGACGTTGATCACGGCGCTGGCCTGGGGTGTGGGCCGAATCAACAACAGCGAAGCCGAAGCGCTTCTCGAGGCAGAAGATCGGCCGACGGTGCAGGCGTGATGAGTACGCACACTGAAATCCTGGCTCATCACCAGCTGCTTCTCGCTATTCCGGCATTTGTGCCGGCAATCGCCGTCGTCGGTGTAGTGCTGTGGGTGGCGATGCGGGACAGACGAAGTGGCGCAGACAATTCCGAGAGGGACGACAAGTCGGAATGACGAAATTTCGGGTCACCATCATCGCGCTGGCGCTGGCTTCGCTGGTTGCGGGCTGTGGCGGGTCGAAAAACAGCGAACAGTCGAACTCCACTGCGCCGCAGCAACAGTCGTCGGCCCCGTCGTCGGCGAAACCGCTGATCGACGTCATGATCAAAAACGGTCGGGTGAACCCGACCAACGCCGAATTCACAGCGAAAGTCCACCAGCCCATCGAGATTCTAGTGAGCAGCGACGCGGCCGACGAACTTCACGTGCACTCAGTCCCCGACCACACCTTCCAGGTCGAGGCCAAACCGAATCAGTCGTTCCAATTCACCGTCGACGTCCCCGGCACGGTCGAAGTGGAACTGCACAAGTTGGATCGCACGGTCGCGACCATCCAAGTCCAACAGTGACATTGGAGCAGCAGGTCGTGCTGGCGCACGGCCTCGGCGGCTCCACCGATCTTCCCGTCCCAATCGGGTACGCGCTCGTCGGTGCGGCATGGGCGCTGACGTTCACGTTCGCTGTCGTTGCGCTGGCCTGGCGCACACCGCGGTTCGATCCCGACAAACCAGGGCGCGCACTGCCGGCCTGGGTCACCCGTGTCGTCGACTCCACGATCGTCCGTCGGCTTGCTGCTCTGCTGGCGTTGGTGTTCACCGTGTGGGTTCTGGCGGCCGGACTCTTTGGGCCGCAGAACACTAAGAACGCGCTTCCCGGTGTGTTCTACGTTGTGCTCTGGGTCGGGCTGGTGGCGCTGTCGCTGATCGTGGGCCCGGTCTGGCGAGTCGTCTCTCCGATGCGCACGCTGTACAAGGTCACGTTGGCGCCGTTGCCTTTTCGCCATGCCGGCTATCCTGCCCAGTTGGGGTACTTTCCCGCCGTCTTCGGACTGTTCGCGTTCGTGTGGCTGGAGCTGGCCGGCCCGGATCACGGATCGCTGACCGGCGTCAAGATCTGGCTGCTGGTCTACGCCGTCGTGATGGCCGCTGGCGCCGCAGTCTGGGGCGAGCGATGGTTCGCACGTGCGGACCCATTCGAGGTGTACAGCGTTGTCGCGTCACGGTTGTCACCCTTTCGCCGTGACGCGCAGACCCGGCGCGTCGTCATCGGCAATCCGTTCGATCACCTGCCGTCACTGCCGGTGCGCCCCGGTGTCGTCATCCTGCTCGCAGTGCTGTTGGGCTCGACCGCGTTCGACAGTTACTCGGGGTCGCCGGAATTCCGGCGGTTCACCGACAGCCTTTCCGGCGGAGACGCGTCGATTGAGACACTGATCCGCAGTGCGGGGCTGGTGATATTCGCATCGGTTGTCGCGGTGACGTTTTCGCTTGCCGCACGCGCAACTGGTGGTGTCGACCGACAGCAGCGACGCACGTTGCCGGGACAGATGGCCCACTCGTTGATTCCGATTGTGATCGGTTACATCTTCGCCCACTACTTGTCGTATCTCGTCGAGCAAGGGCAGAGGGCGATGATTCTGCTCGGCGACCCACTGGGCCGGGGCTGGAACCTGTTCGGCCTGGCTCATTCCGAGGTGTCCTACCTGCTGTCGTCACACCCGTCCGTTCTCGCGACCATTAAGGTGTGCTGTGTGGTCGTCGGGCACATCACCGCGGTGGTCGCCGCGCACGACAAGGCTTTGCGTCTTTTGCCGCGGGGCCACCAGCTGACCGGACAGTTGACGATGATGCTTGTCATGGTCGGCTACACGTTCACCGGTCTGTACCTGTTGTTCGGTGGATGATCGTGGAAATCGTCGTCTGGGTGCTTGCCGTGGTCGCGGGGGCCGAAGCTGTCGGCTTGGCGGTGCTGTGGGGCCTGTTGGCTCGCGAACGCCGTGAGGCGAACATGCTCCGGGATCGCGTCGACACCAGACAACAGCTTCTCGCCGGCGGCCGCGAGGCTGTCAAGACCGTGTGGCAGACCGCCGACCTGATTCGCAAGAAGGGATTCGGCGCCGCGATGCGCAGCTCCATCGAGGAGCTCGCGGACTGGGCGGAGGTGGAGCGGCCAGACCTCGCGCGGCTGACATCTGACGGCAATGTGGTGATCCTGTTCTCGGACATCGAGGAATCGACGGCGCTCAACGAACGGATGGGCGACCGGGCATGGGTACGGCTGCTCGCTCGGCACGACAAGCTGGTGCGCAAGCTGGTGACCGAGCATTCCGGTCACGTCGTCAAGAGCCAGGGCGACGGCTTCATGGTGGCCTTCGCCGAGCCCGAGCAGGCGGTGCAGTGCAGCATCGCCGTGCAACACGCCCTGACGAGCGCGGCAAAGCGACTGACGCCCAAGGCCATTCGGGTGCGCATCGGTATTCACATGGGTAAGTCGGTGCGTCGAGGAGACGACCTTTTCGGCCGCAATGTCGCGATGGCCGCTCGAGTCGCGGCCGAAGCCGAGGGCGGCGAGATTCTGATCAGCGAGCCGGTGCGCGATGCCGTCGCAGACGACGTCGAACTGGGAATGCCGCGGGAGGTGGAGCTCAAGGGCTTCCGCGGCAGTCATCGGCTCTACCCCGTGGATCTGGCGACGTAGCGGCCGGGCGGCACCGCGGGACGGTCACTGCACTGTGCCATAGCGTCGTCCGCAATCGGTTTCGCGGGCCGGGCCGGATTTCGGATTCCGACTGCGGCCACCGCCGCGCCGACCGCGAACAACGCGGCCGTGACGTCTGCGACTCGACGGAAGCTGCCGTAGTCGAGAGCACCGCCGGTGATCACCCCGGCCAACGCGACCGTGATCAGTCCCGCGATGCGGGCCACGGCGTTGTTGACCGCCGACCCGATCCCGCTCTGTGACGGGTCGACGGCGGCCAGCACCGCCGACGTCAGCGGCGTAACCGTGACGGTGAGCCCAACGCCGAACAGCACAAGCCCCGGCAGGAGTTGCAGCCAGAAATCGCAGCGAGCGGCATCGGGTCGCATCGCGACGAAACCTGCCGCGGCGATCAGAGGGCCGGCCGCCATGAACCAGTGCGGGCCGAACCTGGCTGCCAGCGTGCCGACGCGGGTGGCCAACAGAAATGACAGCACCGGCAGCGGCAGCGTCGCGATGCCCGCTTCGGTGGCGCTGAATCCGACGACCTCCTGCAAGAACAACGACACGATCAGCGTTCCGATCGACACGCCCGCGTAGACGAACAGCGTCGACAAATTCCCGGCGCCGAAGTTGCGCACGGCGAACAGATGCATCGGCAACATCGGGTGAGCGGCACGAAACTGCCACCACACGAACGCCACTGAACTCGCGAGCCCGATCGCAAGTGCCACCGCAACGTGCGCCAGACCGAGACGCTGCAGCTCGATTAGTGCGAACACTGTCCCCGCGAGCCCGGCTGCGGCAAGAACGGCTCCCGCCACGTCGATTCGAGCGCCTCTCGGGCGCGGCTCACGAGGCAATCCCAGACCGACCGACAGCACAAACGTTGCCACCACCGGTATCGCCGACAAGATGAAGATCCAGCGCCAGTTCAACAGGTCGACGGCCAGCCCGCCGAGAAGCGGACCGAGCACGAAAGCCGTTCCCGTCCAAGCGGTCCAGATGCCGATCGCTCTCGGCAGCGCGCGCTCACGGAATGTGGAGTTGATCAAGGCCAGCGAACTCGGGATGAGGATCGCGGCGCCGACGCCTTGAATCAGCCGGGCAATGACCAGCACCGCCCCGGTTGGGGCGCCCGCGGCCAATAGGCAGCCGACCCCAAAAGCGCTGAGGCCCAAGCGCAACACTGCGAGCCGGCCGAACATGTCGGAGATCGAGCCGGCGACGAGGATCAGCGCACCCAACGTCAACAGGTAGCCGTCAACGACCCATTGCTGCAGCGCGAGTCCGCTGTGCAAATCGCGTGCGATTGCCGGGAGCGCCAGGTTCACCACTGAGCCGTCGAGGAACGCGACGAATGACGCGAGGATCGCGACTACAAGGACGCGCAGGTCACCGTTCATGGCCATTTCCGCGACGGGCCTGCCCGAGACGGAACGTGAGATTGTTTCGCACCGAAGGCCATTCGGTGTCGAGAATCGAGTACACGACTGTGTCGCGCCGTGAGCCGTCAGGCAGCAGCTGATGGCTGCGAAGCACGCCGTCCCGCTTGGCGCCGAGCCGTTCGATGGCTGTGCGGCTGGTGAAGTTAAAGAAATGCGTGCGGAACTCGACGGCCACACACGCCAGCGTGTCGAAGGCATGACCGAGCATCAATAGTTTGGTCTCCGAGTTGACCCCGGTGCGACGCGCCGACGCCGCGTACCACGTCGCACCGATCTCGAGCCGGCGGTTCGGGCCGTCGACGTTGAGGTAGCTCGACGCTCCGATCGGCGTGCCGTCGAGGCTGCGCACCAGAAAGGTCAACCCGCCTGCGGCCTGCAAAACCAGCATCCGTTCAGTCCATTCGGCCGCGGTGTGCGGCGAGGGTGCGATTGTGAACCACAGCCGACCGGGGTCGCCATCGCCTGCCGCCCTCGCGATTTCGTCGACGTGCCGGCTTTCCAGTGGCTCCAGCCGCACCCACTGTTCGCCGACGAGTGTCACCGGCTCGACGAACCGGCTCACTGGGTGGGTCCCGCTCTCGACCACGCCGCAACCAGCGCCCACCCTGAGCACAGCGCCGCAGCGGCCGTGGCCACTGCGCCGATGTAGAGACCATAGGACGCAGCCACTCCCGGGTGGATCTTCTGGTGGTAATACACGACCGTCAGCCCACCGATACACAACGAAATCACCAGGGCGGCAACGGCCGAAAGACGCACGGACAATCCGCTCGCGGCCATTGCACCCGCCACGATCAGCGTCGACGCCAAGAGCACGATCAGCTGCCCGGCGTCGAACTTGGTCGGCGGCGAAATGTTGCCCACCGCACCGCCAATCGCGCTCGCATGCCCCGGGCCATTGCGGGTGAGCGACCGCCACGGCAGCCACCCGCTGATCGCGATCATCGCTGCGAACAGAACCACCAGCCAACCGGGACGCAGGCGGGTCATGGTTGGCACCATAGCGCGCCGGTTGGCCTCTACTGTGTAGGGTCAAGGGCTTTGACCGGAGGAGGGGCGCGGCGATGACGGACATCCCGGACTGGGCCCAACGGCTCAACATGACGCCCCACCCCGAGGGCGGCTGGTTCGTCGAAACCTGGCGCAGCGAACTGACAATTGCGCAGTCGGCGCTGCCACCAGAGTACAGCGGCACACGCAGTGCGGGCACCGCGATCCTGTTCTTGCTGATGCCTGGTCAGCAGTCGGCGTGGCATACGGTGCGTAGCGCCGAGCTGTGGTTGTTCCACCGCGGCAGCCCGCTGCTACTGGAGGTCGGTGCCGAACAAGGCACGGCCACAACACATCTGGTGGGCGCTGACTTCCACGACGGGCAGCTACCGCAGGTGCTGGTGCCACCTGGGCACTGGCAGCGGGCGCGACCTCGCGGCGACCAGCCGAGCCTGGTCAGCTGCGTGGTGGTGCCAGGCTTCGACTATGCCGATTTCGGCCTGGGTGCCTCCTAGCGCGCTCAGGCAGCTCAGCGACGCCCGAGCCGCTTAGGTGGCAACATCTTGGGTGTGGCCCGCGACGACGTGCTGATCACGGTCGGTGCACTGGCAGATCTGCTGCGCGGGGCGTCACCGCCGGCGATCCTTGACGTCCGCTGGCAGCTCAGCGAGCCCGACGGACGGGCCGCCTACGAACAAGCACACATACCGGGCGCGGTCTACGTATCTCTGGAAGACGACCTCAGCGACCATTCGGTCATCGGGCGCGGTCGCCATCCGTTGCCCTCGGGCGCACGGCTGCAAGCGGCTGCTCGACGTTGGGGAGTCAGCCGTGGGCGCCCAGTGGTGGTGTACGACGACTGGAACCGGGCAGGTTCAGCGCGTGCTTGGTGGGTGCTGACGGCCGCAGGCGTTCCTGACGTCCGCATCCTCGACGGCGGATTGCGAAGGTGGACCGCCTCTGGCGGCGCGCTCGAGGCCGGGACGGTCATGCCGGAACCCGGCAACGTGACGGTCCAGCACGCCGACCTCTACACCGGAGCGCGCGCCACGTTGACGGCCCAAGACCTGTCGCCGGAGATGACGCTGCTCGACGCGCGCGCGCCCGAACGCTTTCGCGGGGACGTGGAGCCGATGGATCCTGCGGCCGGGCACATCCCCGGTGCCCGGAATGTGCCGAGCACCACGGTGTTGGACGACGATGAAGACTTTTTGACCAGCGAGAAGCTCACGCAACTTTTCGACGGCATCGAGGCGGCAGGTGTCTACTGCGGATCGGGCGTCACCGCATCGGTGGTGATTGCCGCGCTCGCGGCGGTGGGCAAAGAGGCGGCGCTGTATCCGGGTTCGTGGTCCGAATGGTGTTCGGACACAACGCGTCCCGTCGCGCAGGGCGGATAGCGCACCCAGGCAGTACCGAAACTGCGCACAGATCGAGTTTTTCGCCGATTTCGCGATCCTCCCGCAGTCTCGGCGCGGAGGCGCTAGGAGGCGGCCGTCGCGAAGACCTTCTTGAAGTTGTTCAGCGACTCTCGGATGTCACCCTTCAACGCGGCCGCGACGATCATGCCGATCGGTCCGAACAGCGCCGGCCCACCCAGGTGCACGTCGAACGTGACGGCGGAAGCGGCGGGATCGCTCGCCGCGGGCGTGACTTTTCCGATCAGCTTGACCTTCACGCCGCCCACCCCGTCTCCGTTCAGCGTCATCGCCTGCGGCGGCTTGAAATGCACGATCGTCCATGAGATCCGGTTAGGCATGCCCTTGACTTCGACGATGGACTCGACGACCGTGCCCTTGTCCAGTGTGTCGGGCGGCTTGCTTCGCCACACGCGGTGAATGGTCAGCCACTCCTTGTAGCGGGAGAGGTCAGAGGCGCACTCCCACGCCTTCTCCGGCGGCAGCGGAACGTCGACGGAGACGGAGAGTTTGGCCATGCGCTAGGGCGTCTGCGGATCGCTCTTGTCGATGGCCTTCTTGGCGGCGTCCTGCACCTTGTCGACGGTGTCCTTGTACTTGCCCTGCGTCTTGTCGTCGACCACGTCGCCTGCCTTGTCGATGGCGCCGCCGACCTTCTCTGAGTTCTTCGACAGAAGGTCCTTGACCTTGTCCATGAAGCTCACGATGCACCTCTCTCTCGGTATCGGCCGCCATTCTTGTCCAGCGTCCGTGCTCTCCACAAGCGGCGGTGGTCGTCGATCACCCTGCCCTGCACCCACCACGACGCCTCGACGCCCGCCGCAGCCAGCACCCCGATTCCCAGCGCTGTCAAGGTCAGCGCGATATTGAACGGGTCGAGCATGAACTGCTGGCGCGCGAGCGGAATCGAAAAAATTACGACGTAGGCCAGCGCGGAGACGATCACCAGGGCCAGCCGCCACCACGTGTATGGCCTGGCTACCACGGCCAGCACCCACAGCGCACCGACCAGCAGCGTGATCAGCGCCGAGGTCGACGCCTGTATCTGCTGAGCCGGGCTCGCGTGCAGCCCCTTGTAGGCCAGCAGGTAGCACACGAACGTCGCGATCCCGACGATCAGTCCGGACGGCAGCGCCGCCGTCATCACCCGGCGCACGAACCGTGGCTGGGCCCGTTCGTTGTTGGGTGCCAGCGACAGGATGAACGCCGGGATGCCGATCGTGAACCACGCGGTGATGGTCACGTGAATCGGCTGGAACGGGAACGGCAGCGGGTCGGTGTGAAACACCTTCGACCCGATGCCTGCGATACCGACCAGGACCGCCAGCAGCACCGCATACACCGTCTTCGTCAAGAACAGATTGGAAACGCGCTCGATGTTGCCGATGACCCGCCGGCCCTCGGCAACCACGTGCGGCAAGGTGGCGAACTTGTTGTCCAACAAGACAATCTGCGCTACCGCACGTGACGCGGAGCTGCCCGCTCCCATCGCGACGCCGATGTCGGCATCCTTCAATGCCAGCACGTCGTTGACGCCGTCGCCGGTCATCGCGACGGTGTGGCTGCGAGACTGCAACGCGTGCACCATGGTCCTTTTCTGGTCCGGCCTGACCCTGCCGAACGTGGTGAATGCGTCCATGGTGTCAGCGAGCTCGCCGGGATCGGAAGGTAGCTTGCGCGCGTCGAGAGTCTCCCCCTCGATGCCGAGCGCGGACGCAACGGCACCAACCGAAACCGCGTTGTCACCGGAGATCACTTTGATCGCAACCTGTTGTGACCCGAAGTAATCCAAAGTCTCGCGGGCGTCTGGGCGGATCCGCTGCTCCAGAATGACCAGTGCCACAGGGGTGATGCGCCCAGGCGCCTGCGGATCGCCGACGGACAAGTCGCTGGCTGCCAGCAGTAGCACTCGAAGCCCTTGCGCACCAATCGATTCGGCCTTCTCAGCAACGGGTGACCCCGCGTCCAGCAACACATCGGGTGCCCCGATCACCCAGTTGCCGCGGTCGACGTACGACACTCCGCTCCATTTGGTAGCTGACTTGAATGGCGCAATTGCCGTCGGCGTCCACTCGGGCGGCATCTTGTAGGCCTCGCCGATAGCCTGCATGCTCGCATTGGGACGGGTGTCGGCGGCAGCGAGCGCCGCCAGCACCTCCCCTACGGCCGTCCCCCCGGGGCCGGCCAGGCACTCGGTCTGCGACACCCGCATTCCGTTTTCGGTCAGTGTTCCTGTCTTGTCGGCACATACCACGTCGACACGCGCGAGGCCCTCGATTGCCGGCAGCTCCTGCACCAGACACTGCCGCCGGCCCAGCCGCACCACGCCGACCGCGAACGCGATGGACGTCAGCAGCACCAGCCCTTCGGGCACCATCGGCACCAACGCGCCGACCATCCGCAGCACCGATTCCTTCCAGTCTGCGCCCGTGGTGAACAGCTGGGTGTAGATGATGAGCAGGCCGGCGGGGATCAGCAGATAGGTGATGAGGCGCAGGATCGTGTTAATGCCGGTGCGCAGTTCGGATTTCACGAGCGTGAACTTGCTGGCTTCCTCGGCCAACTTCGCGGCGTAGGCCTCGCGGCCGACGCGGGTGGCCCGGTAGGCACCGCTTCCGGCAACGACGAAGCTGCCCGACATCACTTGATCGGACACGTCTTTTTCGATCGGGTCGGCCTCCCCGGTCAGCAGCGACTCATCGACCTCCAGGCCAGATTCTTCGACCACGACGCCGTCGACGACGATCTGGTCACCCGGACCGAGTTCGATCACGTCGTCGAGAACCACCTCGCTTCCCAGCAGTTCGCGAGTGCCGCCCTCCCGGCGCACCAGCGGTTTGGCTTGGCCGACGATCGCGAGTTTGTCCAGCGTTCGTTTGGCGCGTAGCTCCTGAACGATGCCGATTGCGCTGTTGGCGATGATCAACAACCCGAACAGCCCGTTGATCAGCGACCCCGTCGCCAGCACGATGAGAAACAGCACACCAAGAATCGCGTTGATCCGGGTGAACACGTTGGCGCGCACGATCTCGGACACACTGCGGGCCGCACGAGTGGGGACGTTGTTGGATTTGCCTTCGGCAATGCGCTGTCTGACTTCGGCGTCGGTCAGGCCGGCTACCGGCGACACCCGTGTGGCGGCAACGTCCGTCATGGCTAGCAGCGTAGCCAGCTCAACGCGTGAATGTGCCCAGCTTGTTGTGGTCGTAATACTCGAGAGTCAGGTTGTTGCCCGCGAACGTCGCCTTGGAGATCGTGCCGGGCGGTGCGTTCTCGTTCTGCAGGGTGAACGTGAACGTGTCGCCGTCCCAATGGGATAGCGGAAACGTGTCACCACGGGGACCCAGCGTGAGCTGCAGCACTCCGTTGACTTGGCTGATCTTCGCAGGCCCCCAGTACGGGTTCGCATATTCGCCGACGTACTCGTCGAGAGGGCGCGCCGGAGCAGGCGCGACCGGTGGCTGCCTGCCGACGAGCGTTCCCTCCGGCCGGTCCATCGCGTCGAACGCCTGCCGGTACAGGGCCGCCCAATCCTCGTGAATCTCGCCGTACTGCACCAGATCCATGAATTCGGCGGCCAGCGTCTCCGGTACGCCGACGGGTGCCGCGTTGGTCAATGCGATGATGCCGACATTCGCCGAGGGCAGCGCGGCGAACGCAGAGGCAGCACCCAGCGCGAAGGCGCCGGAATGGCTGTATTCAGTACGTCCTGCCGACGTCACCGAGACGTTGAACCCGTAACCGTAGAACGACGCGCGAGCGTTGGGATTGCCGGCCGGCACGGAGATCACTTGCGGAGTTACGGTGGGCACCAATGCTTCTTGCGCGGCGATCCGAACGCCGTTGTAGGTACCCTTGCCCAGAACCATCATCAGCCAGCGGGCCATGTCGTTGACCGACGAACTGACCCCGCCGGCCGGCGACTGCGCGTCGGCATTTCGGGTGTAGAGCGGTTGGTAACCATGGTCAGGGGTCTTGACGTGCCCGACGGCGCGGTCGGGCCGGCTTTGGTAGTCGGCGAACCGTGAACTGGAGGACGTCATGCCCAGCGGTCGGTACAGCACTTCGTCAGAGAGCACATCCCAAGGCTTGTTCGCGGCTGCGGCGACAGCTTCGGCGGCGGCGGTGATTCCAAAGTTGGTGTACGCGTAAGAACTTCGGAATGCGTCCAGCGGGAGGTACTTCAGCCGCTGCAGCACTTGGGTTCTGTCGTACCCCAGGTCTTCGAGGCTGTCACCTGCGTGGTCGGGCACGCCTGACCGGTGCGCGTAAAGGTCGGCGATGGTCACGTGGCGCGTCACATAAGGATCGGACAATTGGAACGACGGCAGCGTGACCCAGATGGGCATGTCCCAGCCGACGACGTTATGCGTCACCTCGCGGGCAACTACCGTCGCGCCTACCGGCTTGGACAGCGATGCGATCTGAAACACGGTGTCAGGGTCGACCTTGGTGCCGGTGCGCACATCCTTGACACCAAAACCCTTGGTGTAAACGACCTTGCCATCATGCACCACAGCGACGGCCATGCCCGGGATGCCGGAGTGCTTCATCAAGTCGTCGATCAGGCCGTCTAGTTTGCCCACGGCGGCGTCGACCCGACCGTCTGGGATGTCGACGCCGGAGACCTCGTTGGGCGGCAGCCCCGACGGTCGCGTCGACGGCCCCGCCTGATGCGATGATCCGCATGCCAGCAGGGCCATGAGCAGCACCGTGAGTACCGCCTGTGCCGTCCGACGGATCATCGCCACCACACGTCATGCGCCGAGGACCCCCGCGCGCGAGGAGCAGAGAGCGCATCAGCTTCAATCCGCTGGCCCGGCTTGGGTACTGCGACCGCCACATCAGATCCGACTGCCGCTTCGAGGAGCCGCTCGACGGGCTCGGCCCAGGGGTGGGGCGCCAGCCGGAACGTGCACCAGTGGATCGGCACCAGCAGGCCCTTGGCGGCGCCGTTGAGGTCGAGGTGGGCCCGAACGGCTTCCTCGGGGTTCATGTGGATGTCGGGCCACATCTTGTTGTACGCACCGACCGGCATCAGCGTGAGGTCGAACGGGCCGTGTTGCGAACCGATGTCGGCGAAGCTCGTGGTGTAGCCGGTGTCGCCGCCGAAGTAGGCACTGTGATGCGGGCCGGCGAACACCCACGAGGCCCACAGCGTGGTGTTGCGACTGACGAACCGGCCGGAGAAGTGCCGCGCCGGTGTGCAGGTGAGCGTGAGTTCGTCGACGGAAGCGCTTTGCTCCCAATCCAATTCGACGATGCGCGCCGACGGGATGCCCCACTCTCGCAGGTGGGCGCCGACTCCGAGCGGGACGAAGAACGACGCGCGCTGACTACGCGCGAGCGCAAGGACCGTGTCGAGATCCAGATGGTCGTAGTGGTCATGGCTGATCACCACGACGTCGACCGCCGGCAGAGCCTCCAGCGGGATCGGCGGCGGATGCAACCGCTGCGGGCCGATGGTGTGCGACGGGGAGCACCGGTTGCTCCACACCGGGTCGGTGAGTATGCGGTATCCGTCGACTTCCACCAGTGCCGTGGCGTGTCCGAACCACGTGACGGCGAGCGGCGCGGCCGGCATGCCGAGGCCCTCCGGCTGTGCCAGCGGAATCTCACCGGGCGGGCGTCCCGAGCGGCCGTGCAGCATCTCGCGCAGCAGGATCCGCTGTTCTTCGCGGTTGACCTCGAACATCGAAGCCGGGTCGATGTTGACGAATGCGCCGTCGCGGTAGTTCGGTGACCCGGCCGCGACCGCGCGGACGGCCAGTGGGCCGGCACCGAGCGCCGCGGGGGCGCCGCGCAGCGCACTGAGCACCCAGCCGCCGCCGAGCAGCGTGGCGGTCCCGATGCCCAGCCGCAGCGCGCTCCGCAGCATCGCGGCTCAGGCGCCCTTGAAGTTCGGCGGGCGCTTCTGCATGCGCGCCACCTGTGCCTCGACGACGTCCGCGCTGGACCACGCCTTGTCGAAGAGCTCTTTGTGGGCCGGGCGCTGTTCCTCGTACGCGCCGTCGTCGTTGAGCACACGCTTGGCGTGACGCAGTGCTAGCGGCGCGAGCCCGGCGATCTCCTCGGCCCACTTCTGCGCATCGGAAAGCGTGCCGATCCGGTTGGCCATCCCGGTCTGCAGGGCATCCTCGGCGGTAAGCCGCTCGGCAGTCAGCAGCATCGACCGCGCGCGGCCGTGGCCGGCAAGGGAGGCGAGCCGCCGGATGCTCCAATTATCAAGCGCGAGACCGTATTTGGAGGTAGGGAACTGGAAGAATGCGTCCGGGGACACCACCCGCAGGTCGCAGATCATGGCCAGTTGCAATCCCGCCCCGATCGCCGGCCCGTTGATTGCGCCGATCACCGGCATCGGCGCCTCGTCGATGGACCTGTGCAGTGCGACGAGCCGATCCGGGTAGTCCTGCGCGAACGCGTCGCCGGACAAGTCCGCGCCGGCGCAGAACACGCTGCCCTGCCCGGTCAGTACGATCGCGCGGATGTCGTCAGCCCCGGCCTGTTCGACAGCGGCGCGCAACCCCTCGACGAGCTCGGTATTGAGCGCGTTCCGCCGGTCGGATCGCTGCATCTCGATGGTCGTGACGTGGCCATCGCGGGTGATACCGATCATGAGGCAACCCTAGTCGCGGCCTGGCCGCACCGCGGATGCAGTCGCTAGCGCTGAATCACCAGGGGTTCTGGGGGTTGGGTTGCGACGGTGGCTGCTGCTGCTGTTGCGGCTGCGACGGCGGCGGCTGATACGACGGCGGGGCGCCGGGGGCACTGCCCGCGCCGCCGTAGTACTGCTGCTGCGGCTGACTCTGGGGCTGCTGCGACTGCCCGTAGCCACCCTGGCCGTAGTAACCGTAGGTGCCGTAGTTCGGCTGACGCGGCTGCGGCGCCTTGATGATTTCGGCGTTGAACAGCAAAACCGCGATCGCGAGCGCGGATTGGAGAAACGACGTGATCAGTATCAGGATCAGGCCGATTCCGGCGCTGGCGGCCGAGGTGAGACCGATCATCAAGAACAGCAGTGAGATGAATCCCGCCGCGGACAGCCCGGCGACCACGGCATCGTGAGAGTCCTGCTTGGGCAGCATCGCGAGTGCTGTGATGAGAGCGGCCGCCAGCAAGACCGTCAAGCTGATCACGCCGACACCGAGCGAGATGTTGTCGAAGAAATTGAAGGACTTCTTGTCGAAGACTCCGCCGCTGCCGTTGTAGTCGGGGTTTTCCTTCGCGAACGACAAGAAGCCCAAGAAGAAGCTGATCACACCGAGCGCGATCACGCCGAGGTTCAGAAAGAACGGGAGGCCCTTGCTCTGGCCCAGCCCGAGCCCGGAGGTGGCGCCGTAGCTCGGGGCTTGCTGGCCGTAGCCTCCCCCCGCGTCGCTGGAGTGCCCGGGGCCGCCCGCTCCCTGCGACGGGTCGCCGTAGCCACCCGGTCCGGTCGAGTACGTCATCACATCTCCTTGTCCAACACGTCGGGTCGAACGTGTCCATCAACTCGGTTGCTCATCGCGCATCGCACGCGCGCACCGACTGTATCGCCTCCGGGAGATCCACACCCGACGACAGTCCCCACCTGGGCGTCGAGGCGTACCTCGCCGGCAGCCACCTCTCATCATTCCCCGCACCCGGCTGCCCGAAAACCTCGGCCCACGCCGATGGCATGCTGGGCACATGGGGTCGGTGCTCGAATTCGCCGGACATTTCTGGTGGCTGATCTTCCCGTTCGCGGGTGCGATCGGGGGCGCGCTGAGAGCGGTGGCGGCGGCCAACGAGCGGCGGGCCGAGCGGCGCCTCGAGCGCTACCGAATCAAGCAACAGACCAAGATTGCGGTCGCCGAAGCCGCCGGGCGCGGCCGGGGCACCGAGTCGGCGAATCGGCGTGAGATGACGCGGCTTTTTGACCAGCACAGCCGCACCGACGCGAAGTGGCTGGACTACGAGCTCGACATCGCGAAGCTTCTGGACTTCCCGATGATGACTGACATGCGCAACCCGCTGACGGTGGGCTTCCACAAGGCCAAGCGGCGGGCCGATCTGCTGCGGCCGGAGAACGTCGACGACGTGATGGGCGACCGGGATGCGCAGCTCGAATACCGCGATGCTGTCGCCGACTACGTCAGCGCATTCGATATCGCCGAAGCAGAAGCGATTCGACGGCGTCGCAGCGACTTCTCGTCGGAAGATCAGCAGCGTATCGAGCGTGCGCAGCATCTGATGCGCCTGGCCACCGACACCGCCGCCACCTCGCAGGAGCGGCACAGCGCATACGCTAAGGCCCGCAAGGAGCTCGACGGGCTGATTGCGCTGCCGGCGATGTCGCGTGCGAGCATCGAACGCAAGATCGCCGGCGAGATCCAGGCGTAGCTTTGGCGTCGGGCCGCCACCGACGATCCCGTCGACGACCTCCCACGCTCTTGGCGCCAGATCAGGCAAGATTGTGGGCATGGACAGTGGTACCTCTCCACGCGTGCTCGTAGTCGACGACGACGCCGATGTGCTCGCGTCCTTGGAGCGGGGATTGCGGCTGTCCGGCTTCGACGTCGCCACCGCCACCGACGGCGCCGAAGCCCTGCGCAGCGCCACCGAGACTCGACCCGACGCCATTGTGCTCGACATCAACATGCCGGTTCTGGACGGCGTCAGCGTGGTCACCGCGCTGCGGGCGATGGACAACGACGTGCCGGTCTGCGTGCTGTCCGCCCGCAGCTCCGTCGACGATCGCGTTGCCGGACTGGAGGCCGGCGCCGACGACTACCTGGTCAAGCCGTTCGTACTGGCCGAGCTGGTGGCACGGGTGAAGGCGCTGCTGCGTCGCCGTGGATCTGCGGCGACGTTCAGTTCGGAGACCATTCAGGTCGGCCCGTTGGAGGTGGACATCCCGGGCCGGCGGGCACGGGTCAACGGCGTCGACGTCGATTTGACCAAGCGTGAGTTCGACCTGCTCGCCGTCCTGGCCGAGCACAAGACCGCGGTCCTGTCCCGCGCACAGCTGCTCGAGCTGGTCTGGGGTTACGACTTCGCCGCGGACACCAACGTCGTCGACGTGTTCATCGGATACCTGCGGCGCAAACTGGAGGCCGGCGGCGCGCCGCGCCTGCTGCACACCGTGCGCGGTGTGGGCTTTGTCCTAAGGACCCAATGAATCGTTTGTCGCGCATTTTCCGCCGGACCCCTTCCCTTCGGACCCGGGTGGCGTTCACCAGCGCGGTCGCCGCGGCAATCGTCGTCGGCATCGTCGGCGTGGTCGTCTGGGTCGGCATCACGCAAGACCGCAAGGAGCGCCTCGACCGCCGGCTCGACGAGGCGGCCGGCTTCGCCATCCCGTTCCTGCCGCGCGGCCTCGACGAGATCCCCAAGTCACCCAACGACCAGGACGCCGTCATCACCGTCCGCAAAGACGGGCAGGCGACGTCGAACTCCAATGTCGTGCTGCCGCAGCTGGATCCGGGATACGCCGACACATACGTCAACGGCGTGCGCTACCGGGTGCGCACGGTGGACATCAGGGCGCCCGAGCCGATGTCGGTGGCCGTCGGGGCGACATACGACGCCACGATCGCCGACACCAACAATCTGCACCGTCGGGTGATCATCATCTGCAGCCTCGCCGTCGGCGCGTCCACGATCGGAGGCTGGGTACTGGCCGCGTTCGCGGTGCGCCCGTTCAAACGCCTGGCGCAGCAGACCAGAACGATCGAAGCCGGTGATGAACCACCGGATGTCGACATCCGCGGCGCCACCGAGGCCGTGGAGATCGCCGACGCGATGAAGGGCATGCTGCAGCGGATCTGGAAGGAGCAGGACCGGACGAAGGCCGCGCTGGCCTCGGCGCGCGACTTCTCCGCGGTTTCCGCCCACGAGTTGCGGACGCCGCTGACCGCGATGCGCACCAATCTCGAAGTTCTTGCCACACTGGATCTTCCGGATGAACAGCGCAAGGAAGTACTCAACGACGTGATCCGCACGCAGTCGCGGATCGAGGCGACGCTGTCGGCGCTGGAGCGACTGGCCCAAGGTGAGCTGTCGACGTCGGACGACCATGCACCTGTCGACATCACCGATCTGCTCGATCGCGCAGCTCACGACGCGGTGCGCATCTACCCGGATCTGGACGTGGCGCTGATGCCGTCGCCGTCGGTGATCATCGTCGGGTTACCCGCGGGGCTGCGGCTGGCTGTTGACAATGCGATCGCCAACGCGGTCAAACACGGTGGGGCGACGCGTATTCAGCTGTCGGCGGTCAGCTCGCGCGCGGGCGTCGAGATTGCGGTCGACGACAACGGCACCGGCGTTCCCGAAGAGGAGCGCAAGGTGGTGTTCGATCGGTTCTCGCGCGGCTCGACGGCGTCGCAGTCAGGATCGGGACTCGGGCTGGCGCTCGTCGGGCAGCAGGCCGAATTGCACGGCGGCACAGCATCGTTGGAGGAGAGCCCGCTGGGTGGTGCGCGGCTGTTGCTGCGGCTGCCGGGCCCCCGCCCGTACGAAACCCCGTTCTAGTCTCGCCCTCTGCCGCGAGCGTGCGTGTCTGCCGGTCGACACGCCGGCGTCGATGCCGATTGTGCGCACGCTCGCGTCGACTGACTACCGCGTGCCGAGCAGGTCGATCACGAAAATCAGCGTCTTGCCGGACAGCCGGTGCCCACCGCCCGCCGGGCCGTAGGCCTGCTCGGGCGGGATCGTCAGCTTGCGGCGGCCGCCCACTCGCATCCCGGGGATGCCGTCCTGCCAGCCCTGGATCAGGCCGCGCAACGGGAACTCGATCGAGGCGCTGCGGCTCCACGAACTGTCGAATTCCTCACCCGTGTCGTATTCCACGCCGACGTAGTGCACCTCGACGGTGCCGCCAGGGACGGCCTCGGGTCCATCGCCCACGACGATGTCTTCGATGACGAGTTCAGCCGGGGCTGGGCCTTGCGGAAAGTCGATCTCGGGTTTGTCGGTCATCGTCATTACGCTAGCGGGCACACTGGGGATGTGGCAGAAGACAACGACACGCTTTCGCGGATCAACGAGCTGGTGGCCGAGGAGAAAGAGCTGCGGGCGAAGGTGCAGCGAGGCGAGATCAGCGAAGACGAGGAGCACTCCCGGCTGCGGGCGGTCGAGACGGAGCTGGATCAGTGCTGGGATCTGCTGCGGCAGCGACGCGCGCTGCGCGAGACCGGCGGCGATCCTGGCGACGCCCATGTGCGTCCGGGTGACCAGGTCGAGGGCTACCTGAACTGACCGACTCGTACGATGCCGTCGTCGTCGGCGGCGGCCACAACGGGCTGGTCGCCGCCTGCTATCTGGGGCGCGCGGGCAAGCGGGTGCTGGTTCTGGAGCGGCTCGGTCACGCGGGCGGCGCGGCGGTGTCGGCGCAACCGTTCGAGGGCGTGGACGCGCAGTTGTCCCGCTACTCCTATCTCGTCAGCCTGCTACCGCCGCAGGTGGTCTCCGATCTTGGCCTTCCCGTACGGCTGGCGCCGCGGCCGTACTCCTCGTACACGCCGAACCCCGAAACAGAAGGACGCACGGGTCTGCTCGTCAGCTCGACCGCTTCGCTCGCCCCCGACTTCTACGCCCGGTGCGGGGCGGTGACCGATGCACTGTGGCCGATGATGACATCACCACTGGTGCGACGCTCCGAAGTATGGCGACTGGTGGGCGACGACTGGGCGTGGCGGCTGATGGTCGAGGAACCGATCGGACATGGCATCAGCGCGGCGGTTTCCGACGATTTGTCGCGCGGGGTGGTCGCTACCGATGCCTTGATCGGAACGTTCGCGCGACTCGACGACGAGTCGCTGCGCCAGAATGTGTGCTTTTTGTACCACGTCTTTCGCGACTGGCACGTACCAATCGGGGGCATGGGCGCGGTCACGGATGCGCTGGTGGCTGTCGCCGAGCGGTCTGGCGTCGAAATAGTCTGTGGTGCAGATGTTTTCAGTGCCTTACCGGACGGCGAGGTCCGATAC
>DATBFF010000032.1:0-13366 GCA_036558625.1 Mycobacterium sp. | reverse complement strand
CGACACGTCGCTGGTTTCCGGAGGAATCGTCGCCGGGACGACGACCACGGTCACCGCGATCGCCGTGGCGACGGTCGCGCCGGCCAGTGGGAGCAGGGGGATGCGCACCGGGCGCCAGCGCCGGATGGGCTGCTCGATCAGCCACCACGACGCGGCGGCCAGCACGACCGTCACCACGCAGCGGACGGCGAACAGCGCGAGTCCTGACCACCCGGTTCGTGCGCCGTTGAGCACCAAGAACACCGGCCAATGCCAGAGATACACGCCGTAGGAAATCGCGCCGAGCCACACCAGCGGACGCCAGGCCAGCACCCTGGCAACCGCGCCGCGCTGATCCAGTGCCACCGAAGCAATCACCGCGACCGCCGCGACCGCGACCAGAATCAGCATGCCGTGGCGGAAGTCGGCTACGTCACCCGTCGCATAGTGCGTCCCCACTACCAGCGCGCCGAGACCGAGCACCGGCGCCGTGCGCGCCACCCACCTCGCCCAGCGTGACCGGATGACGTAATACCCGCCGGTCAGCGCTGGCCAGTCGCGCACCAGCAGTGCCGCCGCCGCGGCCCCGATCAGCAACGCCTGCGCGCGGGTGTCCGTGCCGAAGTAGACGCGGTTCAGCGAGTCGTCGGAGACCACCACGATAGTTTCGACCGCGGAGGCGACGGCGCCGACGGCTGCCAGCCAGAACACGGCGATGCGGACGGTGTTGTGCATGACCAGCCTGCGCCGCCGGCGTGCCGAGACGGCAACCAGCGCGGCGACGGCGAGCAGCAGAATCGGCCAGAGGATGTAGTACTGCTCTTCCACACCCAGCGACCAGGTGTGTTGCAGCGGCGACGGTGTCCCGCCCGCGGTGAAATAGTCAGTCTTGCGCGCGACGAAGTTCCAGTTCGCGACCCAGACGAAGGCGGCGACGGCGTCGTCACGCAACCGTGCGACGGCGTCGGGCGGGAACAGCGCGACCGCCGCGGCCACCCCCAACACCATCACGACGAGGGCAGGCAGCAATCGCTTCGCCCGACGGCGCCAGAACCCCAGCAGGTCAATGCGCCCGGTATAAGCCAACTCGTCGAGCAGCAACGAGGTGATCAAAAAGCCGCTCAGCACGAAGAAAACATCGACGCCGAGGAACCCGCCCTGCATGCCCGCGACGCCGCCGTGGCTGACCAAAACGAGCGCGACAGCAACCGCGCGGACGCCGTCGAGCGCGGGTACTCCCGCCGCCCGGCGCCGCCGAACTGCTTGCGGCCCAACGCGGTTGCTCACCGATGGAGTCTATGTGCGCGAGCAGACGCAAGAGTCCCCGCGCTTCGGCGTGTCGGGGCCTTTTGCGTTTGCTCGCGGCAGGTCAGTGCACGAGACGCAGCGTCACCGGGGGCCTGGGCCCGGACCGGGACCGTTGTTGCCGCCAACCTGGGATGTCGGCACTTCGACGGGAGGGCTGGCGCTGACCTCGGGACCTCGGGTACCCGACGACGGGCCCTCACCGTTTGTGGTCGGTGGCACGAGGCCCTCGGCCGGTGCACTTGTCTGCGGGTTCGTCGCCGTAGGGGCGTTCGCCGTTGGTGCGGCAGGCGGCGTCGACGACGTCGTCGTGGTTGTTGTCGTGGTCGGTGTGGTTGTCGACGTCTTCTGCTCGCCTTTTTGGTCCCCGCAGGACGCCAGGACACCCATGGCCACCACGGCGCCAATCGCGGCCGCGGCGGACGCTTGCCGGACGGTTCTGGCTATCAATGCAATTCACCACCTCATGACTCTCGCCCCGGTTACCCCGTTCGATCCAGCGTCCAAACTGTGCGCGGCGATGGCATCCGCTGGGTGGCGCCGTAGACGGAATCCGGCACGTGGTCGTCGGACGGGCAGTTTGCGACGGCCTTCGAGAGGCGGCGATGGAGCAGACCGATATTCACCCAGCTAACTCGAGCAGAACGGCAATCTCGCGACTGGCGACCGAAAAGCCTCGGCTATGTGGTAAATATCGAGGACTGTTTACCCACGGCAATCATTGCGAGGAGAACGGTGGCCAGCCATATTCAGCTTTATGTCGCTGCCGGGATTGCAATCGGCGGGACTGGCGTCTGGTTAGGGGTTACTCCCGACGTTTCCGGTGCGCAGCCATTTGCGGACGTGCGGTTGACGTCCGTCGGATCAATGCTGATACAACCAGCGCAGCCGCCGCCGGTGGACAGCACATGTGGTGAGCTGCCGTGCAGCAGACTGTTCGGGCCCGGGTTGTCCACAGCTGCGCTGGGCAGCCCGGCTGCCGTCGATCCGATCGGCACCCTGCTCAGGGCGTTCATCAGCAACGGCACCCCCGATCATCCGGACGCTGGGTTGTTGATCGGCAATGGCGCGGAGGGGGCGCCGGGACAGCGCGGCGGCCACGCCGGCCTGCTGTTCGGCAACGGCGGACGCGGCGGTGACGGCGTGGCCGGCGTCAACGGCGGCGCCGGGGGCAACGGTGGCCACGGCGGGCTGTTCGGCAGCGGCGGGGCGGGCGGCAACGGCGCGGCTGGCACCGCCACCAGCGCCGGCGGTCCGGGCGGGGCCGGCGGCAACGCTGGGTTGTTCGGCGACGGCGGCGCCGGCGGACAGGGCGGAGCGGGCACCGCTGGCGCAAACGGAGTCAATCCCACCCAGATCGACAGTATCGCCACAAACGGATCCGCCGGCGGCAACGTTCAAGGGCAGGGTGATCAAACCGGAGGTGCAGGTACGCCCGGCCGCGACGGGGTCACAGCACAGGTTGGCGGCGTCGGCGGCCGAGGTGGGTCAGGGCGCACTGTCACCCTTGGGGCCACCGGAACCGGGGGCGCCGGCGGGGCCGGCGGCAGCGGTGGCGCAGGCGCACCAGGCGGGTCGGGCGGGCTCGGCGGCTCCGGTACAGGTGGCGCACCTCACGCGAACGGAGTCGGCGGCGCCGGCGGTATGGGCGGCAGCGGCGGCTCCGGCGCGGCTGGTGGCGAGGGCGGCACCGGCGGCAACGGGACCGGCGCATTTCAGGGTACGAGCACCGGGGGTGCCGGCGGTACGGGCGGCACCGGCGGAGTAGGTGCTTCCGGTTACCCGGGAAGTGCCGGAGCTCCCGGCGGTAGCGGTGGTCGAGGCGGGCTGCTTGTCGGGATTGGCGGCGCTGGCGGCACGGGCGGTACCGGGGGCACTGGCGGCATGGGCGCTCCAGGCGGAGGAGGCGGTCAAGGCGGCACCGGCGGCGAAGCCACTTCCGGGTATGGCGACGGCGGAGAGGGGGGCGCAGGCGGCAGCGGCGGCGCGGGCGGCACCGGCGGCCAGGGTGGTGTGGGCGGAGCCGGTGGTACGGGCGGCGCCGGTGGACTTTTCGGAACGTCCGGCCGCCAGGGCAGCACCGGTGCGACCGGTTACGGAGGGAGCGGCGGCACAGGCGGTCACGGCGGCGCCGGGGGCAGCGGCGGCCACACAGCCATCAACAGCGGCACCGCCGGGGGAGACGGCACAGCCGGACAACCCGGCGGCGGCGGCGGAGCAAACGGCGCAGGCGGTGCCGGCGGTTCCGGCGGGTACGGCGGCGCGGGTGGGACGGGCGGACATACGTGACGCGTCGCATCCGTCAGGCATTCGTGTGCGATAGCTCGTCACATTAGGGTCGAAGAATGACTGCCGGACCCCCGCAAATTCCCGATGTGACCGCGTCGCCCGCGTGGAAAGCCCTGGGTCGGCATCACGATCAAATCGCCACCACCCACCTACGTGAGCTGTTCGACGAAGACCCCGCGCGCGGCGCCGAGCTGTGCGTCACGGTCGGCGATCTGTACGTCGACTACAGCAAGCAGCGGGTGACACGGGAGACGTTGTCGCTGTTGATCGATTTGGCGAGGGCGGCGCATCTGGAACGGCGTCGCGACGAGATGTTCGACGGCACGCACATCAACACCTCCGAAGACCGGGCAGTGCTGCACATCGCGCTGCGTCTGCCGCGCGACGCAGAGTTGGTGGTCAACGGCCGCAACGTCGTCGCCGACGTGCACGAGGTGCTGGATCGGATGGGCGACTTCACCGACCGGCTGCGCAGCGGCGAGTGGACCGGCGCCACCGGCGAGCGCATCACCACCGTGGTGAATATCGGCATCGGTGGCTCGGACCTCGGGCCCGTGATGGTGTACAAGGCGCTACGGCATTACGTGGATGCGGGCATGGAGGCGCGGTTCGTGTCCAATGTCGATCCGGCCGATCTTGTTGCGGTGCTGGCGGATCTGGACCCTGCGAAGACCCTGTTCATCATCGCGTCGAAGACGTTCTCGACGCTGGAGACGTTGACGAACGCGACGGCGGCACGGCGCTGGTTGACCGACGCGCTAGGTGACGCGGCGGTGGCGAAACACTTCGTCGCAGTGTCGACCAACCGCAAGCTCGTCGACGACTTCGGCATCAACACCGACAACATGTTCGGGTTCTGGGACTGGGTCGGCGGGCGGTACTCGGTAGATTCGGCGATCGGGCTGGCGGTGATGGCGGCGATCGGCCGGGAGCGGTTCGCCGAATTCCTGGCCGGCTTCCACACCGTCGACGAGCACTTCAAGTCCGCACCGCTGGAGGCGAATGCGCCTGTGCTGCTTGGTCTTCTGGGTGTCTGGTACAACAACTTCTTCGGCGCAGAGACCCGCGCGGTGCTGCCGTACTCCAACGACATGGCCCGCTTCCCCGCCTATCTGCAGCAGCTGACGATGGAGTCCAACGGCAAGTCGGTGCGCGCCGACGGAACCCCTGTGACCACCTCGACCGGCGAAATCTTTTGGGGTGAACCGGGAACCAACGGCCAGCACGCGTTCTACCAACTGTTGCATCAGGGGACGCGGCTGATCCCCGCCGACTTCATCGGGTTCAGTCAGCCCGTCGATGACCTGGCGACCGCCGACGGCACCGGCAGCATGCAGGATCTGCTGATGAGCAACTTCTTCGCGCAGACACAGGTTTTGGCGTTCGGCAAGACGGCCGCCGAGATCGCCGCGGAGGGCACGGCCGCAGATGTGGTGCCACACAAGGTGATGCCGGGCAACCGGCCGTCGACGTCGATCCTGGCGACCAAGCTGACGCCGTCGGTGGTGGGGCAGCTGATCGCGCTGTATGAACACATCGTGTTCACCGAAGGCGTGATCTGGGGCATCGACTCGTTCGACCAGTGGGGCGTGGAGCTGGGCAAGACACAGGCCAAGGCGCTGCTGCCGGTGATCACCGCCGAAACGTCACCGGCGAAGCAGTCCGACAGCTCCACCGACGCGCTGGTGCGCCGCTACCGCACCGAGCGTGGCCGCACGGCCTAGCGAGCGGCCATCGCGCGGTCCGAGTGGCCTATAAGCAGTGGACGGCGGCCGGGACCCGTACGCTGTCGGGCGTGATTCGGCAGAAGATCCTCATCACCGGCGCCAGCTCTGGTCTGGGTGCCGGCATGGCCCGCCAGTTCGCCGCGAAGGGCCGCGACCTCGCGCTCTGCGCCAGGCGTGCAGACCGCCTCGACGAGCTCAAGGCCGAGCTGACCGCCGCGCATCCCGGCATCAAGGTCGCCGTCGCCGAACTCGATGTCAACGACCACGAACAGGTGCCGAAGGTGTTCGCCGCACTGTCCGAAGAACTCGGCGGCATCGACCGTGTGATCGTCAACGCCGGGATCGGCAAGGGCTGGCCCCTTGGCGAGGGCAAGCTGTGGGCCAACAAGGCGACGATCGAGACGAATCTCGTCAGCGCGCTCGTACAGATCGAAACCGCACTCGAGATGTTCAAGAAGTCCGGCTCCGGACATCTCGCGCTGATCTCGTCGGTGCTCGGCAACAAGGGGGTACCGGGGGTCAAGGCCGCGTACTGCGCGAGCAAGGCGGGAATGTCGTCGCTCGGCGAGTCACTGCGGGCCGAATATCCGAGTGGGCCCATTAGCGTGACGGTCGTCGAGCCGGGCTACATCGAGTCGGAGATGACGTCGAAGTCGGCGTCGACGATGTTGATGGTAGACAACCAAACTGGCGTGCGGGCGATGGTCGACGCGATAGAGCGCGAGCGCGGCCGCGCGATCGTGCCGCGGTGGCCGTGGGCGCCGCTGGTGCAGCTGCTGAAGGTCCTGCCCCCACGCTTCACCACCCGCTTCGCTTAGGGTCTCCGTCAACAGTTTTTGCACGCTCGCTGCCGCGCGATCGTGCGGAAAATGCGAACAAAATACGGCGTGTCGGCGGACAGACACGCACGCTCGCGGCGAAGGGGAACTACTTGAGCAGGCGCGACAGTCGGCGGTCGGCAAGCACCTTGCCGCCCGTCTGGCAGGTCGGGCAGTACTGAAATGACTTGTCGGCGAAGGATACTTCGCGGACGGTGTCGCCGCATACCGGACACGGCAGCCCCGTACGATCGTGAACCCTTAAGCCTGAACGTTTTTCGCCTTTGAGCGTCGCCGCCTGCTGACCGACCGACCGCTTCACGGCATCGGTGAGCACTCCGATCATCGCGTCATGCAAGCCGGAGAGCTGCGCGGGAGTCAGTTTCGACGCCGTCGCGAACGGTGACAGCCGGGCGACGTGCAAGATCTCGTCTCTGTAGGCGTTGCCGATCCCGGCGATCACCTTCTGATCGGTGATCACGGTCTTGAGCCGACCGCTGTTGCCGGCCAGCAGCGCGGCCAGGTCGTCAGGCGTCAGCGAGAGTGCGTCGGGTCCCAGCGCAGCGATGCCGGGCACACTGGCGGGATCGTCGACCAGCCACACCGCCAGCCGCTTCTGGGTGCCGGCCTCGGTCAGGTCGAAGCCTGGAGCCGTCTGGCCGGCGACATCAGACCGGAGCGCCTCCCCCGGCGTGCCCAGATGGACTCGCAAAGCGATCGGGCCCTTGCCCGGCTTCAGCGGCGCCGCCGACAGCTTGTCCGACCATCGCAGCCAGCCGGCCCTCGACAAGTGCGTCACCAGGTGCACCGGGCCGACCTGCAGCCCCAGATACTTGCCCCATCGGTTCGCGCCGGTCACCGTCTGCCCGTGCAGCGCCGTGACCGGCGGGTCGAACGTCTTGAGCACTGAAAACGCTGACACGTCAACGCGGCCGATCGTCCGGCCGACGGCGTGCCGACGCAGGTGGTCGGCCAGCGCCTCCACTTCGGGCAGTTCGGGCATGCCTCCAGTGTGCCGGTTCAGTCGTGGCGGACGCGGGTGATGTCCCCAACGACGAGCGACAGCAGCCAGCTCACGATCGACAGCAGGATCGCCGCCCAGATCGCCGTCCACCAGAAGTGGTCGATCTGCAAACCCCACCCGGTGGTGTGCTTGGTGATCCACGCGGTGATCGACAGCATGAACGCGTTGATCACGATGTGGATCAACCCAAGCGTGAGCAGATACAGCGGGATCGACAACAGCTGCACGACGGGCTTGATGAACGCGTTGACGAGACCGAAGATCACCCCGACAACGAAGATGATGCCGATGGTCTGCAGCGTCGAATGCCCTCCGACAAAGCGGATACCGCCGACGAGCAAGGTGACCACCCACAACGCGAACCCGGTCAGCGCGGCCCGGACGAGAAACGGCCCCATGCCGCTGATCTTGCCATGCGGGCCAGTTGCGGATTTACGCTTCGAGCATGGACTTCGCGCAACGCACCGTCGACCTTGCCCGCCAAAACGTCCAGGAAGGCGGCCGACCCTTCGCTACCGTCATCGCCAAGGACGGGGAGGTCATCGCAGAGAGCGCGAATAAGGTTGCGCAGACACATGATCCGACCGCACATGCCGAAATACTGGCGATTCGGCAGGCGTGCACGAAGCTCGGCACCGAACATCTTGATGGGACGACGATCTATGTCCTCGCTCATCCATGCCCGATGTGTCTGGGCTCGCTGTATTACTGCTCACCCGACGAAGTCGTCTTTCTGACAACCCGCGACTCCTACGAGCCCTACTACGTCGACGACCGAAAGTACTTCGAGCTGAGCACCTTCTACGACGAGTTCGGCAAGGACTGGCGAGAGCGCCGGCTGCCGATGCGCTATGAGCCGCAAGACGCCGCCGTCGGCGTGTACCGGCTGTGGAACGAGCGCAACGGCGGCTCCCGGCGAGTCACCTAGGCGCGCTCGGAGACGGGCACGCAAGACTGCGCACGCTCGATCGTCCGCGAGCGTGCGTGTTCTCGGGTGCTGAACCGGCGTGTCGACCAACAGACACGCACGCTCGCGGGGCTAGGGGGAGCGCAGCAGGTAGGTGTCCATGATCCAGCCGCGACGGGCGCGGGCTTCGGCGCGGGCACGGACGATCTGCTCCCCCACCTCACCTACGGTGCCCGCCATCAGCAGTTCGTGTTCGGTGCCCAGGTATGCCCCCCACCAGATTCGGGTGTCCGGCGGGCAGGTGCGAAACGCGCAGTCGCCGTCGAGCATCACGACCACCGTGCCTGAAAACCCGGGATCGAGTTTTCGCCCGGTCGTGATCAGAACGGGCGCGCCAATGTCGTTGAGCGGTATGCGATGTCGGGCCGTCAGCGCCTGGATTGCGGTGATGCCCGGGATCACGTCGTAGTCGAACTCGACGTGCCCGGCGACGGCATCCAGGATGCGAAGAGTGCTGTCGTACAACGACGGATCGCCCCAAGCCAGGAACGCGCCGACGTCCCCGGGCGCCAGCTCGGCGGCGATCGCGTCGGCCCACAGCTGCGCTCGTGCGGCATGCCATCGGGTCACGGTGCTGGTGTAGTCGCCGGATCGGGCTCGGGGCGGATCGGGCAGTTCGACGAACCGGTAGCCCCGCTCCGGCTCGATGAACCGCTCACACACCTCGCGGCGCCACGCGACCAGATCGCTCTTGGCATCGCCCTTGTCCATGACGAAGAACACGTCGGTGTCGTTGAGCGCCGAAACAGCCTCTGCGGTGAGGTGACCGGGGTCGCCGGCTCCGATGCCGATTACGTGGATGCGGCGCGTCACGATGCCGATGCTACGACCTGGCGTAGTACCGGAAGTATCCGGTACCGTGGGTATTGACTAACTGGGCCGGGCTGGCCTAGCTTCTGCGCAAGCAACGAAGGGATGTCAACGATGACGAGCCCAGCAAGAACGCCAACACGGGAAGAGTTCGCCGAGCGGCTGCTCAAAGGCTCGGTCAAAAAGTCCTACGAACCCGTCGTCGACATCGACTGGGACGCGCCGCTGGATCCGGACAAGTTCTACCTCCCACCGAAGGTCGTGTCGCTCTACGGCACCGACATGTGGAACGAGATGAGCCGGCAGCAGCAGATCGAGTTGTCGCGCCAGGAGTTCGTCAACACGCTGTCGGCGGGCATCTGGTTCGAGAACATGCTGAACCAGTCGCTGCTACGCGACATCTTGCACAAGGACCCGACCTCCAACGCGACGCACTATTCACTTACCGAACTCGGCGACGAGACGCGGCACATGGTGATGTTCGGCAAGGCGATCGAACGCGTCGGCGCCCGGCCGGTATGGCCGAGGCGCCGCCAGCGCTGGGTGATCAACGCGCTGCCGCTGGGCTTCCGCGGCATCTTTTTGTGGGTGGCCGCCCTGATCGGCGAGGAGATCTTCGACTCGCTGCAGCGTCAGATGATGGACGATCCGGAGTTGCAGCCAATGGTCCAGCGCCTCATGCGGATTCACGTCACCGAGGAGGCACGGCACATCCAGTTCGCCCGTGACGGCGTGCGCAAGCGCGTCACGCAGATGCCAAGGATCAGCAAGTTCTGGGTGGCCAACATCAACGGCCTCGGCGGGCTGTTGTTCCGCCGACTGTTCACCAACCCGGTGCCGTACACGCGCGCCGGGCTCGACGGTCGGCAGGCTCGCCGGGCAGCTCGAAACAACCCGCACTATCACGAGATTCAGCGAAACGGCTTCGCCCCGCTCGCCGCGTTTTTCGGAGAGGTCGGCTTGATGGGCCCGATCGCCCGGCGGCTGTGGAAGCGGACCAACTTCCTGTGATGAGCGCTCGCGCGAAAAACCGAAAGCAATGATCGACGTCGCCGTCATCTGCGACGAGCGTGCACTTGACGCACGCTTGATCGCCGAAAGCGTGCCCGAACTCCACACTCGGCACGTCTGTGGCATCCCGGTATTCGACGACGCCACCGATACCTGGCTGCTCGACGACGGACACCGCGCACGCATCGTGATCGACACTCGCGCAAGAGAAGACATCGGCGATGCCTATTTCGGTGTCGCACGGCACGGCGCTCCGAACTACTTCACGGTCGGCGACGATACGGCGCGAAGAGACGAGCAGCTGCGTCTCATCGCCGAGTGCCTGAAACTCATGCGGCGAAAGGGCGCCACCCGCATCGAGGTGCGCCGCAGCGCTCAGCGGCAATTCGTCGAACGCTCCCGCGTGGTACGGCCGCGGCGGGCGTTCGAATTCACGACGCGGGACGTTCGCAGCGATGTCTACGACGGACCCGCCACGCTCAGAGTCGGTGGGAACGACCACGCCGTGCGGGTCAGGCTGACCGGGCATCTCGATCCGATCGACGGCAAATACCATTGGCAGGGCACGGTTTTTGGCGCGACCGCCGAATTGCCTTCGCGGCCAGTGACATTGGCGGTAGACGCAGCCAGCGCCGAGGCCCGCATCACCGAACAGACGCCCTGGGGATACGCCATCGCCGGCGTGGGCACGCCGCCGTTCAGCTACCCCAAGTAGCGGCCGAACCAGTCCAGCACCTTCGCCCAGGCGTCCGACGCGGCGCGGGGGTTGTAGTTGCGGCCGGTGTCGTTGAAGAACGCATGGTTGGCGTCGGGTTCGACGATCACCTGGTTGACCAGACCGGCACGGTTCAGCGCTGCGACCGCCGCGTCCTTCGTCGACGTCACCCGCTCGTCGAGCGCCCCGTAGATCGTCAGCACCGCCGCCTTCGACCCGGCGAAGTCCGGATTGTCGGGCAGCGGCCCGTAGAAGGGCACGGCCGCTGCCAGCTGCGGCTCGCCAGACGCGAGCAGTTTCCACACCATGCCGCCACCCCAGCAGAACCCCACCACGGCGACCTTCTTGTCCGGCACCCGCCGCTGCAACTCCGAAACACCGGATTTCAGGTCGGCGACCGCCCGCTCCGACGGGATCCTGCTGATGGCCGCCTGGGCCTGGGCTTCGTCGCTGAACTTCGCCGATCCACCGTCTTCCGACAAGAGGTCGATCGCGAGTGCGGAGTAACCGGCACCGGCGGCCCGGCCCGCCACCGAGCGCACCCACTCGTTGAGACCCTTGTTCTCGTGGATCACCAGCACGCCGCCGCGGACGTTCTGCGTGGGCGCCCACGCACCCTGCAGCTCGCCCGCGGGACCCGACCACGTCACCGGTTGCGTCGGCAGCGCCCGGTCCATCCCGGGCGGAGGTGACGTGACCGCCCCTGTGCCGGTGGTGGCCCCCGTCGATCCCTTCCGTCCGCCGCCGCCGCACCCGGCGATCAGTGCGCTGGCCGCCCCGGCCGAAAGTCCGATCAGTGCGAGCCGACGCATGGCCTCTCGGCGCGACAGGGCTCCGTCGATGTGTTCGATGGCGACTTCTTCGGCGATGTAGCGCTGGAATTCGGTCACGATGGCGAGTATGCGCCTGGCTGCCATGAACCGACGACGACGCGTGTCGATCGGGTGGCTTTCAGCGTGAATCACTCGGCCGATCATTGGGTACCCGCTGTCCTGAACGGGGGATCTGGACAACAAGCATCGCAAAGGCGTCGCGACCAGCGGGACAGGAGCAGGGTGCCAGCCAACCATCTGCGCGGGCTCATGGTCTCGCAGGCCGCGAACCGAACCGCGAGTGTGCTGATCGCGAACGGACGTCTTGACACCACGACCTATAGGCCGCTGCGCGACTCCGTTATCGAGGCATCGTTGGACGACGTCGGCGGGGTCGTCGTCGATGTCTCCCCGCTCGAGGTGCCGACCGAATCTGCCTGGTCCGTCTTCACTAGCGCGCAATTGCACATGCGGCTGTGGCCTGGCAAACCGCTGCTGCTGGTGTGCGAGAACCAACAGAGGCGCGAGGTGATGGCGCGCAATGGCATCACCCGGTATGTGCCGGTATATCGATCAGCGCTCGATGCCATCCGAGCGCTCCCGGACGAAGAGGGCTCTTCGATGCGTCGACGGGCTGCGCTGCAACTGCCAGGTTCAGCGGCAGCCCTCGAGCGAGCTCGTGTTTTCGTCCGCGAGCGGCTGACCGCGTGGTCGCGGCCGGAGCTGATCGCGGTCGCAAAGCTTCTGGTCACGGTGCTTGTCGAGAATGTGCTGGCGCACACCGGCTGTGGTCCGGAGGTCCGACTAGAAAGCCGGGACGACGTAGTGACCATGGCGGTCGCGGACGACAGCACTGCGCTGGCGACTCGCCGTGAGCCTTTGCCCGGAGGCAAAGAAGACGTGTCGGGCCTGGCCATCGTCGCCGCGTTGAGCCGTGGTTGGGGAAACACACCTACCGGCTCGGGTAAGTACGTGTGGGCCACGGTCGGCCCGGAGAATCAGCTGTAGCGCCTAATCGTCGTTCGGTGGCCGAAAATCCTTGGACACCACCTCTCGAGCGATCGCTATGCAGGTTGCGGGCGAGGCGGGCGATCTCGGCATGAACTTCTCGTTCGAAATCCGGCTTAGTGACGTCACCCGCCTTCGACATCTGCCGGATCAGTTGTCATCGGTGTCAATAAACAGCGCGTCAACTTCACCGTAGGCTTTTCTCGGGCTTCAGCGACCCCCGTGTCGCCTCGCCGCTGGCGCTGGTAGACAGGCGGTGCTTACCCCGGCACCCGCACGCGATAAGGAGATTGGGATGCGGTTCACCTTTGCAGAGGCCATGACGGACCCGACGTTCTACGTTCCGCTCGCCCGCGCCGCCGAGGCCGCCGGATACGACGCGATGACGATCCCGGACAGCATCGCCTATCCGTTGAAGTCCGACTCCACATACCCGTACACCCCTGACGGCAGCCGTGAATTCCTCGACGGCAAGGCGTTCGTCGAAGCGTTCGCGTTGGCGGGCGCATTGCTCGCGGTGACCACTACGCTGCGGTTCAACTTCTTCGTCCTCAAACTGCCGATCCGGCCGCCGGCCCTGGTGGCCAAGCAGGCCGGCTCGCTGACCGCGGTCTTCGGCAACCGGCTGGGACTCGGCGTAGGAACCAGCCCATGGCCCGAGGACTACGAGTTGATGGGTGTGCCTTTCGCCAAGCGCGGCAAGCGGATGGACGAGTGCATCGCGATCATCCGCGGCCTGACGAGCGGCGGCTATTTCGAGTTCCATGGCGAGTTCTACGACATCGCGAAAACGAAGATGACGCCGGCGCCTGCCGAGCCGATTCCGATCCTGATCGGCGGGCACGCGGATGCCGCGCTGCGCCGCGCGGCACGCTGTGACGGGTGGATGCACGGCGGCGGC
>DATBFF010000031.1:0-7087 GCA_036558625.1 Mycobacterium sp. | reverse complement strand
TTGTGATCTTCCTTCAACAGCACGATCGCGTCCGTCGACATCTGCGTCCCCCCATCCTCAGCAGCCCGAAGTCCGCCAATACCCAGGTGGCGCAACGCCAAACAGCGCAAAATTGCCTGTCGTCGCGTCGGTCTCGTTCGCGTCGGCTCAACGTAGGCGTCGATCCCATGCCGACGCGGCCTCGGTGGTGGTGACGCGGTCGACTGATGCGCATCTTGGATTACGGATGCCGGCCTTGGACGACGCAACCCCGCGCGAGGGTGACGCCGGGCTGTCTCAGGGCCGTCACGATCAGGCTGGGCCGGGCTGCGGCTGCCACGGCCGACCAATTAGCAAGATCATTTGCTCGTACAAGCGTGTCAGAGTGTGGGTCGCCGCGGTGTCGAGCGATTGATCTGCGATTCGAATGCATGAATCGGCGCACGCCGCGTACGACCTACCAGCCGTTTCTAGGCCCCGAGCCGCTGCCACGGCCGGTGAGACCGTCAGTTGATCGAGGTTCGTCCGAGATGGTGGCTTATCTGGCTTCTTGCGAAGCGACCTCGCGATTCCGGACGAACCATTACCGTCGGTTGAGGGCAGTGTCGGCGTGACTGCCTTGAGCACGCCTGTGGGTGTGCAGTGCCGGACAGGTGGAAGGACGACGTGATGTCCAATATCCGTCCAGTCAGGCGGCTTGCGGGCCAAGCGGTCACGGGACTGAAGGATCTACCACGCAACGCGGCGTGGCTGCTATCCGGCGACCGTCAGCCAACGCGTGCCGGAGACGCACCGGCCGAGCGCGGCGGCAGGCCCTCGAAGGTCTCGGGCATGGACCGGCTGCCGATGGCGCCGGGGTCGGTTGAGACGCGACTTCGGCGGGCCAAGGGGGCGGTGGCCAAGGCGAAGGCGGCGGAGGAACAGGCGCTGGCGGAGGCACAAAACGCCAAGGCGCGCGCAGATATCGCCAGATCCATCGTCAACGAGGCCAAGCAGCACGTGCGGGACGCCAACAAGACGGGTCAGCAGGAGGTGGAGCGCCGCACCGAGTTGGCACGCAACCACCACGCCCACCTGGTTGAGCAAGAACACGAAGCGGCCACCCGTGACGTCTCTCGACACCTCGAACGCATTACCGCCGACGTACAAGCGCAAGTCGACCGCGTGCAGAAGGACGCCGAACAGGCGGCGCGGCAGGCGCAAGCCCGCATCGAGCACGCCCACCGGCAAATGGCTGCCGCTCGCGCGCTCGCCGAAGCCGCGACCGCCGCTGCGCAGAACATGGCCGAGCAGGCTCAGGTGCAAGTACAGGCAGTCGACGACGAACATGCCAACGCAGGCGGCGACATGCCCCGTGCGTCGCGTGATCGGCGTGCCAGCGGCGCGACACCGCGCTCGGCTGCCCGATCGACGCGTACCAAGCCGAGCACCGGCCTCGTCGGCGGGCCAAGTGAGCACACCAAGGCGGAGCTCATCGCTTTGGCACGGCGCGTGCACATCAACGGCGCAACCAGCATGACCAAGCCACAGCTGGTGCGGGCAATTCGCAAGGCTGCCCGAGCAACCGCCTAGGCCACTTATACGTACGCGAAAGGCAGCGACAACGTGAATCTCTTCCACCGCAAGAAGAACTGGCGGCGAACGGCGCTCAAGGCCGGAACCGCGGCCTACAAGAACGCGGCGATCCGCACCGCCGGCGCAGCGTTGGCCGGTGCCGTCAGCGTGACCGCCGCCAGCGCCGCCGTCTCGTCACGCCGCCGACGGAGTGAGGGGTGAGGCTTCGGAGCCTCGCGGCGTTCAGCGCCGGATACTTCCTTGGCACCAGAGCCGGCTGGGAACGGTACGGCCAAATCATCGGCGCCGCACGTCAGACATCCGAACGACTGCGTGACTACCGCCTGCGACACGATGCACGTGGGCGAGCCGGTTCGGACAGCCTTCTCAACGACTTCGACGTTCGACTTCACGATGGCCACAGTTGACAGCCGTGCTCGGAACGGCTCTGCCGCGACACAGCCCCGATTCGCTGACGGTGCAACCGTTCAGGCCCGCATCACCGCCCGGCTTCTCGGCATCAGGCTGTTACAACTCAACGCAACCATCGCAGTTAGCCCAGCCGACCTCGGAGCCACATCGCTCGCCCATCCACTCAACACGGCCGCCAACTCCCCCCGCGCCGATAACGCGCCTCTGCTGGGTCACGCGACCCGAATACTCGCGGAGGCATCGAGAACACTAAATGAGACTCGACGGCTTAGCGCCCGAGACTTGAACGCGTAACCCGCAAGGGCCAAATCAAGCTACCCAATCCCGGGACGGATACAGTGGATGTCCGCGTGCGGACCAGCGCTCATTTTGTTCGCCGCTCCGACACGTAACCGGCAGCGCGTGGGCGGCCATCACGGTACTGCTGAGTCTCGTCGGGGTACGCGTGCTGCATCGGCGGTGACGGTGTCGATCTGGCGGGCTAGCGCCGGATGGCGATGAAGATGTTGACAGGCCCGGGCCGGAAGTGTCGGCAGCGCGCTGACATCCGTGTCGCCGAGCGCCTGGTTCAGCCGGGCGATGTCGGAGCTGGAGTCGGCGCCGAGGTCGTCGAGGGCAGTGATCTGGGCGGCAACGCGACGGCGGTCGGCGGTGTCGCCATTGGCCCAGTCATTGACCGAACGGGTGCCAGCGCGACGGTCGCGGCTTGTCGGACCCGCTGGTCGCGAGTGCTGCCAACTTGGTCCACGGTAGCCGGCACGAGACGTAGGTAGCGGCGTTCGGCAGCCTGTCGGCTTGCCACGCCGAGCACCGCGGCGAGCGTCTGCCAACTCGCCTCGGCACGCCTCGCGGCGCGCCGATGAGCTGAGGCTCAAGTTCATCGATAGCGACGCGCTGGTACGTCATCGGTCGGTTGACATCCAGCTTGTCGTCGTAACGACGACATGATAGAAAGCTTGCATCGCGCATTGACACCACAAGACCAAGATCGAGGAGGTGCGACATGTTGATGCGCAGCGAACCCTTTACTGAGGTCAACCGGCTAGCCCAGCAGCTGTTCGGCATGCCAGTCACCGGAACATGGTCGCAGCCAGCCGCGATGCCATGCGACGGCTACCGGAACGGCGACGAGTTCGTGATCGCCTTCGACCTGCCAGGCGTGGACCCGAACGCGGTCGACGTCGACGTCGACGTCAACGTTCTTACCGTCAAGGCGGAACGACGCCCGATCGACCTTGGAGAACAGGCCAGCGTCCAATTGTCCGAGCGGCCGCTCGGCGTGTTCTCCCGACAAATATTCCTCGGCGACGCCCTCGACACCGCACGGATCCAAGCCAGCTACGACAACGGTGTGTTGGTGGTCCGCATCCCGGTCGCCGAACAGGCCAAGCCCCGCAAGGTCGCCGTCAGACAACGGACCGAGCACAAGGCCATCGAAGCCTGACCTCTCAACGCACGCCTGGACGGGTAGTGGCCGCTATGTACCACGGCAACACGATCGCCTCGGCTGGCATGGCCCAGCCAGTGGACGACGACGCCTTCTGGACCATCGTCACCAGCGACGAACTACGGGTCCGGGGCGAATTCGATGCAATCGTCGACGCTGGCCGGCACACCCAGACGCCGCGACCACCCGCTCCACCACAGCCACACGACAGGCCATACCGGCGTCCGTTGCAAGGCGGCGAGCGGTCACGGCCGCCCCATCTGACCGGGGCCCGCAAGTGCATACACGACCCAGTGGTCGCCGCCGCGCCGCACCTCAACAGTGGTGTGCCGACAGGATCCCGACCCAATGCCAGACCGCGCTAGATCACAAACCACGCCGCGACCTCATCGTGTGCCGGTCGCTGTTGCCCGGTCTGGTGTTGCGAATACACGCACCTACCATTTCATTGCTACGCCAACGAGCCGGTGGTCGAGACACATACCCCGGTGACGGGTCGATGCCCAGAGGTGGTGGACAGCATGGCTGCTCCTACCGTTTCGCCGGTGCGGATCGTGTTCTCCTCCAGCCGCACCCAAACACCAGCAATCATGAAACTCTCCGGCGAGCTGGATCTATCCGGCGAGCGGATCGTCGAAAACGCCATCTCCGCGGTGTGGTGGCTGGCAGGTGACCTGATCCTCGACCTATCCGGCTTAGAGTTTTGCTCGTGCGGCGGGCTAACCGTGTTCCTTCGCGTCGCGCGGCGCTACCGCAACAACGGCGGCCAATTGTCCTTGGCCGCGCCACGCGGCATCGTGCGGCGCCTAATCGAGGTCGCCGGAATCGATGAGCTTATGCCAGTCTATGCGACGGTCGCTGGTGCGATCACCCACGATCGCGGCGATCGAATCGGGTAGCCCCTCCCGGCTCGCGTGGCACACGTAGCCCATGCGGCGCGCGGGATTCGCGCCGCAACCCGACTGACCGGCGTTCGCAGACAACACGCCCGGGCCGAACACGTAAAGTCGCCGAACACGCCGAACTCGCTCGTTGCTCACCCGAGGAGCTAGGGCCGCCAATGCTGAAACAGCCGCCGCACGACGAATCAATGAACGGCCAAATGGGACGCCACGCCCGGCTTCGCCGCGAACGGCCGACACCGTTGTTAGCGTCGGCTCGCACCGTGTCGCGTACCTACTTTGGGAGCCCGCACGTAGTCCCGTCGTTGCGGTAAGCCCATTACGGCCGGGGGGTCATGAACACCGTCGGCCAGATCCGCCACGACTGACGAGCCGTGTCGTCGGGCTTGGGCCAGATTCCGCCGGTGACGGTCCGAACCCGTTGTAATGAGCGGGCTACGGACGAGGATCCGGCTTCGCCGGTGCTGTGGTCAAGAAGTTAGGAGCTGCCATGACCAAGACAACCACGAGGGTGCTTATCGGTGTTGTTGTCACCGGGCTGGCGGCGGCTGCGGTGGCCGCGATCGTGCGCTACCGCCGGGGGCAGCCTCCTGGTGCTGAGGAACGGGCTCATCTCGACGAGTTGGACTCTCGGCTACGTGACGCCGGAGCACCGGACAGCAACCGCCTGCCGTTCGACATGGATCGGTCATTCAAGACTTCCGCCGGATCCAGGACATTTCTGTGACGAGGTTACGAAATCGGATTTCGGTCTCAGGCGTTGAGCTCTAAGCGCTGTGCAGGCAACCTGGCCGAGAGCGATTTCGATGCCCTTGAGCGGGGAGGCAGGTGAACGCGGCGCGCAACAGCCGACCCAATGCCCTCGGCCACAACGGCGACCTCAGCATCAACATGATCGCGGGAGTCACCGACGGAGGCGGCAACAGAACGCGAGGAAGGGCAACCGTCTGTCTTGAGTCTAGAAAGCGCACAGTCGTCCGCATCGCGAGGCGATCCGTGACCGCTGCCGCAGTTGGTCGCGGCGATGGGTAAGCCGTATCGACGGTGTTGCCCCAGCTTAATGGCTTTGTCGTACGCCACGCGGGTCTGTCGGCCGCCCGCGCGCGCCGATCGCATTTGAACCCCGGAATCTTGCCAGACACGCGAGACGATGGATCGTATGACGACAACGGTCCTGATCGCCGGTGCGTCCGGCTTCATCGGTTCGCGGCTTGGGCGAGCGCTGGTTGACGCCGGTCACGACGTTCGAGCGATGACGCGCAATCCCGGTAGCTACCGCGGCGCAGGTCAGCCGGTTGCCGGGGATGTCTCGGATCCCGCGAGCCTCGACGCCGCGCTGGACGGCGTGACGGCGGCGTACTACCTTGTTCACTCGCTCGACCACACCGACTTCGAGGCCCGCGACGCCCACGCCGCGCGAAACTTCGCCGGTGCCTGCCGCCAGGCTGAGGTCGAGCGCATCATCTACCTTGGCGGCCTAGGCAATGATGACGTCGCCGAACTGTCACCACATCTGCGATCACGGCGCGAGGTTGAGCGCCTGCTCGGCGAGGGAGACGTGCCGGTAACCGTTCTTCGGGCCGGTGTTGTGATCGGACACGGTGGCATAGCGTGGGAGATCACCCGGCAACTCGTTGATCACCTGCCAATCCTGGTCACACCCCGGTGGGTCAACACCTTGAGCCAGCCAATCGCGCTCCAAGACGTGGTTCGTTACCTCGTCGGTGTTCTCGAACCGGAAGAAGCCAAGGGCAGGGTATTTGAGATCGGTGGATCCGAAGTGATGCGATATATCGACATGCTCGAACGGGCAGCCGCGGTACGACGCAAGCGGCTGCCCAATTTCACCGTGCCCATGCTTACGCCTCGACTGTCCTCGGCCTGGCTGGCGTTGGTGACCGACGTCAACATCGCCGCGGCCCGCAATCTAGTGGACTCAATGATCACCGAGGTCATCGTGCACGACCAGTCGATAACCGACATAGTGCCCGGAAAGACCATCGGCTACGACGATGCAGCCCGACTCGCCCTGGCCGAACGGGCCGCTGCTGGCCACCGATCCATAGCGCGACCCTTGCCGAGCGCATCGTAGAAGAAGACGTGCCCGCCGCCGGACCTGCCGACTGCAGCACTGGCCGTTTAGCGCCGCTTACCGACATCGAGCACGTCGAATGTTGCCGCATCCACGCCGGTGACCATCAGCACATCGACCGACTGGTCGGCCTCCACGGTCGCGGCGAGCCGATGCTGACCATCGACGAGAACACCGTCGGTGTCGAACGCGACGCCCTGGTGGGTGACCATCCACTCGCCGCGCCTGATCGCGTCGGCATAGCCGCGTACCACCGCCTTGGACGGTGGCCGGTTACTCGTATTGGCGGCAAGCATCACCGCCGCCTTCGCCGGCGTGATGGGTCTGTACCCTGCTGCGCAAACCCGAACCCCAAACCCGACCCGTCACTGGCACGGCGACAGACGACCATCATGACATCCGCGCCCCGGCACCAGCCACACCACCACCAACCGGAGCAGCGCTTGCCGCTCGACAGCGGCGGGAACCGGCACGTTGCTGCGAGTATCGGTAGCTAGCCGCCGGCAGTAGGCATCCAGGACCGCGGCGCACTGGAACGTTTCGTCGACTTGGCGAACCGTTGACCACACCGTCCAAGGTGAACATGAAGTACGTAAGCGTCGACGTGCCATGCATATCGGGCACCGCCATCGTGGCGCGGCCCGTGGATGAGTCGCCGTTCGGATCCACCAGGTCCCGCGA
>DATBFF010000030.1:0-53941 GCA_036558625.1 Mycobacterium sp. | reverse complement strand
GTAGCGCCGGGCGTATTCCACACAGCGCAGCATCAGCACCTTGGCGCCGCACGCGGCGAGTTCGAGCATCTCCTCGAAGCTGACGGTGTCGAGCCGGCGGGCGTTGGACACGATGCGCGGATCGGCGGTGTAAATGCCGTCGACGTCGGTGTAGATCTCGCACACGTCGGCCTTCAGCGCGGCGGCCAGCGCGACCGCGGTGGTGTCCGACCCACCGCGACCCAGCGTGGTGACGTCCTTGCTGTCCTGGCTCACTCCCTGGAAGCCGGCGACGAGCACGATCAGGCCCTCGTCGAGCGCCGAGCGCAGCCGGCCGGGCGTCACGTCGATGATCTTCGCGTTGCCGTGGATGCTCGTCGTGATGACGCCGGCCTGCGAGCCGGTGAACGAGCGGGCCTGCGCGCCGAGTGAGTGGATGGCCATCGCGACCAGCGCGTTGCTGATGCGCTCGCCCGCGGTGAGCAGCATGTCCATCTCGCGCGGCGGCGGCGACGGGCAGACCTGCTGGGCGAGGTCGAGCAGGTCGTCGGTGGTGTCACCCATCGCCGAGACCACGACGACGACGTCGTTGCCCTGCTTCTTGGCTTCGACGATCCGCTCGGCGACGCGGCGGATGCGCTCGGCGTCGGACACCGACGACCCGCCGTATTTCTGCACCACAAGCGCCACGGACCAAGGATAAGGGGTCGGTGCACGTCCATTTTTCCGCGCGCTGCTCGGCCGGCATCGACGAAGGAGTACAGTGTCCGACGTGCAGCGGGTTCTGCTTCTCGGCAGCCGCGGCGGGGTCTGATCCAGACCGGCTTCCCGTCGCGGGTGTTCGCGATGCGCCGGTCGAGTCCATAGAACTCCCGGAAAGCCAGGCCAATGACCGATCCTCGTGTCGAGGTACCAGGCGACGCATTCGTGTCCGCCCGCACCATCACCACACCGTCGGGGCACCGTCGCCCCGGACAGCCCGCATGGAACACTCAGCGCGGCTCGTCGATGCCCACCCATCGCTACCGGTCGTTCGCCGACGAGGTGGAAGCCATCCGCTTGCCCGACCGCACCTGGCCCGAGCGCGTCATCACCCACGCACCGATGTGGTGCGCGGTCGATCTGCGTGACGGCAACCAGGCGCTGATCGACCCGATGAGCCCGGCCCGTAAGCGACGCATGTTCGACCTGCTCGTGCGCATGGGCTACAAGGAGATCGAGGTCGGGTTCCCGTCGGCCAGTCAGACCGACTTCGACTTCGTCCGCGAAATCATCGAGCAGGGCGTAATTCCTGACGACGTCACCATCCAGGTGCTGACCCAGTGCCGGCCCGAACTGATCGAGCGGACCTTCGAAGCGTGCGAAGCAGCGCCACGCGCGATCGTGCACTTCTACAACTCGACGTCAATCCTGCAGCGACGCGTGGTATTTCGGGCCGGCCGGGACGAGGTGAAGGCAATCGCCACCGACGGCGCGCGCAAGTGTGTCGAAGAGGCTGCGAAATACCCTGGCACGCAATGGCGTTTCGAGTACTCGCCGGAGTCCTACACCGGCACCGAACTCGAGTACGCCGTCGACGTCTGCAACGCGGTCGGCGACGTCATCGCACCGACGCCGGAGAGTCCGGTCATCTTCAACCTGCCCGCCACAGTGGAGATGGCCACCCCGAACGTGTACGCCGACTCCATCGAGTGGATGCACCGCAATCTGGCCCGCCGTGACAGCGTGATCCTGAGCCTGCATCCGCACAACGACCGTGGGACTGCCGTTGCCGCAGCAGAATTGGGCTTTGCCGCCGGCGCTGATCGGATCGAAGGCTGTTTGTTCGGCAATGGCGAGCGGACCGGCAACGTGTGCATCGTGACGCTGGGCATGAACCTGTTCAGCCGCGGCATCGACCCGCAGATCGACTTCTCCAACATCGACGAGATCCGGCGCACGGTCGAGTACTGCAACCAGCTGCCCGTGGGCGAACGGCACCCGTACGGCGGCGATCTGGTGTACACGGCGTTCTCCGGCAGCCACCAGGACGCCATCAACAAGGGCTTGGACGCGATGAAGTACGCCGCGGACGAGGCGGACGCCGACGTCGACGACCTCCTGTGGCAAGTCCCCTATCTGCCGATCGACCCGAAGGACGTCGGCCGCACCTACGAGGCTGTCATCCGGGTGAACTCGCAATCCGGCAAGGGCGGCGTCGCCTACATCATGAAGGCCGATCACGGCCTGATGCTGCCGCGCCGCTTGCAGATCGAGTTCAGCCAGGCGATCCAGAAGATCACCGACGGCGAGGGCGGCGAGGTGTCGTCGAAGGAGATGTGGGACGTCTTCGCCGACGAATACCTGGCGCCGGTGCGGCCGCTGGAACGGGTGCGGCAGCGGGTGGACGCCGCCGAGGTCGACGGTGGCACCGACACGATCACCGCCACGGTGCGCATCGACGGCGAGGAGGTCGAGATCGTCGGCGCCGGCAACGGCCCGCTGGCGGCGTTCGTCGACGCGCTCGGCGCGGTCGGATTCCACGTCAACGTGCTGGACTACAGCGAACACGCGTTGAGCGCCGGCGAGGAGGCGCAGGCCGCCGCTTACGTGGAGGCATCGATCGGTGGTCGCACGGTTTGGGGCGTCGGGATCGCGACGTCGATCACCACCGCGTCGCTGCGCGCCGTGGTGTCGGCGGTCAACCGGGCGTCGCGCTAGGCGCTCCGTTTACGCCGCCGGCCTCCCGGCTATCTGCTGAGTACAAGCAAACGCACTATCAGCCAAGGCGGGTGCCGGTGTGGCGCTCACAGAACGACTCGATCGTCTGCAGCGGCGGTATCCGGCTGCGGCCTTCCCGATAGCGGTTCTGTACAAGTACTCGGACGACCAGGGCGGCTATCTCGCGGCATTGATTGCCTACTACGCGTTCGTGTCGCTGTTTCCGTTGCTGCTGCTGCTGTCGACAGTGCTCGGGATCGTGCTGGTCGGTCACGCTGCGGCGCGCGAAGCAGTCGTGCATTCGGCGTTGAGCCAGTTCCCGGTGATCGGCTCCCAACTCAATGCACCCGGGCAGATCGGCGGCGGCGTCGTCGGCCTGATCGTCGGTACTCTCGGCGCGCTCTACGGCGGGCTCGGCGTGGGCCAGGCCCTTCAGAACGCGATGAACACGGCCTGGGCGGTGCCTCGCAACGAGCGTCCCGACCCCTTCAGATCACGCGCCCGAAGCTTGCTGATGCTGGGGACCGCCGGTGTGGCGCTGCTTGGTACCACGGTGTTGTCCGCCGTCGGCAACGGGGCCGACGCGCTAGGCGCCGGCCTGAAAGTGCTGGCTCTCGTGGCGTCGGTCGGATTCAACGCGTCCGCGATCCTCTTCGCATTCCGCATCGGCACCGCGCGCAGCCTGACCCTGCGACAAGTGGCGCCGGGCGCAGTGGCCGCCGCGGTGGCCTGGCAGTTACTACAGTCCTTCGGTGCGCTCTACATTCGGCACGTGGTGAAGAGCGCCAGCGCCACCAACGGCGTGTTCGCCTTGGTGCTGGGCATGCTGGCGTTCTTGTACATCGCCGCCACCGTCGTCGTGTTGTGCATCGAGATCAACGTCGTGCGCGTCGACAGGCTCTACCCGCGCGCGTTGTTGACCCCGTTTACCGACAACGTCGACCTCACGGCCGGCGACCGCAACGCCTACGCGACTCAGGCGCAGGCGCAGCGCAGCAAGGGCTTTGAAAACATCGACGTCACCTTCGACCCGCCGCCGCACCGCGAGGCCGAGGAATCGAATCCGCCGTAACTCGGGCGACAGTTCAGAACAGCGCGAACTGCTCGCCGGCGCTCGTCGAGTCCACGAACTCCTCGATGCACGCGCCGCCGACGGTGCTCTCGGCGCCGTGCAGGAAGTCGATGTCGGAGACCAGCGGAACACCGAGTTCGTGTGCCTGGTAACCCTTGCCGTGCTCCGGCTCGCGCTCGTTGCAGATCACCAGCGACGTCTCCGGGTCAACGGCGTCGGTATACGCCAGCCCGGCGTGCAGGATTCGCTCGATGAGCTCCTCGTGCGTGCGGGTGACCTCGGCAGACAACGCCACCCGCATACCCTGCACCAGCGGCCGGCCCGTCACGTAGCGGCCCGGGTTCACGTACGGGCACGCCAGACGCGACGCCAGCGTCTTCAGCGGGCGCAGTTCCTCATGGGTGACATGGCCGTTCGGCCAGCGCCGCCGCGACACCGGCCGCACCGGCAGCCATACCTTGCGTTCCCGCGCCCGAACCAGCGCGGGCTTGAGGATCTGCGCCAGCACGAGCGCGTCGTCCAGCGCGTCGTGTGGCCGCATCTGGGTGATGTCCCAGTGCGCGGCGAGGGTCTCCAGCCGCAGGTTCTCCGCGCCGAGGTCGAGGCGGCGAGCCAGCTCGACCGTGCACATAACGGTGTCGATGGGCAGCTCGATTCCGGCGAGCTCCGCCTCGGCCGCCAGGAACGCATAGTCGAAGCCCGCGTTGTGCGCGACAAGCGTGCGGCCCCTGAGCACCTCGACCAGGTCGGCGGCGACCTCGGCGAAGCGCGGTTGACCTGCGAGCATCTCGGCGGTGAGGCCGTGTACGTGCGTGGGGCCCGGGTCGACCCCCGGGTCGAGCAGCGTCGACACGCTGCGTTCGACGTTGCCGTCATCACCCAGGGCAAGGGCCGCGACACTGACGATCCTCGCCTGCCCGGGCCGAAATCCGGAGGTCTCGACGTCGACGACCGCCCAGCCCGCACCCGGCTCGGTAGCGGGCCGCCCCCAGATGGGTGGCGCTGTCATAACCCACAGGGTCGCACGGCAGACCGACAACGCCGCTGACCGAAATGCTCGTGTCGCAGGTCAGTTGCTGTTTCGTCATAAACTGCCCCGGTGATCACCACCCGCGGACGCGTCGCACTCGCGGCTGGAGCCGCAGCACGCTGGGCGTCGCGGGTGACCGGCCGCGGGGCCGGCGCAATGATCGGCGGGCTGGTCGCGATGACGCTGGACCGTTCCCTGCTGCAACAGCTGGGTTCCGGGCGGCGGACCGTGTTGGTCACCGGCACCAACGGCAAGTCGACGACGACCCGCATGACCGCCGCCGCGCTGGCTTCGCTCGGTGCGGTGGCGACGAACTCCGAGGGCGCCAACATGGACGCCGGGTTGATCGCCGCACTCGCGGTGGCTCGGGATGCGTCCTTGGCGGCGCTTGAAGTGGACGAGATGCATCTGCCGCACGTCGCCGACGCGGTGGGTCCTGCGGTGATCGTGTTGCTGAACCTGTCGCGGGACCAGCTGGACCGCGTCGGCGAGATCAACACGATCGAGCGGGCGCTGCGGGCGGGGCTGGCCCGGCACCCCGACACCGTCATCGTCGCCAATTGCGACGACGTGTTGATGACGTCCGCGGCGTATGACTGCCCGAACGTCGTGTGGGTCGCCGCCGGCGGCAGCTGGGCCAACGACTCGGTGAGCTGTCCACGCTCGGGCGAGGTGATCGTGCGGGAGAAATCACACTGGTACAGCACCGGCACCGACTTCAAACGGCCGACCCCGCAATGGTGGTTCGACGACGAAAACCTTTATGGGCCTTCGGGTTTGACGCTGGCCCTGAAGTTGGCACTGCCCGGTGCGGTGAACCGGGGCAACGCGGCGCAGGCGGTCGCGGCGGCGTTGGCGCTGGGGGTTGACCCCTCGGCCGCGGTGGCTGGGGTGTCGGGCGTCGACGAGGTCGCCGGCCGCTACCGCACGGTGACGCTCGGCCGCCACACCGCACGTTTGCTTCTGGCGAAGAACCCGGCGGGGTGGCAGGAAGCGCTGTCGATGATCGACAAGCACGGCGCGGGTGTCGTCATCGCGGTGAACGGGCAGGTGCCCGACGGCGAGGACCTGTCATGGTTGTGGGACGTACGGTTCGAGCACTTTGAGGGGACCGCGGTTGTCGCCGCCGGCGAACGCGGGACGGACCTCGCGGTGCGGCTGACGTATGCGGGCGTGGAGCACACGCTGGTGCACGACACGGTCGCGGCGATTTCGTCATGCCCGCCGGGGCACGTCGAGGTGATCGCCAACTACACGGCGTTCTTGCAATTGCAGCGGCGGATCTTGTGACCGTCCGGATCGGGCTGGTGTTGCCCGACGTGATGGGCACGTACGGCGACGGCGGCAACGCCGTGGTGCTGCGGCAGCGGTTGCTGTTGCGGGGCATTGCCGCCGAGATCGTCGAGATCGGGCTTTCCGACCCGGTGCCGTCGTCGCTGGATCTCTACACCCTCGGTGGCGCCGAGGATTATGCGCAGCGGCTGGCCACCAGGCATCTCGTGCGATACCCGGGCTTGCAGCAGGCGGCGGCGCGAGGCGCGCCGGTGTTGGCGATCTGCGCGGCGATCCAGGTGCTGGGCCACTGGTACGAGACGTCGGCCGGTGAACGGGTCGACGGCGTCGGGATGCTGGATCTCGTGACGACGCCGCAGCCGGTGCGGACGATCGGCGAGGTGGTCAGCAGGCCGCTGCTGGCGGGGGTCAGCGAGCCGCTGACCGGTTTCGAAAACCACCGCGGCGGAACGGTTTTGGGTTCGTCGGCGTCACCGCTGGGGGCGGTGACGAAGGGGGCAGGCAATCGCGCGGGCGACGGGTTCGACGGCGCGGTGCAGGGCGGTGTCGTCGCGACCTACATGCACGGTCCGTGTTTGGCCCGCAACCCGCAACTGGCCGACCTGCTGCTGTCGCGGGTCGTGGGCGAGCTGGCGCCTCTGGACCTCGACGAGGTCGCGCTGCTGCGCCGCGAACGGCTCGGCTCCCGGTGACTGCCCGTCGCCCAAACCGACGTTACGCCGCAAAAGTGCGAGTAACCGGCGCCATTTCGTCGATCCCGGCACCGCCTCGGCGGTTGTATGCCTCGCGCACGCGTGCGATCACCGCCGCCGGTCGATCCTCCATGACGACGCGGATCACTTCCCAGCCGCGTTTTTCGACCATCGGCATCCGTCGGAGATCGCGGACGTACTGAGCCCGGTCGGTGCGGTGCTGGTCCCCGTCATACTCGACTGCCAACTGAAGCTGCCGCCAGCCCATGTCCAGGAACGCGACCGGCGCGCCGCCCTCGTCGAGCACCGGGATCTGAGTCTCTGGCACGGCGAAGTCCGCGTCGATAAGCAACAGGCGCAAGCCGCTCTCCCTCGGTGACGCGCCACCCGCGTCGACCAACGGGAGCAGTCCGCGCAGTTGGCGGACACCGCGAACGGGGCCGTAACGGCGCATCAACGCATTCACGTCCTCGATGCAAAACGGCGCTTCCCGCATCAACGCGTCCATCCGACCTATCGCCTCATAACGCGTCGCGTACCGGCCGATGTCAAAGGCGGTCCGTGCCCGTGTCGTCACCGGAAGGCCCTCTAGAGTGGTGACTTCGTCCTCAGCCACCCGATCCATCCGGATGACCAGTCCGGGTTGGCGCCTGCGCTCGTCGACAAGCACCTCGATCGGTTGCGTGTCATCCACCCACTGAGCGCCGTGTAACGCGGATGCGGCCACACCGGCGATTACACCTTTGCGATCCGACGTCAACCACGCGCCGAGTGCGCGGTCATGCAGTGACGGAGTTGCACGCTTCGGTATGTAGACCCCGCGAAACATCGGGCGGTAGAAGCGCCGCAACTCATGACGGGTCAACCCATCGCGCAACGCCTCCCTGCCGAGAAATACTTCAACCATGGCCGCATCGTTGAACGAGGGTCTGACACCGATACCGAGATCGACGAAATGGCGGATTCCTCTCGCACTTTCTCGCCCGTTCGTTGGTTTGGGCGAAAAGGCGAGAACCTAGGCCATGGCGCGGCGGCCGGAGAGCGCGCGGCCGAGGGTGAGCTCGTCGGCGAACTCCAAGTCGCCACCCATCGGCAAGCCGGAGGCTATGCGCGTCACCGTCAAGCCCGGGATGTCGCGCAGCATCCGCACCAGGTAGGTGGCTGTGGCCTCGCCTTCGGTGTTCGGGTCGGTCGCGATGATCACCTCGGACACCTCGACGTCGTCGACGCGCTCGCCGATTCGGTTGAGCAGCTCGCGAATTCGCAACTGGTCCGGCCCGACGCCAGACAACGGATCCAATGCCCCGCCCAGCACGTGGTAGCGCCCGCGAAACTCGCGCGTGCGCTCGACGGCCTGGATGTCCTTGGGCTCCTCCACCACGCACACCACCGACGCGTCGCGCCGCGGGTCGCTGCAGATGCGGCAGCGCTCGCCGTCGGACACGTTGCCGCACACCGCGCAGAACTGCACGCCCTCGCGAACGCGACCCAGCACCGCGGTCAGCCGGTCGATGTCCGGCGGCTCCACCGACAACAGGTAGAACGCGATCCGCTGGGCGCTCTTCGGGCCGATCCCCGGCAGCTTGCCCAACTCGTCGATCAGATCCTGGACGGGGCCCTCGAACAACTAGATCCCCAACCCGCCGGCCAGCGGACCCAACCGGCTCTGCGCTGAGGCAGTCACCTGCTTGGACGCATCCGCCATCGCACCGACGATCAAGTCCTGCAGCGTTTCGACGTCGGATGGATCCACCACCTTGGGATCGACCACGACGCCGACGACCTCGCCGCTGCCCTTCATCGTGACCTGCACCAGCCCTCCGCCGGCCTGGCCAACCACCTCGGTGGCGGCCAATTGCTCCTGTGCTTCCATCAGCTGCTGCTGCATCTGCTGCGCCTGCGCCAGCAGCGCCGACATGTCCGGTTGTTCTCCGGGTTGCATCACGGTCCTCTTGCCTGTTGGTCTCGAGTTCGTTTCGGCTGGTGCTCGGACCTCCCAAGGTTAGTCGCGAGCAGGCTACTTTGACGCAGTGCCAGACGCTCTGCGCCTGCGTGTCGGCATCGCTGCCGTCACCGCCGTGCTCGTCACCGCCTCGCTCGTCGAGGCGCCGCACGCCCCTGCCCTGCCGGCGAGCATCGCGGGCAAGATCGTCTTCCTCGACCCCGGCCACAACGGCGCCAATGACGCATCGATCAGCCGACAGGTGCCCACCGGGCGCGGCGGCACCAAGGACTGCCAGGCCTCCGGCACCACAACCCCCGACGGCTACCCCGAGCACACGTTCACCTGGGAAGTTGTGCTGCGCATCCGCGCGATGCTGAGCCAGCTGGGCGTGCGCACGGCGATGTCGCGCGGCAACGACAACGCGCTCGGACCCTGCGTCGACGAACGCGCCGCCATGGCCAACGCGTTGCGCCCGAACGCGATCGTGTCCATCCACGCCGACGGCGGACCGCCGTCGGGCCGGGGCTTCCACGTCAACTACTCCGCCCCGCCGCTGAACCAGGCGCAAGCCGGCCCGTCGGTCCAGTTCGCCAAGGTCATGCGCGACCAGCTGCAGGCCTCGGGCATCCCACCGGCCAACTACATCGGCCAAGACGGCCTCTATGGTCGGGCCGACCTCGCGGGACTCAACCTCGCCCAGTACCCGTCGGTCCTCGTCGAGCTCGGCAACATGAAGAATCCGGCCGACGACGCACTGATCACCTCACCGGAGGGCAGGCAGAAGTATGCCGCCGCAGTGGTCAAAGGCATCGCCGCATACCTGGGCCAATCCGCCGCTTAACCGGTCGGAAGAAGCACGTCGACGAGCGTTTCGAGCCGTGGGCGCACGTCCAGGGCGTCACCCCTGGAGCGCGCGCCGCCCGGCTATACCTTCTCGACTTCCTTCTTGAGGTTGGCCAGCACCTCGCCCTGGATCTTGCGCAGGCCCAGCGGCGCGAACGTCTTCTCGAAGAAACCTTTGACGCCGCCGGCGCCCTGCCAACTGGTCTTGACCGTGACGGTGGAGCCGGCGCCGGCGGGCGCGACGGTCCAATTGGTCACCATCGAGGAGTTGGCGTCCTTCTCGATGACCGTGTGCCCGGCGACGTCGACGGTGGCCTGCACGTCGCGCACCCGTGATTCGGTGGCCTGCAGCTTCCATTTCACCACCGTGCCCTGACCCTGGCCGCCCTGCAGCACCTGGTAGTCGCTGTACTGCGGCGACAAGATCTTCGGGCGGATCCCCTGGTAGTCGGCCACCGCGGCGAGCACGGTCTCGGGGGCGGCGTTGATCGCGACGCTGCTGGCCGCGCTGACCTGTCCCATCAGGCGAAACTCCTTTACTGGCGACGCGTGCGGTCGCATCGGCTGCGACCGCGGACTAGCGTATATGCGTGTCAGCTCACGAGGACGGCGTGCGCCGGTTGATCGCCAGCTACCGCGCGATCCCCCGCACATCCACGGTCCGGCTGGCCAAGTCGACGTCCAACCTGTTCCGGTCGCGCGCCAAACGCGATGCCCCCGGCCTGGACACCTCGGGGCTGACGGGCGTCATCTCCGTCGACCCGCGCGCCCGCACCGCCGACGTTGCCGGCATGTGCACATACGAGGACCTGGTCGCCGCGACGTTGCCGTACGGATTGTCGCCACTGGTGGTGCCCCAGCTGAAGACGATCACGCTGGGCGGCGCGGTCACCGGACTCGGGATCGAGTCGGCGTCGTTTCGCAACGGGTTGCCGCACGAGTCCGTGCTGGAGATGGACATCCTCACCGGTACCGGCGAAGTCGTCACCGTTTCACCAGAGCAGCACGCGGACCTGTACCGCGGTTTCCCGAACTCGTATGGCACGCTGGGCTATTCGGTGCGGCTGAGGATCGAGCTGGAAACGGTCAAGCCCTTTGTCGCTCTGCGGCACTTGCGGTTTCACTCGCTGGACGATCTCGTCGCTGTGATGGACCGCATTGTCGAAACCGGCGGCTACAACGGGATCCGGGTGGATTACCTCGACGGCGTGGTGTTCAGCGCCGACGAATGCTATTTGTGTCTCGGAATGCAGACGGGCACACCGGGCCCCGTCAGCGACTACACCGGCCAGCAGGTGTACTACCGCTCGATCCAGCACGCGGACGGCGAAAAACCCGACCGGCTGACCATCCATGACTATCTGTGGCGGTGGGACACCGACTGGTTCTGGTGCTCACGGGCGTTCGGTGCGCAGAACCCTCGGGTGCGGCGGTTCTGGCCACGGAGGTACCGGCGCAGCAGCTTCTACTGGAAGCTGATCGGCTACGACCAGCGGTTCGACATCGCCGACCGCATCGAGAAGCGTGCCGGCCGCCCGCCGCGGGAGCGCGTGGTCCAAGACGTCGAGGTGCCGATCGAGCGGTGCGCCGAGTTCCTGAACTGGTTTCTGGCCAGCGTGCCGATCGAGCCGATCTGGTTGTGCCCCTTGCGGCTTCGTGATAACGACGGCTGGCCACTGTATCCAATCCGGCCGGGACACACATACGTCAACGTCGGGTTCTGGTCGTCGGTGCCGGCCGGCGCCAGCGAGGGCGAGACGAATCGACTGATCGAAAAGCGGGTAAGCGAACTGGACGGGCACAAGTCGCTGTACTCCGATGCCTACTACTCGCCGGACGAATTCGACGAGCTGTACGGCGGCGAGCCCTACAAGACGTTGAAGAAGACCTACGACCCCGACTCACGCTTCCTCGACCTCTACGCGAAGGCGGTGCAATGCCGATGAGCGCTTGCGCGAAGAGGAGAACACGCCGATGAGCGCTTGCGCGAGGAGAACACGCCGATGAGCACTTGCGCGAGGAGAATGCACAGATGACAACCTTCAGAGAACGTACGCAGGTGGCGACGGGAAAAATGACGCTCGCCCAGATCATGGAAGTCCTTGCCGACGGCCGCCTTCCGCTGCGCTTCACCGCATACGACGGCAGCACCGCGGGCCCGGACGACGCCGCGGTCGGACTTGATCTTCGGACTCCGCGCGGCACGACGTATCTCGCAACCGCGCCTGGTGACCTCGGGTTTGCCCGCGCCTACGTATCGGGTGACCTCGAGCCGCACGGCGTGCATCCCGGCGACCCATACGAACTGCTCAACGCGATGGCCAGCCAGTTGGATTTCAAGCGGCCGCCGGCGCGCGTGATGGTGGACATCGTGCGCTCGATCGGCTTCGAGCATCTACTGCCGGTTCCGCCGCCGCCGCAAGAAGCTCTGCCGCGCTGGCGCCGCGTAGCAGAAGGCTTGCGGCACAGCAAGTTTCGTGATGCCGAAGCGATCCATCACCACTACGACGTGTCGAACGCGTTCTACGAATGGGTGCTCGGCCCGTCGATGACCTACACCTGCGCGTGCTACCCGGGTGCCGACGCGACGCTCGAGGAGGCGCAGGAGAACAAGTACCGGCTGGTGTTCGACAAGCTGCGGCTGCAGCCTGGAGATCGTTTGCTCGACGTGGGCTGCGGCTGGGGCGGCATGGTGCGCTACGCCGCGCGCCAAGGCGTCAAGGCCGTCGGTGTCACGTTGAGCGCCAACCAAGCCCAGTGGGCGCAGCAGGCGATCGCCGACGAGGGGCTGGGTGAGCTGGCCGAGGTGCGACACGGCGACTACCGCGACATCGGTGAGACCGGATTCGACGCGGTGTCCTCGATTGGGCTGACCGAGCACATCGGTGTCGCGAACTATCCGTCGTATTTCCGTTTCCTGCAGTCGAAGCTGCGTTCCGGCGGACTACTGCTCAACCACTGCATCACCCGCCACGACAACCGCCACGCCGCGAATGCGGGCGGGTTCATCGACCGGTACGTGTTCCCCGACGGCGAGCTCACGGGTTCGGGGCGGATCATCACCGAGATCCAGAACGTCGGGCTGGAGGTTCTGCACGAGGAAAACCTGCGCCACCACTACGCGTTGACGCTGCGTGACTGGTGCCGAAACCTGGTGCAGCACTGGGACGAAGCCGTCGCCGAGGTCGGATTGCCCACCGCGAAGGTGTGGGGCCTCTACATGGCCGGCTCACGGGTCGGCTTCGAGCACAACGCAATTCAGCTGCATCAGGTGTTGGCGGTCAAGCTTGACGAACAGGGTGGCGACGGCAATCTGCCATTGCGGCCGTGGTGGACGCCGTAGGGGCTGACGAAAGGTTCGTCGAGACCGAAGCCAGGGTCGTGGTTCGGCCCAGATCAACGACCGGGAATGCGGTTTCGGCGAAGGCGGGTCAGGAACCGTCGATGCGGCGGGCGCCCAGTTCGTTCTGCAGCAGTTCCAACGCGGCCTCTTCCGGGTCGCGGCGAGGGCCGTCGGGCTCGCTGCTGACCTCGGCGAGCATGCTGTCCTCGTCCTGCTCCGGGGGCGGGTCTGCGGATACGACGCCGCCGTACTCGCAGCGAACCTTCCAGTCCACGCCCAACGCGTCTTTGAGGGCGTCGCGAATGATGTCTGCATTGCGTTGTTCGCAGAGCCGCTTTGCCAGCTTCTCCCCGGAGTGACTGAGCACCAGCGTGTCACCGTCGATCACTCGCACGCTCGCGTCCGCGAGCATCGCGTTGACGGACTTGCTGCGCTCGCTGACCTTGTCACGCACCACGGACCATTGGCGACGCACAGCGGCGGCGTCGAGCTCACCCGTCGGCGGAGCGGGAGCCCGTGCGGGTTCGGGCGTGGGCGCAGGCTGTGGCTCGGTCGCCGCCGGCGCGGGTGCCGGCTCTCGCGCGGGTGTTGGTGCCGGCCGCGCGACGGGTGCCGGCCGGGGGGCTTCTGGCACCGACATGTCCAGCCGCGTCTCGATGCGCTCAACCCGTTGCAGCAGAGCCGATTCCGTGTCGCTGGCCGCCGGTAGCAGCAGCCGCGCGCAGACGACCTCCAGCAGCAGCCGCGGCGCCGTCGCGCCGCGCATCTCCCCCAACCCCGCGTGCACCACCTCCGCGAAACGGGTCAAAGTCCCGGTGCCGATCCGCCCGGCCTGGTCACGCATCCGCTCGAGCACATCACCGGGCGCCTCGATGACACCGCGCGCGGCGGCGTCCGGAACCGCTTGCAGCACAATGAGATCGCGGAACCGCTCCAACAGGTCGGTAGCGAAGCGGCGGGGGTCGTGGCCCGCGTCGACGACCGACTCCACCGCACCGAACAACGCCGCCGCATCACCGGCGGCCAGCGCGTCGATCGCATCGTCGATTAAGGCAACGTCGGTGGCGCCGAGTAGCGACAGCGCCCGCGAGTACGTGATCCGGTTCTCCTCGGCGCCGGCCAGCAGTTGGTCGAGCACCGAAAGTGTGTCACGTGGCGAGCCGCCGCCGGCGCGAATCACCAACGGGTACACCGCATCTTCGACCTCGACGCCCTCCTGCGCGCAGATCCGCTCGATGAGCTCACGCATAGTGCGCGGCGCCAGCAGCCGGAACGGGTAGTGGTGCGTGCGCGACCGGATGGTCGGCAGCACCTTGTCCGGCTCCGTCGTCGCGAATACGAAGATCAGGTGCTCGGGCGGCTCCTCGACGATCTTCAGCAGCGCGTTGAAACCCGCGGTGGTGACCATGTGCGCTTCGTCGATGATGAAGATGCGGTACCGCGACTGTGCAGGCGCATAGAACGCGCGGTCGCGCAGTTCCCGGGTGTCGTCGACGCCGCCGTGGCTGGCCGCGTCGAGCTCGACGACGTCGATGCTGCCGGGCCCGTTGGGCGCCAACGCCACACAGGACTCGCACACACCGCACGGCGTAGCCGTCGGCCCCTGCACGCAGTTCAGCGACCGCGCGAGGATGCGCGCCGACGACGTCTTGCCGCAGCCGCGCGGGCCGGAGAACAGGTACGCGTGATTGATCCGCCCGGCCGCGAGGGCCGTGGACAGCGGTTCGGTGACGTGCTCCTGGCCCACGACCTCGGCGAAGGTCGCCGGACGATACTTGCGGTAGAGGGCCACGAGCAGCAGGCTACCGACGCGGTCCGACTAACTGCGAAGCAGCAGCGACTCGGTGGCCGCCAGCAACGCACAGGTGGCCAGGCCGTCGACGGCCTGCGACAGGTCCTGCATCGACGGGAACGTCGGCGCCAGCCGAATGTTGCGGTCCTCCGGGTCTTTTCGATACGGGAACGCCGCACCCGCCTCGGTCAGCGCGATCCCGGCATCCTTGGCCAACCCCACCGTGCGCCGCGCGGTCCCCGGCAGCACGTCGAGGCTGATGAAGTACCCGCCCTTCGGCTCCGTCCACGACGCGATCTTCGAGTCGCCGAGCCGATCCTCGAGGATGTGCAGTGCCAGCGCGAACTTGGGTGCCAGCAGCTGCTGGTGGCGTTGCATGTGCAGCCGCACCCCGTCGGCGTCGCCGAGGAACTGCAGGTGCCGCAGCTGGTTGAGCTTGTCCGGGCCGATCGTCTTCTTGCCCAGGTACTGCAGATACCACGCGATGTTGCCCAGTGACCCGCCGAAAAAGCCCACCCCCGCGCCCGCGAAGGTGATCTTCGACGTCGACGCGAACACGTACGGCCGGTTCGGGTTGCCCGCCGCCGCGGCCAGCCCGAGCACGTCGACCTGCCGCACGAAATCGTGGGTCAATGTATGCACGCAGTAAGCGTTGTCCCAAAACAGCCGGAAGTCCGGCGCCGCCGTGCGCATCTGCACCAGCCGGCGCACCACGTCCCATGAGTACGTCACGCCGGTCGGGTTGGAGAACACCGGCACACACCACATGCCCTTGATCGCCGGGTCGGCTGCCACCAGCTCCTCGATGACGTCGACATCTGGCCCGTCTTCGCGCATACCAACGGTGATCATCTCGACGCCCATGGTCTCGGTGACCGTGAAATGGCGGTCGTAACCCGGTGACGGGCACAGGAATTTGACGACGGGCTCCTGACCCCAGGGCCGTGACGAGTCGACGCCGCCATGCAGCATCGAGAACGTGACGACGTCGTTCATCATCTCCAGGCTCGAGTTGTTGCCGGCGATCAGATTGGCCACCGGGATACTGAGGAGCTCGCCGAAAATCGCTCGCAATTCGGGCAGCCCGTGCAGACCGCCGTAGTTGCGGGTGTCGCAGCCTTCGCCGTCGCGGAACGACTCGCCGGGGAGGCTGAGCAATCCGTTGGACAGATCCAGCTGTGCGGGCGACGGCTTGCCGCGGGTGAGGTCGAGCGCAAGCTTTTTCGCGCACAGCGCCGCGTAGTTCTCCTGCTGAAGTTCGTGTTGCGCCATCAACTCGTCGCGGCCGAGGGATGTGAAGGAAGACATGTGCCTTTCACCAAGAGGGCCGAAAGTGGGGGACCCCGCGCACCCGCCAGAGCCCATTGACCCTTGCTGCCTTCCGGCCCTGGGGGAGTTCACAGGATAGACGCCGCACGGGGTCCGGCACGAGTGTATATCCAGGCGCTCACGGCGCCGCCTGGCCCGGTCAGCGAGGTCGGTTACCATGACCGACGGAGGATTCGCCTAGTGGCCTATGGCGCTCGCCTGGAACGCGGGTTGGGTTAACAGCCCTCGCGGGTTCAAATCCCGCATCCTCCGCTGTTACGACGGCGACGAACACGCCAACAACAAGCGCCGGTAGTCGGCGCCTGAGGAGGGGCATGGGCCGCACTCTCGCGGTGGTTTTGCACGCGCTGGTGTCGATCATTGCCGCCGGTTTGTATTTCCTGTTCGTTCTTCCTCGCTGGTGGGAGCTCAACGGCGACATCTCCTTCACCTGGGGCACGGTGTTGCGGATCGTCACCGGCGCGCTGATCGGGCTGGCGGCGATGCCGGTGGTGCTCACCTGGCTGCGGACCCGGCGCCCCGAATACGGCACCCCGCAACTGGCATTGAGACTGCGGATCTGCTCGATCGCCCTGCATCTGCTGAGCGCCGTATTGATCATCGGCACTGCGATCTCCGAGCTGTGGTTCAAGCTCGACGACGTCGGGCAGTGGCTGTTCGGGATCTACGGCGCGGCCGCTGCCGTGGCCCTGCTCGGCATCTTCTCGTTCTATCTCTCGTTCATCGCCGAGCTGCCGCCGCCACCGCCGCGGCCGGTGAAGAAGAAGGAGAAGAAAGAGCGCAAGAGTCGCTGGCGGCGCGGCAAAACCGGTGAAGCCGAAGAAGCCACTGCCGACGAGACCGCCGAGACCGAGCCCGCGACTGAGGAGACTGAAGACGCTCAGGAGACACCGGCGACGGTCAGCCTCGAGAAGAGCGCCACACCCGGTGAGGACACCACCGGCACCGAAGAGACGCCCACGGCCGACGACGAGACCCCTGCCGCCGAGGACACCCTGGCCGCCGAGGCTCCACGCGGCGGGCTGCGCAACCGTCGTCCCTCGGGCAAGGTCCGGCGCCCACGCCGAGGTCGCAAGTCCGACGGCGGCGTGGCCGTCGACGACTGACGTTTCGACAAGACCACAGTGTCGGGCCACTATGAAGTGGGTACTAGTCAGTCCCAGCAGCCCGAAAGGTGGCCGATGAGCGACCCCCAGTTTCCGACGCGGCGCGCAGGTCTGTGGCCCGCGCTGGTCACGGCGCTGATCGCGGTCATCGCGCTGCTCGCCCCCGGGTACCTGCCCGCCGGGCCCCTTGCGTCGGCCCAGCCCGGCGATCCGACCCAGATCTCGCAGACCAGCGCCGAGCAGGGCATGGTGAAGATCCGCACCACCGTCGACTACCAGGGCGTCGTCGGCCTTGGCTCGGGCATCGTCTTGTCGCCGGACGGCATCGTGCTGACCAACAACCACGTCATCGCCGGCGCCGACACCATCGACGTGACCAGCGTGGGCACCGGAGAAAACTTCCGGGCGCGACTTCTCGGCTACGACCGCACCAATGACATCGCCGTGATTCAGCTCCTCGGTGCCCGCGGCCTGCCCACCGCGCCGATCGGCGACGCCAACCAGATCAAGATCGGTGAGCCGGTGGTCAGCCTCGGCAATGCCAGCAGATCGGGTGGGATCAGCCGGGAGGAAGGCACGGTGTCGGCGCTGGGTCAGGACATCAGCGCCGAGGACGAGCTGACCGGAAGCTCGGAACGACTCACCGGACTGATCGGAGTCGCAGCGCCGGTACGGCCCGGCGACTCGGGCGGACCGCTCGTCAACAGCTCCGGTCAGGTCGTCGGCATGACGGTCGCGGCCTCGGTGAACTATCGAGTCGGCCCCGGCGGCAAGGGGTTCGCGATCCCGATCAACAAGGCGGTGGCCGTCGCCGGCCAGATTCAGTCGCAGAGACCGTCGGACACCGTGCACATCGGTGCTCCTTCCATGCTGGGCGTCGGTATCGCCGTTTCCCAACAGCGGTCCAGCGGCGTCGTCGTCCGCGACGTGCTGCCCGGCACTCCGGCCGAACAGGCGGGGCTTTCCCGCGGCGACGTGCTCACCACGCTCGACGGTGTCGCGCTCGACAACGCCACCACGCTGACGTCGGTACTCGACCGGCACTATGCCGGTGACGTCGTGGATTTGGTGTGGCTGGACAGTTCGGGTCGGCAAGAAACCGCGAAAGTCACACTGGGGGCAGGCCCCGACGGCGGCTGAGCGGCAGGCGGATCGACAGGTCCGTATACGCTGCTGCCCGTGATGATTCGCAGGGTGCTCAGTTACTAAGTGCGGCTGTCGGTGTCGCGGTGCTCGTCACCGGCTGTGACGACGACGGCAAAGCCACCACTGCATCGTCGAAATCGCCGACACCTACGACCACACGGCCGGCGCCGCCGCCCAAGCCGGTCCCGGTGTCGGCGCTCGAGGGACTTCTGTTTATTGCACGCTTTTTCGGAAACTGCGTGCCATAGGTGATCGCTCAGCTGATGTATGTCAGCCCTTCTTGCGGTCTGTATCCTTGCTCGGTTGAACACGTTTGGGCTCGCCCGGCATCTTCGGGTAATTCGGCGGATAGGGAAGGTCGCCCAGGCCCCGCTCCTCGTCGGCCTTGACCATGTCCAGCAGCGGGTCGATCGACTGCTTCACCGAGTCGATGTCGGCCCAGGGATCGGGCCGGTTTGCGACGAGGTCCGGCACGGTCGACATCGTGTAGTCGTCGGGGTCGGCCTCGGCCAGCTCCTCCCACGTCAACGGCGTTGACACCGTGGCGATCTGGGTCTTTCGCACGGAGTAGGCCGACGCGAAGGTGCGGTCGCGCGCGTTCTGGTTGAAGTCGATGAACACCCGCTTGCCGCGCTCCTCTTTCCACCACGACGTCGTGACTGCATCCGGCGCGCGTCGCTCTACTTCGCGGGCGAGCGCGATACCGGCCCGGCGCACCGCGATGAAGTCCCAGTCCGTCTTGATCCGCAGAAACACGTGCACGCCGCGTCCGCCTGAGGTTTTCGGGTAGCCGACGAGTCCGAGTTCGTCGAGCAGCGGTTTGAGCACGTCTACGGCGATCGCGCTGGCTTCTTTGAACCCGGTCCCCGGCTGCGGGTCGAGGTCGACGCGAAGCTCATCGGGATGTTCGGTGTCCGGGCAGCGAACCTGCCACGGGTGCAACGTGATTGTGCCCATCTGGGCGGCCCAGACGATCGCAGACGGGTGAGTGACTTTCAGCGCATCGGCGGTGCGGCCGGACGGGAACGTGATGCGGCAGGTCTTCAAGTAGTCCGGATGGTGCTGGGGCACACGCTTCTGGTAGATCTCCTCGCCGTCGATGCCGTCGGGAAACCGCTGCAGATGCGTGGGCCTGTCCTTGAGTGCCGTGAGCATCGGGCCTTCGGCCACTGCGCGGTAGTACTCGACCAGGATGCGCTTCGTGCCCTTCGCACCGAGTTTGGGAAAGTACAACTTGTCCGGATTTGTCAGCCGGACGTTCGTGCCGTCGACGTCGAGTTCTTCTGCCGGGGTGGCCATTACGACTCCAGCACGTCATAAAGGTCGTAGTTGAGCGGCACGTCGAGCTGATCGAAGGTGCAACTCTTGGGGTCGCGGTCGGGCCGCCAGCGCACGAACTTGACGGTGTGGCGGAAGCGCCGTCCGTATTCGCCGTTGCCTTCCATCTGGTCGTAGGCCACCTCGCACACCTTCTCGGGGCGCACTGGCACCCAGCGCTTGTCGGCCGCGGAGTTCCACCGGCTCGGCTCGCCGTCGTACACCACATCGGCGCCCTTGCGCAGAGGCTCGAGTTCGGTCAGCAGCTTCAGCCGGTCCTTCACGGTGAAAGACGCTGCGCCACCTATCATCTGGAGTTCGCCACCGTCGCGATACAGTCCGAGCAGGATCGAGCCCACGCCCTCGCCGCTCTTGTGGATGCGGTATCCGATTGCCACACAGTCGGCGTCGCGGGCGTGTTTGACCTTGACCATCTCGCGCTTGCCCGGCAGGTAGCAGCCGTCGAGGCGCTTGGCGATCACGCCGTCCAGGCCTGCGCCCTCGAATGTCGTCAGCCAGTGCGCGCCGAGTTCGGGATCCTCGGTGGTGCGGGTGACGTGGCACCACTTCTTCTCGGTGATCGAGTTGGCCAGCGCATCACGGCGGACGCGGAAGGGCTCGTCCATCAACGACGTGACTTCGGTGGCAAGTGCGTCGAAACCGATGAAGTGCGCGGGGGTCTGCTCGGCGAGCATTTTGATGCGACTCTGGGCGGGGTGGATGCGTTGGCTCAGCGACTCCCAGTCCAGCCGGATGCGACCGTCGACCTCACGGGGGACGACGATCTCGCCGTCGAGCACACATCGGGGGATGGTTTCGTCGCGCACCGCGTTCAGCAGCTCCGGGAAGTACCTTCCGAGGTCCTTGCCGTTGCGCGACTGCAGCATCACGTCGTCGCCGTCGCGATACACCAGCGCACGAAACCCGTCCCATTTCGGTTCGTAGGACCACACGCCGTCGTCGTCGGGCACCTTGGCCTGCGCCTTGGCCAGCATCGGCTCGATCGGCGGCTGCACCGGTAGGTCCACGGTCTCCATCCTGGTCTATCGGGTGTTAGTCATCTAGACCGCCGGGCGGCCGCCGAGTCATCGAACGTTTATCGGCCGGTGGCACCGGGCACGCCGAATGCATGTCTGTGACCGCATTTCAGGATCTGCCGCTTGCCGACCGCGACCGTGAATGGGACGGCAGCGCTGCCGAGAAACGTGTGCGCAAGTGGGCCGATGCCGAGGACGCGCCCAACGAGAAGTACCGCAACGCACACGTCTGGTACGACAACGACAACAAGGACAACTTCACCGCGTACAAATTGCTGATCGCCGACGTGATCGGCGGCAAGCTCGAAGCCGTGCCGCGTGGTGTGATGGCCGCCGGAGCGATCATGCAGGGCTCCCGCGGTGGCGTCGACCTGCCGAAGAGCGACATCGACCGCGTCAAGAGCCACCTGGCCAAGTACTACGACAAGATGGGCGACGACGCTCCCTGGGAGCGCTGAACTACATTCCGGGCATGAGCGCAGCGGGTCGGTTCGCACCCAGCCCGTCCGCCGACTTGCACATCGGCAATCTGCGCACCGCGGTGTTGGCATGGTTGTTCGCCCGGTCGACGGCCCGGCGGTTCTTGATCCGGGTCGACGATCTCGACGACCGCACGTTCCCCGAGATCGGCAGGCGCCAACTGGCGGACCTGGCCGCGATCGGCTTGATACCCGACGAGCCGCCGGAATGGCAGACTCGCCATCCCCAGCGTTACGACGACGTGATCACCCGCCTGGCCGACGCTCAGCTGCTGTACGAATGTTATTGCAGCAGAAGGGATATCCAGCAGGCACCGCGCGCGCCACACGCCCCGCAGGGTGCGTATCCCGGCACCTGCCGCGACCTCACCGGCACGCAACGCGCTGCGCGACGGGTGGAGACCGGGCGCTCACCGGCGCTGCGGCTGCGCGCCGGTGTCACCGAATTCACGGTGCACGACCTGCTGCATGGCGACTACACCGGCGTGGTCGACGACTTCGTGATGCGCCGTGGTGACGGCGTGCCCGCGTACAACCTCGCAGTCGTCGTCGACGACGCCGCGCAGAACGTCGACCAGGTGGTGCGCGGCGACGACCTGCTGCCGTCGTCACCGCGTCAGGCGTACCTCGCCGGCGTGCTCGGGTACCCGCAGCGCGCGTATGCGCATGTGCCGCTGGTGCTCAACGCCGACGGCGCGCGACTGGCCAAACGCGACGGCGCGGTGACGCTGGCCGAGATCGGAGCGCAGCGGGCCGTCGAGCAGATCTCCGCCTCACTGGGCTGGCCGTCGCACACGCTGGACGAACTGCTGAGCCGGTTCGACCCCACGAGGCTCCCCCGCGACCCCTGGGTCTACTGCGCTAATGCGCGCTGATGCACAGTCGGCGCACGCTGATAGCCCCGCGAGCGTGCGCGAGATCGGAGATTTTGTCGGCGTGTCGCCAGCAGACGCGCACGCTCGCGGAAACGGGTTAGGAGGTGACGGGCAGTGACGCCGGGCCGCGGAGCGTGACGTTCGGCTTGTACACCGGCTCGCCGGCGAGCCGGGCATCCGGGAACCGCGCAGCCACCGCCGACAGTGCGATCGCACTTTCGAGCCGGGCCAGCGGCGCGCCCAGGCAGAAGTGCGGTCCATGCCCAAAGGCCAGATGGCGCACCATCTCCCGGCCCGGGTTGAACTCGTCGGGCCGCTCGTTCGCGTCGGGGTCGCGGTGCGCAGCGGCCAAGAGCAGCATCATGACATCTCCCTTGGGCACGGTCACATCACAAATTGTCATGTCCTCAGCGGCAATTCGCCCGAGCAGCTGCACCGGAGGGTCATAACGCAGAGTCTCCTCCGCCACCAATGCGGCACGAGAAGGATCGTCGCGCAGCGCAGCCCAATGCTGCGGGTGACGCAGCATGGCCAGAACGGCGTTGGCGATCAGGTTCACCGTCGTCTCGTGGCCCGCGATCAGCAGCAGATCGCACGTCGACACGATCTCGTCTTCGGTCAGCGCATCGCCCGCCTCCTCCGCGGCGATCAGCCCCGAGATGAGGTCGTCACCCGGTTCGCCGCGGCGACGCTCGATCAGATCCGCGAAATAGTCGCGCAGCCACAGCGCCGCCGCCATCCGCTCGTCGAAGTTGTCCGGCACGTCGCCGGTGAACGAGATGAACGGGTCCAGCGACTGCGCCAGCAGCGCCGAGGCCCGGCTGAACTCCGGCTCATCCTCGATCGGCACCCCCAGTAGCCGGCAGATCACCGCCACCGGCAGTGGATACGCCAGGTCGGCCACCACATCGAAGCCGTCCGCCGAAACCTGGTCCAGCAACGAGGACACCAACGCGCCAACGTACGGTTCGAGGCCTTTGACCACCTTCGGCGCGAATGCCTTGCCGACGAGCTTGCGTAGCCGCGTGTGATCCGGCGGGTCGAGGAACAAGAACGACGGCGCGCCCAGCGGTCGCTCTTCTGCCCCCTCGGCGATCTGGCGCTGCGCGATCGTCGACTTGAGCCGGTCGCTGGCCGACGCGGGGTGGCGCAGCACCTCGTCGCAATCGGAGAACGAGCTGAACACCGTGAGGTGCAGTTCCGGCAGTCGCAGCGGGCCGCGCTCGCGGAACTGCTGGTAGACGGGATAGGGGTGGGCGCGAATCGCCGGATCGAGCAGCTGCAGCAGCAGGTCCTGAGATTCGGCCAGGCTGGTCATTTCCTCATTGTCCACGCGTGCCGTAGTACCGGCCGAGGACGTGCGAACGCAGCTCGTCGAAGCGTCCGTCGTTGATCGATGCGCGGATCGAGTCGACCAGCCGGATCACGAATCGCATGTTGTGGATTGTGCACAGCATCGGTGCCAGCAGCTCCTTGCTCTTGAACAGATGCCGCAGGTACGCCCGCGTGTAGTGCGCGCAGGTGTAGCAGTCGCAGTCGCGGTCGATCGGCGTGAAGTCGCGACGGTAGCGCGCCCCGGTGATGTTGAACCGCCCGGTCGACGAGTACACCGCCGCGTTGCGCGCAACCCGCGACGGCGACACGCAGTCGAACGTGTCCGCTCCCGCGGCGACGGCCGCGAAAAGGTCGTCGGGTTCGCTGATGCCCAGCAGATGCCGCGGCTTGCCCTCGGGAAGCTCCTCGACAACCCAGCCGATGATCGTCGCCAGGTTTTGTTTCTCGAACGCGCCTCCGATGCCGAATCCGTCGAACTCCAACGTCGTCAGGCTCCGCGCAGAAGCCCGTCGCAGATCCTCGTACTGCGCCCCCTGCACCACGCCGAAGAGCGCCTGCCGCCCGCCGAGCCGCTGGTGCTCGGCGACGCAGCGCACCGCCCAGTCGTGGGTGCGCCGCACCGACCGCTCCTGGTAGCCGCGGGTGTTGACCAGCGTGGTGAGCTCGTCGAACGCGAAGATGATGTCCGCGCCCAGCTGGTGCTGGATGCGCATCGACAACTCCGGGGTGAACCGGTGCGTCGACCCGTCCAGATGCGAGCGGAACGTCACGCCGTCGTCGTCGACCACGGCCAGGCGCTCTTTGCCCGCGGCGATCACGTCGTCGGCCTGCACCCGCTCGGTGTCCATCGCCAGCACCTTGCGAAAGCCCGCGCCCAGCGACAGCACCTGAAAACCGCCGCTGTCGGTGAACGTCGGGCCTGGCCAGTTCATGAATGCGCTCAGGCCGCCGGCCGCCTCGACGACGTCGGCACCCGGCTGCAGGTACAGGTGATAGGCATTGGCCAGAACCGCTTGGGCGCCAAGCTCTTTCATCGTCTCCGGCAGCACCGCCTTGACGGTTGCCTGGGTGCCGACGGCGACGAACGCCGGGGACGCAATGTCGCCGTGGGATGTGTGAATGACCCCGCAACGCCCGTTACCGCCCGGCTGCCGGGCAGTGATCGTGAAGAACGCGTCGTCCTGCTCGGCCACGGACGTATTCAACCAATCCGCAGGATTTCCTTTCGGTTCGGCACGTGCGCCGATAGATTTGCCGAAGTCTCGGTTGACGAGGAAGACGCAGAATAGGGGTGCGCGGTGCAGAACCGGGTGGTTTTCGTAGCAGGAGCCGTGTGTTGCGTCGTCGGCATCGCCGGCTGCTCGTCAGGGTCCGCCGATTCCAAGCAGCCGCCCGGCTCGCTGCCGATCAGAACCGCGCAGGTGGTGGTCAACGGGCAGTCCGCGATCACCACCCACGAGATTCGCTGCACGCAGGACGGCTGGGCTCACACCGTCGAGATCGGCGACGAGAAGTCCGGTGTGAAGCTGGTCGTCGAAACCGGCAGCGCCATCACCGCGAAGTCGGTGGTGATCACAAATATGGGTGGCTTCAACGGACACGTTTGGGAGCAGCAGATCGGCCAGGCCAAGGCGGAGATCATCGGCACCACCTTCCGCGTCAGCGGGACCGCCGAAGGGGCCACGATCGAGGACCCCAATCACCCCGCGACAGCCGCCTTCGACATCAAGGCCAACTGCTAGGCGTCACGCAATGTTTGCATAATGCAAACATATTGTGGCCCTGGTTATTTGCGCTCGCGAACATCATTAATTTGGGCATTCTCCTGCCCATTTCCTCGAGCGAACTCCATACTGCTTGACGATGGTCCGCCGATTCGTGACGGGCCGCGACGACAAAAGGGAGACAGCGGTGAAGCGTGGATTCGTGATCGTGGTCGGTGGCGCGGCGATTGTGGTGGCAGGGCTGGCCGGCTGTTCGGACAACAAGGCCAGTAGCGGCGGTTCGACGGCGGCGGCCGGCAAGGGTTCGGCGAAAGTCACGGTCGACGGAAACGACCAGTCCATCAAGGGCGACATCGGCTGTGTGACAACGGGCGACCGGGTCGTCATGTCCGTCGGCGACCAGTCCAAGGGCGTGGTCGGCGCGACGATCGTCGGCAATGACGTGGAAACCGTCGGCATCATCCTCAACGGCCAGCCGCTTGGCTACACCAAGGGCGTTCCGGGCGGGGAAGCGACATTGAAGAAGGACGGTTCCAAGTACTCGATCACGGGCAACCTGACCGGCGCGCCCGACATGAGCAACCCGATGGCGGGTCCGTCCAAGCACCCCTTCAGCATGGAGGTCACCTGCCCCTCTTAGCAATTCACGACGCGGCGGCGCTCCTGTCCGGGGGCGCCGCCGTCGTTATGCCGGCTCACTACTCCGGCGCCAACTGCGCTGTCAGACGATCCAGGATGACCCGGTGCCCCGTCAGCAGCTTCACCCGGGCCTCGTCGACCGAAAACCATTGCACCCGATCGATTTCCGGGAACTCACGCATTCGTCCCGAGCCCTTCGGCCATTCCATCTCGAACGTGTTGCTGCGGGCATCGGTGACGTCCAGGTCGCCGCGGACCGCGAACGCGGTCAGCACCTTTCCGCTCGGCTGACGCACCGGCTCGAACTCCAGCCTCGGGCCGGCCGGCGGTTTTAGACCGGTCTCTTCGAAGAACTCGCGCTGCGCGACGTCCCACGGTTCTTCGCCGTCGCCGTACTCGCCCTTGAGGATCGACCACGCGCCGTCGTCTTTGCGTGCCCAGAACGGTCCACCGGGATGCCCGATCAGCACTTCGGTGACACCGTCGCGGATCCGGTACAGCAGAAGGCCCGCGCTGCGTTTAGGCATGCGCCTACACGCCCGTGGCGCGTTCCAGATCCTTCAGCGAGTCCTCGAGGTGCCCGAGCAGGCGCTGCAGGTGCGGGATGCTGCGCCGGCATCCGACGAGCCCGAAGTCCAGCTTGTCGGCGTTGTTGGTCAGCGTGATGTTGAGCGCCTGCCCGTCCAGCGCGATCGACAGCGGATAGTTGCCGTCCAGGCGTGCGCCCCTGAAGTACAACGGTTCCCGCGGACCGGGGACGTTGGAGATCACGATGTTGAACGGCGGCGGCGCGTTCGAGACGAACCCCGGCAGCAGCGACAGCGCGATCCCGCCCGTGAGAAACGCCGACAACGCGAGCTGCTGGATCTGCGGCAGCTGGCTGAACACCTTCTTGTTGTCGCTCATCGACTCGTGGATGGTGTCGAGGCGCTGCACCGGATCGTCGAGGTGCGTGGCGAGATTGCACAGGATGGTGCCGACCATGTTGCCGCCGCGGTCGTTGTCGTTCTCGGTGCGCAGGCTCACCGGGACCATCGCGACAAGTGGTGTCTCCGGAAGTTCGCTCTGTTCAAGCAAGTACGCGCGCAGCGCCCCGGCGCACACCGCCAGCACCACATCGTTGACGGTCACCCCGCCGGCAGCTCCCTTCACCTTCTTGAAGCGCTCCAGCGACCATGACTGGGCGGCCACCCGGCGGGCGCCGCCGATGCGGACGTTGAACATCGTCTTCGGCGCCCGGAACGGCAGCGTGAGCTGTTGCTCCAGTAGGCCCGAGCGCACCAGTCCCAACGTCGAAGGGCCAAGGGCGGCAAGCGATCCCACCCCGCTGGTCAACATCTGCAACGGTGACGGTGTCACTGCCGATCCTTGCCGGCGCCGCGGCTTGAGCTCCCACGGCACCCGCAGTTCGTCGTCGTCGGGGTCGGGGGTCAGCGCCCGTTGCATCAGCCGTTGCGCGGAGACGCCGTCGATCAACGAGTGGTGGATCTTGCAATAGAGCGCGTAGCGCCCGTCGTCGAGTCCCTCGACCAGATGCGTCTCCCACAGCGGCCGATGCCGGTCGAGCAACGTGCCGTGCAGCCGTGACGTCAGCTCCAGCAGTTCGCGCACCCGCCCGGGCCGCGGCAGCGCCGAGCGCCGCAAGTGGTACTCGAGGTCGACATCCTTGTCCAAGGACCATGCGACGTTGGTGATTCCGCCCTTGAAAGCGGGATGCTTGCGGAACGTCGGCTGCAGGTCGGTGCTCGACACCATCGCTTCGTAGGTTTCGGACACGAACTCCGGACCGGCCCCCTCGGGCGGCATGAAAAGCTGCAGACCGCCGACGTGCATGGGATGCTCGCGCGACTCGCCGAGCAAGAAGATGTTGTCTATCGGTGAAATCAGCTGCATCGCGATCCTTCCGGTCCCTTCCTTTTTAGTCCCGCCGACGAGCGCAGTGTGACGTTTAGCCCATTCAGGTTTCGCCCCGAACATCGGGGGCAAGCCTTGGCCAATGGGGTTGACTGTGGCCGTGACGGGGCCGACCGGCGAGATCGGCGTGTCTGCAGTGACGGCGCTGGAGCGCGAACCGGCGGTGGACGCGATTGTCGGTATGGCGCGGCGGCCGTTCGACCCGGCGACGCATGGCTGGACGAAGACGACGTACCAGCAGGGCGACATCCTCGACCGCGACGCCGTGGACGCACTTGTCGCCGACGCCGACGTGGTGATCCACCTCGCGTTCATCATCATGGGATCGCGCGAGGAAAGCGCCAAGATCAACCTGGCCGGCACCCGCAACGTGTTCGAAGCGACGGTCGCCGCGCAGCGGCCGCGGCGGCTGGTCTACACGTCGTCGGTTGCCGCCTACGGGTACCACGCCGACAATCCGGTGCCGCTCACCGAGGACGTGCCACCGCGGGGATCGCCGGAGCACTACTACTCCGAGCAGAAGGCGGCGTGCGAAGCAGTGCTTGCCCACGTCACCGACGACTCCTCTCTGGAGGTGTTCATCCTCCGGCCGTGCATCGTGGCGGGCCCGAAGGCGCGCGCACTGGCCGACACGATGCCGTGGAATCAGCTGCCGGCGCCGTTGCGCAGCATCACCAAGGCGGTGCCCGCCCTCAAGCCCGTCGTGCCCGATCCCGGATTCCCGCTGCAGCTCGTCCATCACGACGATGTCGCCCAGGCGATCGCCCTGGCCGCCACCACGCCCGCACCACCCGGCGCGTACAACCTCGCCGCCGACGGACTCGTGACGGTCTCCGACGTGGCGAAGGCGCTGGGCGGACGGCCGGTGCGGGTGCCGGCGAAGGCGGCGTCGGCAGCGTCGGCGGCGATCGCCCGGTTGCCGTTCGTCCCATCCGAACTCGAGTGGCTTCACGTCGCCCGCACCTCGGTGGTCATGGACACCGCAAAGGCGAAAAGGGATCTCGGCTGGCAGCCGACGCACACCTCGCAGCAGACCCTGGCGGCCCTGGCCGAGGCCGTGTGACCTACAGCGCCCGCGTGAGCCAGCCCTGAACGGTTGCAATTTCGCGGGTGTGCGTCAGCAGATGCAGGTCTTCGTACAGAGTGCCGCCGTTGAGCTTGTCCTCGGTGAAGAACACCTCGACTTCGCGGGCGCCCCGCCGATAGAAGTCGGTGCGGTCGAGTTGCCTGCGGCGCTGCCATCCAGACTGCTCGGCGAGTTCGGACAGCGCCTGCCGGTCGTTGGTCGCGCTCATAGCGGGTCAGGCTATCGGGCAGACAGTCGGTTCGCTAACCCGCGCCCGTGCCAACCAGCAATCCCAGCAAGTAGGTGGCGGCGGCGGCGCCGAAGCCGATCAAGAGTTGACGCAGCGCCCGGCGCAGCGGGGGGCCACCGGACAATAGCCCGACGATCACGCCGGTCGACAGGAGCGCGACCCCGACGAGACCGGTCGCGACAACCAGCGCCGTCCGCCCTTGCAGTCCGGCGAGGTACGGCAGCACCGGGATCAGCGCACCGGAGGCGAAAGAGCAGAAGCTGGATAACGCGGCACCGAATGCGGTGCCGATGGCGGTGTGCTCGTCGGTCGGCGGCACCGTCGGGCTTGCGTGTTTCCGGGTGTAGGTCCGCAGCACCTCGGCGGCGTGTTCGTCGGCTTCGGCGGGGTTCATGCCGCGGGCGCGGTACACCAATGCCAGTTCGTTGGTGTTCACGTCAAGCGCCGGCAGCGCGCTGTCGGTTTGCGGGTTCGGCGCCGACGCATCCAAAAGCTCACGCTGGGACCGCACCGACACGTACTCCCCCGCGCCCATCGAAAGGGCACCGGCCAGCAGCCCGGCCAGTCCCGTGACCAACACGGTGTGATTCGACACGCCGCTGGCGCTGATACCCAGCACCAGAGCGAGGTTGCTCACCAGACCGTCGTTGGCTCCGAACACCGCGGCGCGAAAGCTCCCCGACAGGCGGCTGCGGCCCTGCGCGGCGAGAGCGCGCACCACTTCCTCATGGATGCGCTCGTCGGCCGCCATGGTCGCAGTGGCGTCGGCGTCGGCGCCATACGTCGATCGCGACTCCGCGCGCTGAACCAACGCGAGCACGAACACCGAACCCAGATGGCGCGCAAGGAAACCCAGAATGCGGGTACGCAGGCCGCTGCGGACCGGCTTGCCGACCTGATCACCGAGCAGCTTCAGCCAGTGCGCTTCATGTCTGCTCTCAGCGGCCGCCAGCGCCAACAGGATGTCGCGCTGCTCGCCGGTGCGCCGCTGCGCCAAATCACGATAGATCGCCGCTTCCGAGCGTTCGTCGGCCAGATGGCGGCGCCACCGGCGCACGTCTGCGTCAGATCTTCGCGTGGTCTCCACTTTCTAATTCTCGCCGAGCCTGTAACTACAGCGGAAGAGTGCGAGTGGAGGCCGTGGTAGTTACAGGCTCGGCGCTTGGGCGCGGAGTTGCACGGCCAGCCAGAGCGCACCGGCGTGGATCACGGTTCCGACCGCGATGACGACAAAATCGAACATCCCCACCCATTGCGGGATGGCGTTGTTGACGTCGATCAGATGGCTGATCGAATGCAGTAGGTAATGGGCAGTGGCGAACGCCAAGGCTGGCACCCGCCAGCTCGGCAACCGAATCGCGGCGAGGTAGAGCAAACCCAGCGGCAACTCGAAGGCCGCGGTGTCGAAGATGTAATGGTTGTTGCGGGCGCCGAAACCACCGACGGTGTCGAAGAAAAACGCCGGCGCGAAGATCATCACCAGCCCCAGAAGCGTCGAGTAGATCCCGTACACCAGCAACACGGTGACGACGACGGTCGTCTTCGATCGGGCCTGCATGGCGTTAGACTATGCGCCCGACCGGCACGTTGGCAGTCAGCCCGGGGGGTCTGAAGCTTGCTAGGAGCAGCATGACCGAGCGCAGACAGGCGCTCGTCGAACACGAGGCGCCGGAGCGGCTGGTGCTGGCACGCGGGTTGTTCGCCGGGCCGAGCGCGCGAGTGCCTGATGACATGTACGCCCATGTGAAAAGCGGCACCGCCCACCGGGAACGCAATGCTCTGCACCTGCAGCACGGCGCCACCGTCGACACCAACACCTATTTCGGCCGCCTGCCGGCGAGCTATCTGCAGCGCTGGACCACCGTCACCGGGGTGCAGTTGAAGCTGGCGTTCGACGCCTCCGGCCCGGCCCGGCTGGCGCTGCGCGCGTCGGACTCGCACGGAACCCCCCGCACGATCGCCAGCACCGAGGTGGACGGCACCGGCACCGCGCAGCTCTCCGCCCCTCTCAACGAGTACGCCGACGGCGGCGCGCTATGGATGGAAGCCGCGGCGGTAGGCGGGCCGCTGCGGATCACGGATCTGGAATGGACCGCGCCCGCACCCCCGACGATCCGGCCCGCCGCGATCGCGATCTGCACGTTCAACCGGGCCGACGACTGCGCCGCGACACTCGCTGCCCTCGCCGGCGACAAGGGTCTGCTGGCCGGCATCGACGCCGTCTACGTGGCCGACCAGGGCACTGACCCCGTCGCATCGCGACCGCTGTTCAAGGATGTCGCCGCACAGCTCGGCGACAAGCTGGTGTACCTGCAGCAGCCCAATCTCGGTGGGGCAGGGGGGTTTACCCGCGGACTGTACGAGGTGTCCAGCATCGCCGATCACGCCAACGTGATCCTGATGGACGACGATATCCTTTGTGAGCCCGAAACTGCATTGCGGCTCAACGCATTTGCGAATCTTACGCCCGCACCCACGCTCATCGGTGCGCAGATGCTGTTGCTCAAGGACACTCGCAAGCTGCTTGCCGGCGCCGAGCAGACACAGCGTGAGAAGCTGCGCTCCGGCCGATGGACCACCAAGGCCCTGCATTTCGCGGACATGGTTAAACAAAGGCAGGAAAAGCGGGTTGACGCCGAGTACAACGCGTGGTGGTCGTGCCTGATCCCGTCGGAGGTGATCGCCGCGATCGGCCTGCCGTTGCCGCTGTTCTTCCAGTGGGACGACATCGAGTACGGGCTCCGGGCGCGCGAAGCTGGCTTCCCGACCGTGACCTTGCCCAATGCGGGAGTGTGGCACGCCGACTTTCATTGGAAGGAGCGTGACGACTTCACGCAGTACTTCATCACCCGCAACTCGCTGATCACCTCGTCGCTGCACGGCACCATCGACACCCGCGTGACGGGCCGGTGGCTGGCGCGGATCATCACCGAGTGCCTGGTGTCGATGCAATATGGCTGGGCGCACACCATCATTCGCGGTATCGAGGACTTCCTGAAGGGCCCGGAGATCCTGCGCGACGGCGGCGCGGCCGCTCTCGCCTCGATCCGCACCGAGCGCTCCGAGTTCCCGGAGACGGTCGTGCACCCTGCCGTGGCGATGCGTGAGTTGTCGGACGCGGTGCCGCCCATCAGCCCCGTCGGGCACGAGCCGCGGGTGGACCGGATCAACCTGGTGCTGGCCAAGCGGGCGGTGTACCAGTGGCTCGGCCGGACCATCCCCGGGCCGGTCGCAATCCCCGCCGAGGACAACCAGTGGTGGCACGTCTCGCTGTTCGACCACGCCATCGTCACCGACGCGTCGCAGTCGGGCGTGCGGGTGCGCCGGCGTGACAAGAAGAAGCTCAAGGCGCTGTCGCGACGTGCACGAAAGGCGCTGCGGCAGCTGCGCATACAGGCGCCTTCCTTGCAGGCGCAGTACCGCGAGGCACTGCCCGAGCTGACCAGCCGGGAGAATTGGTCGCGGCTGTTCGCGGGTTAAACACTCGGCTGCGCCGAAAACACACTTGTTGACGGATTTCGGCCGATTTCTATCATCTTCTGTGTTCTCGGCGCATCGCCGGCTAGTGCAGGCGCACCGCAACCTGTTCGTTGTTGCCGGTGTAGGCGAGGTACTCGAACGTGCGGCCGGTGGTCGCGATGAACTCCTCGAACGCCCGATACTCGTGCTGGCGCCAGCCCGCGTAGTTGAAGTACTCGTCGAACACCAGCACCGCATCGGGCGTCAGCCGGTCGGCGGTCAGGTCCAGCACGGTCTTGGTCGACGTATACAGGTCGGCGTCGAGGTGCAGGAACGCGATCGGCTCGTCGTTGTCGGCGAGGAACGCCGGCAGGGTGTCTTCGAACAGGCCCGTGACGACGGTGGCGCCGGGGATGTCGTTGGGCGGGGGTTGGGCGAACTCGCCGGCCGGATATCCGGTGCGCCAAGCCTCCGGCAGGCCGGCGAAGCTGTCGAAGCCGACGACGACGCGGTCGCCGGCCACGGCGTCGGCGATGATCGCCAGCGTGGTTCCGGCGGCCACGCCGAACTCCAGCGCAAGGCCGGGGCCCTTGATCTCGCCGAGCGCGAAGCGCAGCGTGTCGTGCGGGTCCCAGAAAACCGGCACCTTCGGCATCTGCTCGAGGACGAACGCGGCCGCTTCATCGGTCACCCGTAGGTCACGTGCGTACCAAATGTCCCGGCGGGCACGGAACTCCAGTTCGTTCTGGCGGCGGATCACCTCGTCGATGCGACGGGCCACGTCGTTGACACGGTCGGCGACTTCGTCGAGCGTCTCGCCTGTCCGGCCGAACGCGGCCGCGACCTCGTCGTGGAGTTCCTGCTGGCGCTGTCGCGTCTGGGCCTGCTCGGCGGCGACAACCTCGGCCACGGCTCGCTGCAGCTTCTGCCGAGCCGCTGCCTTCCACCGATCGAGCGCGCCCACACCTTGACCTTAAGAGGTCGCGCCCTCTCGTCGGCAGACCCGCTAACGTTCGCACTGATGGAAGGCGCGGCGGAACTGGTAGATGTGCTGCCGGCCCATCGTTTCGATGAGGCCGCGCTCGCCCGCTACCTTTGCGGGCGGCTGCCGGGATTCGAGAGTGCACTTCAGGTGCGGCAGTTTCAGGGCGGCCAGAGCAACCCCACCTATCACCTGCGCACCGACGACGGCGAGTATGTGCTGCGCAAGAAGCCGCCGGGCAAGCTGCTGCCGCGGGCACACGAGGTGGCGCGCGAGCACCGGGTGATGTCGGCGCTGGCAGACACCGACGTGCCGGTGCCTGCCATGCGGCTGCTGTGCGAAGACGAATCCGTAATCGGCACAACGTTTTTCGTGATGGACTACGTTGCGGGACGGATCTTTCCCGACCGGGTCATGCGTGAAGGGTCGGCGCAGCACCGCGCCGCCGTCTACGAAGACCTCGCGCGGGTGCTTGCCGCATTGCATCGCGTGGACTGGCGCGCGGTCGGGCTGGAAGGCTTCGGCAAGCCGGACGGCTACATGCAGCGCCAGGTGGCGTTGTGGACGCGGCAGTGGCAGGCCGCGCAGGTCGAGGAAATGCCAGAAATGGACCTGCTGGCGCAGTGGCTGCCGCAGCACCTGCCGCCGGACGACGAGCCGGCGTGCATTGCGCACGGCGACTATCGGCTGGGCAATGTGCTGATCCATCCGACCGAGCCGCGGGTGGTGTCGGTGCTGGACTGGGAACTTGCGACAATCGGGCACCCGCTGGCTGACCTGGGCTACACCTGCCTGACCTACCACCTGCGCCCCGACGAGCTATCCGGCCGAAGCGGCGTGGCCGGCGAAAACCTGGCCGACACCGGAATTCCCGACCAGGATGCGTTCGTCGCAAGCTACTGCGGGCACGTGGGCCGCGATGTTCCCGAGTCGCTGGATGTCTACGTCATCTTCTCGATGTTTCGGCTCGCGTCGATCACCGCCGGTGTGTACCGGCGCGGGCTGGACGGCAACGCCGCCGACGCTCGCGCGGCCACGTTCCGCGACCGGTACCGCGGGCTGGCCGAGACGGGCTGGGAATTGGCCCGAATGCGGGGTCGGTGAGCGTAACAATTCGGTCACGTCGCAGATCACGATCACCTAAGGCCAGCGGCCGGTTTCTGAGAATTATCAATGATCGGGTAGCCAAATCGGCTCAGATTGAGGCCGAGATCACTTCGTTGGGGCGTAACGCGGCCCGATGCGCGCGCAGGCGGCTACGCGCCCGGGTTTGAATCGGTTTTCGTTCGGCTACTTTGGTTTTCGGGACGGGGGGACTGCGCCCCAAATTCGCAACATGAAGGAAAAGAATGATGAAAACCAGTGGTATCACCCTGCGCCGGCGAGTCGCCGGCATCTGTGCCGGCAGCCTGCTCGGGGGTCTCGCGGCCGCGACGATCGCTGCGCCGACCGCAGCTGCGACGCCTGATGAGTGCAGCGCCAGCGGAGTGGCCGGCACCGTGAGTTCGGTGACCGGCTCGGCGCGTGCCTACCTCGACGCGCACCCCGGTGCCAACCAGGCCGTCAGCGCGGCGTTCAACCAGCCGCGCGATGAGGCGGCCAGCAATCTGCGTGGCTACTTCACCGCGCACCCGCAGGAGTATTACGACCTGCGTGGCATTCTGGCTCCGATCGGCGACAAGCAGCATCAGTGCAACGTGACGGTGCTGCCGCCGGACCTCGCGTCGGCCTACGACCAGTTCATGGCCGGCTGACCAAAGAGCGAACGACGCCCCGCCGCGGTGCTTGCCGCGGCGGGCCGTTGTCTTTGTATGCCGAGCGGGCCTGACTCGCCGTCGAAAAGCGGCCGATTGAAGCTCCGAGCCGGTTTTGGACCACGGGAAACTTCTTTGCTCAGCCATTCGTCCTAATGCCGGACTCGGCTGCCCCGTCCACCTGTCCACCGCACCGCAATGCCCTGACACAGCCGCTGTCGCAATTTCCCGATCTTCGTAAATATCAAGCAGTTACTTCGCGTGCCGAATTTGCCGAGGGAACTGATCTCAAATTCGGCGTGGACGCACCGTCCCGGTGATACGTTGCTGACGCCGTAGACAACAGTATTCAGATGATCTGAGGGGTCCTGTATGTCCAAGCACCACGCACACTCCCGCGGCCGGCATTCGGGTTCGCGACGGTCTACGAAGCCGATGCTGGCGGCGGCCGCGCTCATTGGCGGGGCCGGGGTGGTCTTGGTCGCACCCGGTGGACTATCGGTGTTGGCCGCTCCGACAGCGCATGCCGACTCTACGAACTGGTGGTTGGACCTTTTCGGGTCCAGCGCGGAAACCCCGACTCAAATAGCAGCATCGGGAGTATCGCGGTCGACAGCTCCACCCGCGCATGCCGGCACACTCACCGACTTTGTCGGGAGCGTCGTCGGGGCTGCCATCGGAAACTCGTGCGGACTGATCTGCAACGGCGCCAACGGCACCATCCTGAGTCCCGACGGCCAAGACGGCGGCCTCTTGTGGGGCAACGGGGGCAAAGGCTACACCAGCTTGGTCGCGGGAGTGGCCGGTGGCGACGGTGGCAACGGCGGATTCCTCTTCGGCAACGGCGGCAACGGCGGGGATGGTGGCGACGGCGCCGACGGCGGCAAAGGCGGCAGCAGCGGACTTCTCTTCGGCAACGGCGGCAACGGCGGCAACGGCGGCAACGGTTACAACCAATCGTTAACCGGTATCGCCATGCGGGGCGGTAACGGCGGCGCCGGTGGCAGCGCAAGCATCGTCTCGCTGTTCGGCAAAGGTGGAGCCGGAGGCAACGGCGGCCTCGGCGCCAACGGTCCGAACACGTTGGTGAACCCGATCGTCGGCGTATCCGGCCTGCCCGGCAAAGCGGGCCTGCCGATTGTCGGTGTCGCAGGCCAGGACGGCGGCGATGGCGGCCAGGGTGGCGACGGGACGGGTGGAACGCTCGGGATCGGCGGCCTCGGCGGGCCGGGTGGCATCGGGCTGTCTTTGCCGGTAGGCGGCAATTCCAGCGGCGGCAAGGGCGGCATGGGCGGCAATGGCGCCACCGGGGCTGCGGGTGGCCCGGGCGGCCTCGGCGGTGCCGCGACGTCGCTCGTCGCCGGGGATGCCCAGGCGGGTAACGGCGGCGACGGCGGCAACGGGGGCAACGGCGCGCCCGGTGGCAACGGCTCCAACGGAGGCAACGGCGGCGACGGCGGCAGCGGCGGGTTGTTCGGCGTCGGCGGTCCCGGAGGTAACGGTGCTAATGGCGGCAAGGGCGGCGACTCCAGCACCAATGGCGGTGACGGCGGTTCCGGTTTTCTCGGGGGCGCTGCGACGGCCGCCCTCGGGACTGCGATTGCCGGCAACGGCGGAAACGGTGGCAAGGGCGGCAACGCCGGCAACGGAGGTGACGGCGGCGACGGCGGTCATGCCGGCAAGGGCGGCGGCGGCGGGTTGTCCGGCACCCCAGGCACGGCAGGCACAGCCGGCACGGGCGGAGCCGGCGGCAAGAGCACCGGCGCGGGCGGCAAAGGCGGCGCCAGCGGCGCAGGCGGAACTGCCATCGCGGTGATCGGAACGGCAACACAAGGCAAGGCCGGCAACACCGGCTCCCCCGGCGGCGCGGGTCAGCCCGGAAAGGCCGGCACTGACGGCTAATCCGTAGTTACAACGGTTCGTGCGGCCCTAAGACTGCGGTGCCCAGCCAGCTTTCCAGTAGACGAGCCAACGCATCTCGATTGGACACTTCTCCCGCTCGACGTCGAACACGTCCTGGCCGCTGACCCACTCGGCGTACCAACTGGTGGGCGGCCAAGCGCCTGGCGGCAGATGCGCCTTCTCGTACTCGTACACAGAGTCGTCAGTCACCAAGTCAAGCGCCAAACCCTCAGTGGCGTCGGACATCTCGTCCCGCGTGAAGATGCTCGTATACGTCTGCTGCCCGAGTTCACGCGCAGCATCGTCGGGCTCGTAGCCTTCGCGAGCCAAAAAGGCGTTGAACACCAAGCGCCCGCTGGGCGCCAGATGACGGTCGGCCAACACGAACAGGTCCCGCAACTGCTTCGTCGTCCGGAAATCGGACACCACCTCCGACAGAAGGATCAGATCGTATTCGTGGCGTAGATCCGCCCCGGACGTGAAGATGTCACGCTCAAGCACGCGCACGTTCAGCGATTCCCGTTCGGCATCCGAACGGATCATTGCGGCGAACTTCGGCGTCATCTCGACCACATCGGTCGGGTGCCCCCGTCTGGCCAAGGCCAAAGCGTTACGTCCGGTACCGGCACCGATATCAAGCACCCGATACGATTTCGGATCGAGCGCTTCGTTCGCCAGCGCCCACACCCGCGCATCCGGTTCGCTGCCGAACAGCGGCGGCTTGCGATCCTTCAGCCAGTTCTCATAGGCCCCCTCGACCGACCACCACTGGGCACGTACGTGGTAGTTCACGACGTGGCCGATCGGAGCGTTGTACGAGATGACGATGTTTGACCGCTGGGTGGCTGCGTAGGCCTCGGCCAACTGCCCCGCGATGACGGTTCGCAGCGATTCGAGTTCTTCGGGCGTAAACCTTCGGCCCAAAGCGGCGAAGATGCGGTCGCAGATCCGCACGTATTCGTCGAGCATGCCCGGAACGGCCGGCAGCGTGATCTCCCCCGCGGACGCCGATCGGCGATGCAGCCGCCGGACCATCGATTCACGCAGCCGCATCGAGCCGGGCGCTTTCCGGGGCGTGTTATCCATCTCCCTCTTAATACACGGCTGGCCTGCGTCTACGAAGCAGATAGCTTGGACCGCTCGCTATCATCGCCCAATGCCTGAATTACCCGCAGATGGTCATGCTCGTTCTCCTCACACACATGCGGCATCGCCGGGACTGAACCGCTGGATAGCGCCGCTCGCGTTGTTGGTCGCGGTAGTCGCTGTGGCCGTGGCCATCTGGTCGCTGGTGAGCGGGGGCTCCACGTCGACTTCGGCATCGGCCGCAGGCGGCGGCAACCCCAATCTGCCCGGTGACTCGAAGGCCCGCGTGTGCTCTGCCTTCAACACCGTCAGTAAGGCCGTGCAGCTGCAAACCCACGCCGACCTGGGCACCGACCCGGTGGCGCTGACGGCCGTTGCCGGTAACGCGCGCTTGGCACTGCTCGGCGGCGGGGTGTACCTGTTGAACAGTCTGGATTCGAATACACCGGCCGACTTGGCCAAGGCTGTTCGCGGGTTCGCGTACGACCTGCAGGACATCGGGATCAACGCGCTGGCCGGCGAGAAGAACACCGATAGTGATCAGGCGGCCCGGCTGGCTCGCGGCGATGATTCAAGGAAGCAGATCATCGACTTGTGTAAGTGATCGTCGACGTAGTCGGCCGCCTCTTTGAGGGCCCAATTGCGTTGGGGGAGGCTATTGTTCGGCGGGAGGAGTCTCAGCGGGTGGAGGCGCCATCTCGGCCGCGCCCAACGGTGTTTCGGCGGGTAGCGGCGCGGCGGGCTCAGCGGGCGGCGGCGGAGCGGGCTCAGCGGGAGGGGACAGGGGTATCTCGGCGGCCCCCACCTTCGTCAACGTGAACGGCGCGGCAAGCGATTTGGGATCACCACCGCAGACCCCAGGGTCGTGAGCACCAAGCCATCCGGACAGCGCGACGGCGTCCCACGAATAGGTGGTTTGTGCGGGGTGGTTCTCGCCGTCGTCACAGCTGATCGTGTCGGGCCGATTTACGGACAATGTCCAGTAACCGACCGACAGGTACGCATCGGCCTGCCATGGCGCCATCTCGCCGCCGGTTTGAGCTACATGCACACAAGGATTGAAAGAGTCTCCACCACAAGGGGTTACGGCCCAGGTGGCCGTCTTGCCGTTCATGTCGATGGTGTAGCTGCCGCTGAAATCGTCAGCCCACGCTGGGCTCGCGTAACCAAGAGTTACAAGGCTCGCGCCGACGACTGACGCCGCTACTCCTCCAAGGACATTCACCATGTTCCCTCCCGTGCGACCGTCGGTCTGAGTGACGGCTGATGCGTAGGGTACTGCACCCACTTCCGTCGCAACGGCGTCCAGGTGTCCGTGCCGACGACGAGGCAGCAGAGGATGTCAGCAGAATGCCAAAAACTCCTGAATAACTACAGTAACTTCTGACATTTCTACGACATCAGGGTCACTGACGTTGGTCGTGCCGACGAAGCCCGAAATAAATGGCGTTACAGGTCGGACAATCAGCGATAGTTACGGCGTCTAGAAACCGGTGCACAACGAAATAAAGCGGATCGGCGCGCAGATGCCCACCGAAAAGCCCGGCGTCGGATCACCGTGCCACGCAGGCGCCGGAGGCGGGGGTGGCGGTGGAAGTGGTGCGGCCACGCAGGTGTCGGAGGGCGCGTCGTATACGGTCCCCGGGCCGCATCCGGTGGCGTTACCCACTCCCGGCGACACCAGCGCCACGGATGCCAGCGGCGTCAGGACTGCGGCGACGACTATTGCCAGGCGATAAATTGTGAATCTCATCGTCAGGCCTTCTCTCGGTCAGCCCCGACCCGGCTTATCCCAAATTGTAGAGCTCGCCGAAAGCCGATCGAGCGAAAATCGGCGATCGCGTAAATCTGCTTGGGCGTCGTGGCATGCATCCCAGTCGCCTGCCGGCGGCGGGGCTCAGCGGGCACTACGGCTGATGAGTCAGCGACACGATGCTGGCGGTGGCCGAGGCGTTTGAACCCTGTTCCGCTACAAGGTCCTGGCCTACGGGCGATCGACAATTCGCGATGAAACCACGAGCAGATTCTCAGGTTATACGGCGTAAATTTTCGCCCGAGGGGTCTACAGTGAGCAAACACATTGCGAGGCACGGGGACAGGTCTGATGACACGAAGCGCCAACAACGGTTGGCTTTACTACGTAAGAGGCTCCTAACGTGGGCGCCCCCCGTAAGAGCCGGGTAGCCGGGAGTCTTGCCGTGATCGCAGCTTTGCTACCCGTTGTCGCCACACCGACCGCCAAGGCCGCCTCCGTGCCGCCCATCCCCAGTCCGGCAACGGTCCTATCGGTCAGTCCAACAAGAACCAATCTGCACGTCGAGTTGCAGAGAACGGTCTGCCAGAGTCCCAACACCTGTGTCAGGGTGCGCTACTTCCCGTTCAATGACGCGTCAGGCGTAAACGCCTTGCAGAAGGCCGTCTCCACCACGTCGGCCGACAGGATCGTCGTGTTCGGCTACAGCGAGGGGGCGACGGCGGTCGCGAAGTGGCTTATGCAGCACATCAACGACCCTGATATCCCCTCGCCGGATGTGATGTCGTTCCTATTGATCGGCAACCCCACCCGTGCCTTCGGCGGCATCGCTACCCCCAACGGTGTGATATGGCCACAAAGCAATTACGAGGTGCTTGATATCGCCCGCCAGTACGACGGCGTCGCTGATTTCCCTACGAACACCGAGTCTCCGTATTACTGGCTGGCCGCAGTCAATGCCACCGTCGGAAGCTTGATCGGGCACCTTCACAACTACAGCAAGGTCGACATCAACGACCCGGCAAATGCAGTGTGGACTTCGGCCGACGTCGGTGAGCCGGGCGACATAACCTATGTCCTGACGCCAACAAAGAACGTTCCCATACTGGGAGTGGCTGCATTCTTCCTCCCGTCGTTGAACGCGCGGCTGAAGGCCAACATCGAGACCGCCTACATTCGCCCGGTCCCCTTCCCCACCATCACCCCGCCCGCGAGCTCGCCTACGCCGTCGCCATCGACGTCGGTGGTCTCCGATCCGACAGTGGCTCCCGAGCAAACCACGGTGCCGCTGAGCCTGACCCCGACAACCGCAATCGCAGCAACTGACCCGGCTCCGACGGCCACCGAAGCAAGGAAGACCCGCAGGCTGGGCATGGGTACGGCCGCCCTGGCGGATGCAGTAACGCCGATCTTCCCGCGAGCCACACAGCCGCGACTTAACAGAGCCGGTGCGGCCACGCGATCCACTACCACCGCAACCAAGAACACCACTGCCGCGTCGTCAACGGACGGGGCTACCGCTAACCCCGATGACCCGAGTTCGGTGTTTCACGGAAACAACAAGAAAGCCAGCGGCACGCAGGCTAAGTAAAAAATTTGGCGGTGGCGGAGGGATTTGAACCCTCGGACGGGGGTTACCCGTCACACGCTTTCGAGGCGTGCTCCTTAGGCCGCTCGGACACGCCACCGCGGGTCAGCTTACCGGCCGACCGCAGGCTCATTCCAATCGTTGCCTAGCAAAGAACGCCTCCAGCGGCGCCGTGCACTCGGCAGCCAGCACGCCGCCGACTACCTCCGGGCGGTGGTTCAGCCGGCGGTCACGCACCACGTCCCACAGCGACCCGACCGCGCCGGTCTTCGGTTCCCACGCTCCGAACACCAGCCGCGCGACCCTTGCCATCACCAGCGCGCCCGCGCACATCGTGCACGGCTCGACCGTCACCGCGAGCGTCGTGCCCACCAGCCGCCACCCGTCACCCAGGACGCTGGCCGCGGCCCGCAGCGCCAGGATCTCCGCATGCGCGGTCGGATCGCCTGAGGCCTCGCGCGCGTTGACCGCGCGCGCCAGCTCGACGCCGTCGGCGCTGAATACCGCCGCCCCCACCGGCACATCCCGCGGCCCGGCCGTCGCCGCAGCCTCCAGCGCGACTCGGATCAGGTCGTCGTCACCGCGAGATTGCATGGAGGGTCGTCACTTCGCGGATTTCACGACCGTGGGTGCAATAACGAAAGCCAAGCGCACCATCACCGATTGAGGCGGTCGAGCACCGCGGCGAACTCGTCGGAGAAGCCCATCCGCGCCGCGATCATGCCCAGCTGCTCGTCGGCATACAGATCGGTGTCGGACAGGATCACCCGCAGCACGTCGTCGGGCAGGCCGATGTCGGACAGGATGTGCACGTCGCCCTCCTCGAACGGGTCGGCGTCCTCGAGCTCGTCCTCGGTGATGTCGGCATCCAGCTTCTCCAGCACCTCGGAGGCGATGTCGTAGTCCAGTGCCGCCGTCGCGTCCGACAAGAACAACCGCGTCCCCGACGGCGCCGGCCGCACGATGATGAAGAATTCGTCGTCGATGTCCAGCAGCCCGAACACCGCGCCGGCGCTTCGCAATTCACGCAGCTCTGTGTCAGCGGCCGTCAGGCTGCTCATCGCGCTGCCCCGCATCGGCGTACACCGCCACCTGCCGTCCTCCCGGACCACAGCTACCGCGAAACCCTCCGGAGTATCCGGAGCCCGGTCCTTCGCCGGTCCACGCTGTGGTCCCATGGCCGCATACGGTAGTCCGCAATCGCGCACCTTGACCACTATCTGAGCAACCGTGCCCAGGGCGAATGTGCCAACCTGGAACACATGCAGAAGACGCCGGTATGCGTGCTCGGCCTGGGCTTGATCGGCGGCTCGATTATGCGCGCCGCCGCCAAGGCCGACCGGGAAGTGTTCGGCTACAACCGCTCCGTCGACGCTGCCGCGCGGGCCCGCTTCGACGGCTTCGACGTCACCACGCACCTCGACGAGGCACTGGGCAAGGCCGCGGCGCGCGAGGCGCTGATCGTGTTGGCGGTTCCGGCACCCGCGCTGGCGATCCTGTTGCCCTACATCCGCGACATGGCCCCCGACAATCCGCTCACCGATGTCACCAGCGTGAAAGTGGCTGTGTTGCAAGAGGTTCAGCAAGCCGGCCTGCAATCGAAGTTCGTCGGCGGACACCCGATGGCCGGCACCACCGAGTCCGGCTGGGCGGCTGGCCACGCTCTCATGTTCAGAGGCGCGCCGTGGGTGGTCTGCGTCGACGACCACGTCGACCCGCATTGCTTCACGACGGTCACCGAGCTGGCTCTGGACTGCCAGGCCATCGTCGTTCCGGCCCGCTCCGACGAGCATGACGCAGCCGCCGCCGCGATCTCGCACCTACCCCACCTGGTCTCTGAGGCCGTCGCGGTCACCGCCGGTGAGGTACCGCTCGCATTCGCGCTCGCGGCCGGATCGTTTCGCGACGCGACCCGTGTGGCCGCCACCGCACCAGAGCTTGTCCGCGCGATGTGCGAATCCAACGCCGAGCAGCTGCTGCCGGTGCTGCATCGGACCATCGAGCTGTTGACCTACGCCTCGCTCGCGCTCGCCCAGCTCGGAAACGTCGCCGATCTGGTCGACAACGGCCACGCTGCCCGCACCCGCTACGACAGCTTCTCGCGCTACGAGATCGCCGGCGTCGCCGTCGGCGACGAAAACTGGCGCCAGCAGCTCGCCGCGGCCGGGCGCGCGGGCGGCGTGATCAGATCCGTTCCGCCAGTCCGGGATAGTCGAGGATGAACCCGTCGTCGTCGACGGTGACGGTGGCCTCGGTAACCGGCGAGCCCACCTTGATCCCGTCGGACCCGCCGCTGTAGGTGATCGTCGCGGGATTGACCGCGAACTCCGGCAGCGTCACATACACCACCGGCACCGTCACCGACTGGCTGCTCTGATAGACCCCGGTGCGGCGGATCGGCAACGTGTTGAAGAACGGACTGAAGACCATGTCGACGTCCAGGGCGCCGTCGAACGAACCGCGGGACTGGCCCTGGTGGTCGACGATCGACCACATGTCCTCTTCGTCGCGCGAGATGGACAGCTGCCGGTCACGTTCGGCCAGCGTCACGCTGAGCGACAGCCGTTTCGTCCCGCCGGCTTCGTCGGTGACGAGATTGTACGACGCGCTGAACGCCGGATGCGCATCAGTGGCCGCAGCGACGATCCGCCCGTAAGCCTTGATTCGGTTGCCGGACAGGTGGACTCGCGTCGACTCCATGCGGACGCATTCATGGGCGCGCCAGGTCAACGTCGCCGGCCAAGCGCTCGATTCCACTTCGGAGGGGCCTTCGCTCACCCGTCTACGGTAAGCGACGGGCCACCGCGCGCTTCGTCCGCCTCCGAAGAGCGTCGTAATGCCGGCGGCGGTTGATGTCGCCGGCCCTGAGGCTCCAGCAACGCCTCGTCGTCCACCAACGGCGTAGGCACCCGGCTCAGCCGCCCCGTACCGGGCACCGACAGCCACACCGCCAGCGCCAACAGCGCATCGAGCACCAGGGCCAGCGCGGTGACCATCAGCGCACCAACCAACGCGATGTAGAACTGGCGCACCTTGATCCCGTCGATCAGGTACCGGCCCAGACCGCCGAGGCTGCCGTACGCGGCGACGGTGGCGGTCGCGACCACTTGCAGCGTCGCGGTGCGCAGGCCCCCGAGAATCAGCGGCAGCGCGTTGGGCACCTCGACGCGGGTCAGCACGCGCATCTCGCTCATGCCCATCGCGCGCGCCGCGTCTACGACGGCGGGGTCCACATTGGCGATCCCGGCGTAGGTGCCGGCCAGCAGCGGCGGAATGCCGAGCAGCATCAGAGCAACTGTCGGCGGCAGCAAGCCCAGGCCCCACAGCAGCACCCCAAGCAGCAGCACGCCCAGCGTCGGCAGTGCCCGCAGCGCGTTCACGCCCGTGACGACGACGATCGTGCCCCGGCCGGTATGCCCGACGAGCAGACCGATCGGGAGCGCGATCAGCGCCGAGACCGCGACCGCGACGAACGTGTACTGCAGATGCTCCTCGATGCGGGCGAGCAGCCCGGCGTTCCCGCTCCAGTTGGCCGCGGTGAAGATGTAGGACAACGCCTGCTGAAGGAAGTTCATCGCGCCCGCACCCACGGTGTGGCCAGCCGGCCGAGTACCAAGATCGCCGTGTCGACGACGATCGCGAGCACGAAGATCGCGATGATGCCGGCGACGATCTGATTGCTCTTGTCGGCCTGGTATCCGGCGGTGAACCAGGTGCCGAGCCCGCCGATACCGATCACCGAGCCGACCGACACCATCGAGATATTGGTGACGGCCACCACCCGCAGGTTGGCGACGAGCACCGGAATCGACAGTGGCAGATCGACTTTCAGCATCCGCACCAACGGCCGGTATCCGATGGCCGTCGCAGCGTCACGCACTTGCGCGGAGACCGCGTCCAGCGCTTCGGGCACCGCGCGCACCAACAGCGCGGTGGTGTAGAGGGTCAGCGCGACGATCACGTTGGCCTCGTCGAGGATGCGCGTGGGGATGACCAGCGGCAGCACCACGAACAACGCCAGCGACGGGATCGTGAAGACGATGCTCGCGGTCACGGTCGTGAGCCGGCGAAGCACCGTCGTGCGCTGCACCAGTGCGCCCAGTGGCACCGCGATGAGCAGGCCGAGCAGCACCGGGATCAACGACAACCGCAAGTGAATTACGGTGAGCGCCCACGCGTCGTCGAGGTGCGTGACCAGGTACCTCATCGCTGCTTCTCGAGGGCGTCGAGAACGTCTTCGGCCCGAAAGCCGCCGATCACATCACCGTCGGCGTCGACCGCGAGCCCGATCCCGGATGGTGACGACAGCGCCGCATCGAGCGCTTGACGCAACGTGCCGTCGGGCCGCAAAAGCGTTCCACCGCCGGGCACTTCGCCGCTGACGTCGTGCAGCGCCACTCCCGACGCGTGGAAGAACTGCAACCGCCGGTAGCCGCGGTCGGCGCCGATGAACCCGGCGACGAAGCCGTTGGCCGGATTCGACAGCAGCCGACCGGGCTCGTCGTACTGCTGCAGCACGCCACCGGGCCCGAACACCGCCACCCGGTCGCCGAGTTTGACGGCTTCGTCGATGTCATGGGTGACGAATACGATCGTCTTGTGCAATTCGCTTTGCAGGCGCAGCATTTCGGCCTGCAGCTCCTCGCGGACCACTGGGTCTACGGCGGAGAACGGCTCGTCCATCAACAGGATCGGCGGGTCGGCGGCCAGGGCACGTGCCACCCCGACGCGCTGCTGCTGCCCGCCGGACAGCTGCGCCGGGTAGCGGCTCGCCAGCCTGGGGTCCAGCCCGACCCGCTCCATTACCTCGAGTGCCGTACGGCGTGCGGCGCGACGGGATTGCCCCCGCAGCACCGGCACAGTCGCGACGTTGTCGATCACTCGTTGATGCGGCATCAGCCCGGCACTTTGGATCACGTACCCGATCCCGAGCCGCAGCTTGACCGGATCGAGGGTGGTGACATCGGTGCCGTCGACAGTGAGCGTGCCCGATGTCGGTTCGATCATCCGGTTGATCATCCGCATCGACGTGGTCTTGCCGCAGCCCGACGGGCCGACGAACACGACCATGGTGCCTGCGGGCACATCCAACGTGAGATTGTCGACGGCGACGGTGCCGTCCTGGTACGTCTTGGTGACGCCGTCGAAGGTGATCATTTGATGGGCTTGTCGAAGCCGTTGTCGCGCACCCACTTTCGGGCGGCTTCATCCGGGTCGACGCCGGAGTTGCCCGAGACTGACGTGTTGAGCTGGATCAGGGCTTCGGTGCTCAGCTTGGCCGACACCGCGTCGAGGACGGTCTTGAGTGGGTCGGATTTCTTCTGCGAGCTCACCAGCGGGACGACGTTTCCGGCCAGGAAGTTGTTCTTCGGGTCGGCGAGCACCACGAGATCGTTCTGCGGGATGGCCGGCGAGGTGCTGAAGATATTGGCCGCCGTGACGTCGCCGTTGACCAGCGCACGCACGGTGGCCGGGCCGCCGGCGTCGTTGAGCGCGACGAAGTTGCCTTGGCTGATGTCCAGGCCGTAGTTCTTCTTCAGTCCGGGCAGTCCTTCGGTGCGGGTGAGGAACTCCGACGGCGCGCCGAACTTCACCTCCGCGGAATGTGCGGCCAGATCGCCGATGGTCTGAAGTGCCCACTTCGTGGCGGTGTCGCGGGTGACGGCCACGGTGTCGGTGTCGGATGCGGGTGACGGCGTCAGGATCGACAGGTCGCCGGGCAGCTCACGCAGCAGCGCAAGCACGACGGCGTCGGAGCTCGTCACCGTTGTTTTCGGGTCGAAGTACTGCAGCAGGTTTCCGGTGTACTCGGGGATCAGGTCGATCGAATGATCCCGTACCGCCGGGATGTACGCCTCGCGGCTGCCGATCCCGAGCTGGCGCCGGACGGTGAAGTCGTTGGCGTCCAGCGCTTGCGCGTAAATCTCGGCGATGATCTTCGACTCCGGGAAATCGGCGGAGCCGACGATGATCGACTTCAGGTCACCCGACACGGGACCGCCGCCAAGCGGATTGGCACTTCCGCAGCCGGCGAGCAACCCGGCGAGCACCACGGCGAGCGCGACGGGCACCGCCGAGCGCCACCATCGCGTCCGCATACGTGACCCTAACGCGTAATGCGTTTAATTCTCGTTGCGAAGAGGCAATATGAAGGTATGACGAATCCGCCCGTGCCCCCAGAGCCCGGGCCTGGGCCAGTGCCCGAGCCGCCGCCTGTGGTCGAACCAGTGCGGCCCATGTCCGCCGAGGCGGCGTCGCGGCCGCTGCCGCCGTCAGCCGTCAAATTCACCCGGACCGCTGCGGCGTGGACGGCGCTGATCGTGGGACTGCTGATATTGGTGATCCTGGTGATCTTCATCGCCCAGAACACCGGTGCCACGACAATTCACTTCCTGGGCTGGCAGTGGGACACCCCGGTCGCAGTGGCGATTTTGGTGTCGGCGATATGCGGAGCAGGGGTCGCGGTGCTGACCGGTGCCGCCCGGATTCTGCAGCTGCGATTGGCGGCGCGCAAGAACCTGCGTGCCGCTAGCGGCCCTGCCCGGCGGCGGTGATCTCCGCAGCGACGACATCGGGGTGCGTGTACGGAATCATGTGGTTTCCGTCGACGGTGACCAGCCGCAGTCCGGGCAGCGTCTCCGCAAGACGCCGGGCATGGGCGATCGGCACCAGCTTGTCGTCTCGCGCCGCGATTTCGACGGCCGGCACGCGGATCTGTGCCGCGTTGTCGTCGAGCCATTGCGCTGTCGTGTCGAACTCCAACTGTTCACGGGCGAACGATTCGGCGTTGGCGGGCTTGAGTGTCACCGCCAGCAGCCGGTGCGTGTAGTCGGCGGGCACGGCCTCCGGTGTGAACGCACTGCGTGAGCCGAAGTACGCCGAAAGTCTCAAAGCGATGTTGCCGAATGTCCATCTGATGATCGGGTCGATCACCGGCAGGTGGCTGAACAGGACGTAGCGGGCCTGCACTTTGTCTTGCGTGAACGACCGCATGCCGCCGGCGGCGGCCGCGAGCAGCACCAGATACGCGACGTCGTGCGGATACTTTCGTGCGAGCCCCAGGGCCAGCGACCCGCCGAACGAATGGCCCACCACGATTGCCGGGCCGATGTGCAACTGCGTGAGGAACGTGTGCACGATGTCGATCTGTTGTTGGAACGGCGCCCATCCGCCCGTCGACCAGCCGAACCCGGGCCGGTCGATCGAGAAGACGTGCGCGCCCGGCAATTTGGCGAGCACCGGGTCGAAGTCGTGCAGCGTGGCGGGCAGCCCGTGCAGCATGAGTACGGGTGTGCCGTGACCGGGTTGCTCGATGTAGTGGATGTTGCGTCCGTCGACGGCCAGGAACTTTCCCCTCGGTGGTGGCGTCGACGGTAGCCGGGCGACGGTCAGGTTGACGACGACCACCGCGGCGACAAGAACCGCCAGTGCGCCGAGCAGCCACCGCTTGATCACGCCTTGAACGCCTTCAATCCCGCCGCGATCAGTGGCGATACGACCTCGCCGACCCAGTCGGGCTCGCCGCCACCACTGGCCAGCCGGTCACGGAAGTCGACACCCGCGGCGATGATCGCCAGCTTGAAATACGCCAGCGCCATGTAGAACGGCCAGTCAGTCAGCGGTCGGCCCGACATCGTCGAATACCGTTGTGCGAGTTCGTCGGCCGACGGCAGCAGCGGCGACGTCCACGCGGCGGGCAGGTTGACGATGGAGTCCATGGCGGGATCGCGGTAGATGCACATCAGCGCGACGTCGCTGAGCGGGTCACCGAGGGTGGACATCTCCCAGTCGACGACGGCACGCACGGTCGCGGGATCGTCGGCGTCCAGGATCGTGTTGTCGATGCGATAGTCGCCATGCACAATCGACGCTCCGCTTTCCCGCGGAACCGCTTGCGCGAGAGCGGAATGCAGCCGTTGCACGTCGGTGTCACGGGGGTCACCGGGCTGGCTGACGTGCTGCCACTGGCCACCCCACCGGCGGACCTGCCGTTCGAGATAGCCGTCGGGGCGGCCGAAGTCGGCGAGCCCGACGGACGCGGGGTCCACCGCGTGCAGGTCGGCCAGCACCCGGATGAGACTGTTGACGCAGGCATCGATAGCGTCCGGGCCGCCCAGCGTTTGCAGTTCGTCGCGGGTGCGGATCACGCGCCCGTCGACGTAGCGCACCATCGCGAACGGCGCGCCGAGCACCGCGTCGTCGTCGCACAGCACGACGGCGGGTGCGACGGGAACCGGCGTGTCCGCGAGTGCCGCGACGACCCGGTATTCGCGGGCCATGTCGTGCGCCGACGGGGTCAGGCCGTGCAGCGGCGGGCGGCGCAGCACCCAGGCGGACGCGTCGTCGCGCACGTCGAACGTCAAGTTGGAGCGGCCGCCGGAGATCAGCTCGGCACGCAGCGCACCGGTGCGCGGGACACCGTGGTCTTGCAGGTAGCGGTCCAGCGCGTCGAGGTCGAGGCCGGCGAGGCTCATGGCGCGTTCCTGGGCAACAGGTCCCACACGTGCTCGGTACCGTTGACCTCCGCGACGGTGAACTCGCCTCGGCGGGAGTAGCGCAGGCGGGTGATCGACGCGTAGTCGATGGGGAACAGCAGCAGCCGCTCGGTGCCGAGGATGCGGTGCAGGATCACGTTGATCACGCCGCCGTGGCTGAACAACGCGACCGTGTCATCGTGCTCACCGCTGGCCACGACGTCGTCGAGCGCAGCGAATACCCGTGCCACGAACGCCTTTTCGTCGACACCGCTGGGCAGGTGACCCGCAGCCAGCCGGTCCCACTCCTCGGGGAATTCGGTGCGGATGTGCTCGATCGGAATGTAGTGCGCCAGATCGCGGTCGTATTCAGCGAGCCGGTCGTCGATCTCCACCGGCAGGTTCAGCTTGTCCGCCACCGGCTGGGCCGTTTGCACCGCGCGGCGCTGCGGACCGCTGAGCACCCGTGAGATCGTTTGCCGGTCGAGTGCCTCCGGGAGGCGCCGCGCCTGCTCGAAGCCCACGTCGGACAGGTCGGGATCGGCGCCTTCGTCCGGCCTGCTGCGCAGCGGCAGCGCATGCCGGATCAGCAGCAGTTGCACGCATGCCACCATAGATGCGTGCCGGGATACGCCGATAACCTGTTCGACCTGTCCGACCGCGTGGTGCTGATCACCGGAGGCAGTCGCGGGCTCGGACGCGAGATGGCGTTCGCGGCGGCGCGGTGCGGCGCCGACGTCGTCGTCGCCAGCCGCAACATCGAGTCGTGTGAGGCCACCGCCGCCGAGATCACCCGCGAGACCGGCCGCGCCGCGATGCCGTACGCCGTGCACGTCGGCCGGTGGGATCAGCTCGACGGGCTGGTCGACGCGGTGTACGCGCGGTTCGGCAAGGTCGACGTGCTGGTGAACAACGCGGGCATGTCACCGCTGTACGAGTCGCTGACGTCAGTGACCGAAAAGCTTTTCGACGCGGTGCTCAACCTGAACCTCAAGGGGCCGTTCCGGTTGTCGGCGCTCGTCGGCGAAAGAATGGTGGCCGCCGGCAGTGGCTCGATCGTCAACGTCAGCTCCACCGGTTCGCTGCGGCCGGGGCCGGACATCGTTCCGTATGCCGCGGCGAAGGCCGGCCTCAACGCGATGACCGAGGCGTTGGCGAAGGGGTTGGGCCCGACAGTGCGGGTGAACACGTTGATGGCCGGCCCGTTTCTCACCGACATCAGCAAGGCGTGGGGCTTGGACGCTGACCGTGGCAACCGCTTTGGCTTTCTTTCGCTGCAACGCGCCGGAAATCCTGCCGAAATCGTCGGTGCGGCTTTGTTTTTGATGTCCGACGCGTCGAGTTTCACGACGGGCACGATCGTGCGGGCCGACGGCGGCATCCCCTAGGGCGTGACGATGTTGAAGCTGGGGTCTGGCCTGTCCAGCACCGCCAGCAGTGACGGCAATGCGCCTGCGTCGCCGGTGACGTCGACTCCGGGCGAGGTGCGGTCGCCGGCGGCGAACATCAGCAGCCGAATCTTGGTGTCCAAGTGCACCGTCGCTGTCGCGGTCGACTCGTCGGCTCCCCGCTTGCGGTGCACCAGAACTCCGTTGCGCAGGGTGAGCCGGTAGTTGGCATCCAGATCAGCGAACGTGACGTCGATGGCGAGATCCAGGTCCCACGCCCGCGGGCCGTTGACGCTGATCGCCAACGTGTCGAACATCTGCTCCGGGGTGAGCTGGGCGAGCATGGTCGGCGACAGCGTTTGCGTCGCGGTGCCGAAGTTGCCGTCGCGCAACTCGGTGGCACCGGATAAGAAGAAGTTGCGCCACGTCGCATTCTCTGCGCCGTAGGCCAGCTGCTCGAGCGTGTCGGCGTACAACGCACGGGTAGCGGCATGCTCGGAGTCCGCGAACACCGCGTGGTCCAGTAGTGTTGCGGCCCAGCGGAAGTCACCGCTGTCGAACGCGTTCTGCGCCAGCTCCACCATCTGGTCGAGACCGCCCAGCGCTTCGACGTACCGCTTCGCCAGCTCTTCAGGCGGATGCGCCCACAACCTGCCTGGGTTTCCGTCGAACCAACCCATGTACCGCTGGTAGACGGCCTTCACATTGTGGCTGACTGACCCGTAGTAGCCGTGGGTGTGCCACGCCTTACGCAGTGCCGGCGGGATCTGGAACTCCTCGGCGATCTCCGTGCCGGTGTACCCCTGGTTCAGCAGCCGCAAGGTTTGGTCATGCAGATATGCGTACAGATCCCGTTGTGTTGACAGGAATTCCACGATGTGTTCCCGGCCCCACGTCGGCCAGTGGTGCGACGCGAACGCGACCTGCACGTCGTCGGTGAACTTCTCGATCGCCTCGGTGAGGTAGCCGGACCAGACGTGCGGGTCGCGGACCAGCGCGCCGCGCAGCGTCAGCAGGTTGTGCAGGTTGTGAGTTGCGTTCTCGGCCACGCACAGTGCGCGGTACCGCGGGAAGTAGAAGTGCATCTCCGCGGGCGCCTCGGTACCGGGCGCCATCTGGAACTCGATCTCGATGCCGTCGATCGTGTGCGTCTCGCCGGTCTCGCGGATGTCGATGGTCGGGACGATCAACGCCACCTCCCCCGTCGACGGTGTTTGCCCGAGTCCGCACCCGACCTGGCCTTGGGGCCCGCGCGGCAACACCGTCCCGTACATGTAGCTCGCGCGGCGCGCCATCGCCGGGCCCGCGTAGACGTTTTCCTGCACCGCGTGCTCGGTGAAGCCCTCGGGCGCAAGGACACTCACTTTCCCGGCGTCGACGTCGGCCTGGGTGGTGACGCCCAGCACGCCACCGAAGTGGTCGACGTGACTGTGGGTGTAGATGACTGCGACCACGGGCCGCTCACCGCCGCGGTGCGCGCGGTACAGCGCCAGCGCGGCGGCGGCGACTTCGGTGGAGACCAACGGGTCGATCACGATGACGCCGGTGTCGGTCTCGACGAAGCTGACGTTGGACAGGTCCAAGCCACGCACTTGGTAGACGCCCTCGACGACTTCGTACAACCCTTGCTTCGCGGCGAGCATGGACTGCCGCCACAGGCTGGGATGCACCGACGGCGGCGCATCACCCGTCAGAAATGCGTACGCGTCGTTGTCCCAGACCACACGACCGTCGGCGGCCTTGACCACGCACGGTTGCATTGCCGCGATGAACCCGCGGTCGGCGTCGTCGAAATCTCCGGTGTCCTCGAAGGGCAGCGAGTTCAGGTGCCCCCGGTGCGCACGTTCGATGGCGGGGGTCGGAGGCTTCTGCATCATGACTTCGACACTGCCAAAACGCCGTGCCTCTTACATCCAAATCGTCTGATTCGCAGCGGGTTAGCATCAGACGTGGCGTTCGTGGAGGTCATCGAAACCATCGGCAAGGTGATCGACGCGAAGCAGTAGGCGCTCGAATTATGCGGCGGCGCGGGCCGTCGGCCGATTCGGTGTGCGGGTCTGTTCGCCCCTCGGCTTCGTCGTCTTAGGCGAGAACTTTGGGGACGCCCGCCCGATGTTCTTCTGCTCGGCCTTCTTCGGAGCAAGAGTTGTCTTGCGCGCCGGTTCTGGCTGCGCGGTCTGCGTTGTCCGCCGCGTCAGCGTCGTGACGGACCCGGCGGTGGTCGCGGAGGGCGCAGAGCTGGTCGTTTCGCTCGTCATCGTGTTCACGGCGATGGACAGATTCTCGGCCGGCGACTTCGGGGAAATGGCCGTCGTCGGTGGAGCGATCGGCGCCGGGGCTCCGCCGGCGATGTCGTGGAATGCGGCCTGCACGCCTTCGACAGCTGCCCTGACCAAGTCGACACCGAGTTTGATCGGGTGGATCGGCGGTATCAGCCCGAACGTCGTCGGCTGGCCGTACGGAATCGTTCGGTTGTAACCAAGTTCGACGAGCACGCGGACCGCCGGCTGTATCAGGTCAAGGATCGGGTTCACCAAGAACCCCGTGCCGGTGAGCGCGGCAATGTCACGTACCGGCTGCAAAATCGGGAGATTCTTGTCCGGCAGGGTGATGTAAAGGGTGTTGGTGTTGAATTGCTGTTGATTGGCC
>DATBFF010000029.1:0-28314 GCA_036558625.1 Mycobacterium sp. | reverse complement strand
ACCTTGCGGCACTGCTTGAGAAACGCGTGCGTCTCCGGCAGGTTCTCGCAGTTGGTGCCCTCCCGCTCGAACAGGTATGGCACCGCGTCCAGCCGGAAGCCGTCGATGCCGAGGTCGAGCCAGAACCTCAGGACGTCGATCATCGCCTCTTGCACAGCCGGGTTGTCGTAGTTCAGGTCCGGCTGGTGAGAAAAGAACCGGTGCCAGTAGAACTGGCGGCGCACGGGGTCGTAGGTCCAGTTCGACTCCTCGGTGTCGACGAAGATGATGCGCGCGTCGGTGTAGCGGTCGCTGGTGTCGCTCCACACGTAGAAGTCGCCGTACGGGCCGTCGGGGTCGCGCCGGGACTCCTGGAACCACGGATGCGAGTCGGAGGTGTGGTTCATCACCAGATCGGTGATGACCCGAATACCGCGCCGGTGCGCCGCGTCCAGCAACGCGACGAAGTCCTCGACGGTACCGAACTCTTCCAGCACCTTGTAGAAGTCGCGAATGTCATAGCCGCCGTCGCGCAGCGGCGAATCGTAGAACGGCGGCAGCCACAGGCAGTCGACACCCAACCACTGCAGATAGTCCAGCTTCTCGGTCAGCCCGCGCAGGTCTCCGGATCCGTCGGCGCTGGCGTCGTAGAACGCCCGGACCAGCACCTCGTAGAACACCGCGCTCTTGAACCACATCGGGTCGGCAGGCAAAATCCGCGCCTGGGCGAAGTCGTCCGCGGAGGGGTGTTCGACGCGGCCGTCTTCGACATGGCTGCCCTCGACGGGATCCCGCTCTTTCTCGTCCCAATCAGCAGTCATCCCCATCAGAGTCTCACTACCCGGGGCCGCTTGACGACTAACCTCGACATGATGAAGTCGACCCTGCTGTCGCGCCGTGACCTCGACTTCCTGCTCTATGAATGGCTACGGGTCGACGAGCTGTGCAAACGTGACCGCTACGCCGAGCACTCGCAAGAGACCTTCGCCGGCGTGCTGGACCTGTGCGAGCAGGTTGCAACGCGGTACTTCGCGCCGCACAACAAGAAGGGCGACGCGCAAGAACCCACGTTCGATGGGACGACGGTCACGATCATCCCCGAGGTGAAGGAGGCGCTGGACGCGTTCGCGCGCGCCGACCTGATCGCGATGGGCATGGACACCGCACTGGGCGGAGCGCAACTGCCGTCGGTGGTGGCCGGCGCGGGCCTGGCCTACTTCCACGCCGCGAATGTCAGCACCGCCGGCTACGTGCTGTTGACGTTGGCCAACGCGAACCTGCTCGCCAAGCACGGCACCCCAGACCAGATCGAGACGTTCGTCAAACCGATGCTGGTAGGCCGGTTTTCGGGCACCATGTGCCTGTCCGAACCGCAGGCCGGGTCGTCGCTTGCCGACGTCGTCACCCGCGCCGAGCCTCACGCCGACGGCACCTATCGCCTGTTCGGGTCGAAGATGTGGATCTCCGGCGGAGATCATGAACTCACCGAGAACATCGTGCATCTGGTGCTGGCCAAGATCCCCGGCGGGCCGCCGGGAACGAGAGGCATCTCGCTGTTCGTGGTGCCGAAATGCCTGGTGTCTAGTGACGGGTCAGTCGGGCCGCGCAACAACGTCGTGCTAGCCGGGCTCAACCACAAGATGGGCTTTCGTGGCATCACCAACACAGTGCTCAACTTCGACGGCGCCGTCGGCTATCTGGTCGGCGAGCCGCACCGCGGGCTGGCCTACATGTTCCACATGATGAACGAGGCACGGCTGGGGGTCGGGCTCGGCGCGATCGCGCTCGGCTACACCGGATACCTGAAGTCGCTGGATTACGCCCGGACGCGGCCACAAGGCCGGCCGGTGACCTCCAAGGATCCGGCTACGCCGCAGGTGCCGATCAGCGAGCACGCCGACGTGAAGCGAATGTTGTTGGCGCAGAAGTCATATGTCGAGGGTGCGTTGGCGTTGGCGCTGTACTGCGCGCGTCTGGTGGACGTCTCGCACAGCCCGGAAAGCACCGAGGAAGAAGACGCAGCGACGTTGCTGCTGGACATCCTGACGCCGATCGTCAAGAGCTGGCCGTCTCAGTGGTGCCTGGCGGCCAACGATCTCGCGATCCAGGTGCACGGCGGCTACGGCTACACCCGGGAGTATGACGTCGAGCAACACTACCGGGACAACCGGCTCAACCCGATTCACGAGGGTACGCACGGAATCCAGAGTTTAGACCTGTTGGGCCGCAAGGTGGTTCAGCGCGACGGTGCGAGCCTGGCGGCGTTGACAGCCGCTGTCGGCCGGACCGTGACACATGCGATGGATCGTGGTGGTGAATTAGCCACCCTGGCAAGCGAACTCGACGCGTCATGGCGGCGGCTGGTCGCGGTTACGACTGCGATGTTCGCATCCGGTGACATCGAGGCCGCGCTGGCCAACAGCGCCGTATACCTGGAGGCGACCGGTCATCTGGTGATCGCGTGGATGTGGCTGGAGCAGATGTGCGCGGCGGACAGCTCCACCGGCAACTTTTACGATGGCAAGCGCCAAGCCGGACGCTACTTCTTCCGCTACGAGCTGCCCAAAACCGGCCCGCAGCTGGATCTGCTGGAGAGTCTGGACCGCACCACGATCGAGATGCGCGACCGCTGGTTCTAGCAGGCGCAGTTCGTCGAAACTCACGTTACGCAGAGGAAGTTCGAGAGACACCTGCGTAACGTGAATCTCGAAGTCGAGCGATCTAGTTGGCGGCCGACTCCAACCGGGACAGATTCTCCACCGACTTGTGCACGTCGGACTTCAGCACGCGGGCGACGAGTTTTCCAACCGGCCCGCTCAGCACCCCGCCGTGCAGGTCGGCACTCAAATGGAACTTCGAACCGTGCTCCTCGTCGCTGATCGTCAGGTTCAGGTCGATGCGAACACCGCCGCGGCCGCAGCCCTTCATCTCGATGCACGACGGCGGGTCGTACTGGGTGACCTCCCAACGGATGGTGTTGCGGAAGCCTTTCACCCTGATACACGAGGCGACCTCGGTGCCCTTCTTGATCTCGTCGGGCACCTCACTGCGCCAGCCGCGGAAGATCGTCAGCCATTCGTCGAAGCGGCTGAGGTCCGACGCTAACGACCAGGCCTCGTCGGGCGTCATGTCAGCCGAAACGGAAACGTCGACCTTTGCCATGGCTACTCGCCGCTCCGTTCTGCGTCGACGATCTCGCGCTCGTGTTCGGTGCGCCTCTCGAGGTCATCCTCGTCGAGGTGCCTTGGTTCTTTCGCATGCTCGCGATGGTCGGGATGCGTCTCTTCGGTCGGCACCATCACGTCGTCCAGATCAGGCGGCTCATTCGGAGTGGACATGTCGTTTCCGTACCCGCCAGCAGGGCCGGCTAACCGCCGGTCCCTAACTGGTCAGCACCTGCGGCGACAGCTCTTTGACTCTGTCGTCTAGGTAGCAATCGACCCGCTCCGGCCACTGGCCCCGGGTTCATACAGCGATCCGGGATAACCGTCGCGGGCACGGGTAGTACTTGCCTAAGACCGAAGGGAGTCTCAGCGATGGCGGTTGCAGCGGCACAGCTGGAAAAGATGCTGCGCGAACACGTCGACGGCGAAGTGCGCTTCGACGACGGCACCCGGGCCGCCTACTCAACCGACGCGTCGAACTTTCGCCAGGTGCCGATCGGGGTGGTCATCCCCCGCACGCCAGACGCGGCGGTGGCCGCGGTCGAGGTCGCGCGCCGCTGCGGCGCACCGGTGCTCTCCCGCGGCGGCGGAACGAGCCTCGCCGGCCAATGCACCAACACGGCCGTCGTCATCGACTGGACGAAGTACTGCAACAAACTCGAGTCGATCGACGCCGACGCGCGCACCTGCGTCGTGCAACCGGGAATAGTCCTCGACGACCTGAACCGCCAGCTCGGCCCGACCGGCCTGCGGTTCGGGCCGGAGCCCGCGACGCATCCCAATTGCACGATCGGCGGCATGATCGGCAACAACTCGTGTGGCGCCACCGCGCAGCGCAGCGGCAAGGTAGTCGACAACATCGCCAGACTCGAGGTGCTGTGCTACGACGGCACGCGGTTCTGGTGCGGTGAGACCAACGACGACGACTACAAGCGGATCGAAGCACGCGGCGACCTGCGCGCCGCGATCTACCGCCAATTGCGCCGTCTGCGTGATGAATACGCCGCCGACATCCGCAACGGATTTCCCCAGATTCCCCGCCGGGTGTCCGGGTACAACCTGGATTCGCTGCTGCCCGAGAACAATTTCGACGTTGCCGGTCTGCTGGTAGGCAGCGAGTCGACTTTGGTCACGGTTTTGCGTGCCGAGCTGGAACTGATCGAGCTACTCCCGAAACGCACACTGGTAGTGCTCGGGTATCCGAGCGTCGAGGTGGCGGGCGACGCAGTGCCGTCGATCCTGCCGTACGAGCCGATCGCGCTGGAAGGCTTGGACCACAAGCTGATTCACGACCAAGAGATCAAGCATCTCAATCCTGACGCACTCAAGGAGTTGCCGGCGGGACATGCCTATCTGATGGTGCAGTTCGGCGGCCACGATCAGGACGACGTCGATGCGCAGGCCGACCGGATGCTGAAGGGCCTGCACAAGACCTCGCACAACCCAGCCGTGGCCTTCCTGGACGATCCCGCCCATGAGGACGAGCTGTGGCAGGTCCGCGAAGCCGGCCTGGGCGCAACCGCGCATGTGCCCGCGCACCCGGAAACGTGGGAGGGCTGGGAAGATTCGGCCGTCGCACCCGAGAAGCTCGGCGAGTACCTGCGACGACTGCGCAAGCTGTTCGAAGACTTCGGCTACAGCGATGATGCCGAACCCAGCCTGTACGGTCACTTCGGTCAGGGGTGCGTGCACACACGGATTCCGTTCGACCTTTTCAGTGCCGACGGGGTCGCCACCTACCGTCGGTTCTTGGAACACGCCGCCGATCTTGTGTCGGAGTTCGGTGGCTCGATGTCCGGCGAACACGGCGACGGTCAGACCCGCGGCGAACTGTTGCCGCGGATGTACGGGCCACGATTGATGGACGCATTCGAAACGCTCAAGGCAATTTTCGATCCGCTCGATAAGATGAACCCCGGCAAGGTGGTGCATCCGCGGGCACTGGACGAGGGCCTGCGGCTCGGCTCCACATGGTCACCCACGTCACCGCAAGACCTGCACTTCGGTTATCCGCACGACGGCGGATCGTTCACTCACGCGGCCAACCGCTGCGTGGGCGTCGGCAAGTGCCGTCAACACGACACCGAAGAACAGGTGATGTGCCCGTCGTATCAGGTGACCCGCGAAGAGATCCACTCCACTCGCGGCCGCGCAAGGCTGCTGTTCGAGATGCTCGACGGGCACGGCGACAGCCCCATCGGCGGCCAGGGCTGGCGCTCGCCGGCCGTCAAGGACGCACTCGACCTGTGCCTGGCGTGCAAAGGCTGCAAGACCGACTGTCCCGCCAACGTCGACATGGCCACTTACAAGGCCGAGTTTTTGGCCCATCACTATGCCGGGCGGCAGTGGCGAAGGCCGCGGTCCGATCTGACCATGGGCTGGCTGCCGCTTGCCGCCAGAGCGGTCACCGCCGCCCGGCTCGGGTCGATCGTCAACCGGGTCACCCACGCTCCGGGACTGCGGCGCGCAGCGATCGCAGCGGCCGGAGTCGCGGACCGTGAGGTGCCGCTTTTCGCTAAACTAACACTGCGGCAATGGTTTTCGACCTATACCCCCCGCGGTACCGGCGAACGCGGCACCGTCATGCTCTGGCCCGATACGTTCACCAACTGCTTCCACCCACACGTCGGCCGGGCGGCCGTCAGAGTGCTCGAAGACGCTGGCTGGCGGGTGAGCATGCCGCCCAGGGAGCTGTGCTGCGGGCTGACCTGGATTTCGACCGGGCAGCTCAAAACGGCGAAGAAGATGCTGAGGCGCACCGTACGTGCACTTGCGCCGCACGTGCAGGCCGGCGGCCTTTTGGTTGGGCTGGAACCCAGCTGCACGGCGGTTTTTCGCGCTGATGCGCCCGAACTGTTTCCCCATGACAAGGACGTGCTGCGACTGCGTGATCAGACGGTCACACTGGCCGAACTGTTGAGCTGCCATTCACCCGGATACGAACCGCCGCGCCTCGGCGACCTCGCCGCGCTGGCGCAGGTGCACTGCCACCAGCACGCGGTTCTGGGCTGGGACGCAGACGAGAAACTGCTGAACGCCGCCGGCGTGGACGTGCACCGGCTGGACTCTGGATGTTGCGGTCTGGCAGGTAATTTCGGGTTTGAGCGCGGTCACCTCGAGGTGAGTAAGGCGTGCGCAGAGCGGGTGCTGCTTCCCGAGGTCCGCGCCGCCGACCAAGACACCGTGGTGCTGGCGGACGGCTTCAGCTGCCGCACGCAGATCCACGAGCTGGCCGGCGGCCGTGAGGCCGTGCACCTCGCGGAGCTACTGGCTACCGACGGCTGAGGAGAACACGTGCGAGCAGTGACGGTGGAACCCGGGCGGGCCGGCAGCTTGAGAGTCGCCGACGTGCCCGACCCGACGCCAGGAGATGGCGAACTGTTGGTCGACGGCATCGCCGTCGGGGTGTGCGGCACCGACAAGGAGATCGCTGCCGGCGAGTACGGCTGGGCGCCACCGGACTGCTCTTGGCTGGTCCTCGGGCACGAATCACTGGGCCGGGTTCGCACTGCGCCGCGGACGCGGCAAGCGAAAGAACACGATTCCTCGGGCACATTCGCCGAAGGCGACCTGGTGGTCGGCGTGGTACGCCGACCCGACCCGGAGCCGTGCGGCGCCTGCGCACACGGCGAATTCGACATGTGCCGCAACGGCCGGTACCGCGAGCGTGGAATCAAGGAGCTGCACGGCTACGGCAGCCAGGCATGGACGGTCGAGCAGGACTACGCCGTCAAACTCGACCCGAGCTTGGAACATGTCGGGGTGCTGATGGAGCCCACGACGGTCGTGGCCAAGGCGTGGGAACAGGTTGACGCGGCCGGCAACCGCAGCTGGTTCGAGCCGCACCGCGTGCTCGTTACCGGCGCCGGGCCGATCGGGTTGCTGGCCGCACTCATCTCAGTGCAGCGGGGCTTCGACACCCACGTTCTCGACCGCGTCACCGGCGGCCCGAAAACCGAACTCGTACGGAGCCTGGGCGCCACCTATCATCACGACGGCATCGATTCCGTCGCAAAGCAAGTCAACCCTGACGTAGTGATCGAGGCGACCGGTGCGGGCAGCGTGGTATTCGGCGCTTTGGCACACAACAACTGCTACGGCATCACCTGTCTGACGGGCGTATCCGCCAAGGGGCGCAACCTCACGATTGACGCCGGCCTCCTCAACCGCGAGATCGTGTTGGAGAACGATGTCGTGATCGGGTCGGTGAACGCCAATCTGCGTCACTACCGCCAAGCGGCCGACGTGCTCGCGCGCGCCGACAAAGACTGGCTGAGCGGGTTGATCACCCGTCGCGTACCGCTGGAGAAAGTTGCCGACGCGTTCGACGCCGAGGACGACGACGTCAAGGTCGTCATCGAGCTCGGCGGATAGCGCAACGGCACTCAGGGTGCGTGTGCTTCGGCGAGATCGCGACCGGCGGCCAATTGCGGCGCGGCGGCCACGTTGTCCATGTCGGTCTGCAATCGTTGACGCAGCCGGTCGAGTGTGCTGGCCAGTAGCCGCGACACGTGCACTTGAGACTTTCCCAGCTGTTGCGCGATCTGGGTTTGAGTCATGCACTCGCAGAACCGCATTCGCAAGATGTCCCGTTCCTGCTCGCTCACCTGTGACATCAGCCGGCCCACGGCGAGGCAGTCCTCGACGAGGAGGTACCGCGGATCCTCGGCGCCGTGCCGCGCCATCGTCGTGGTGTCTCCCTCGGTCCCCGGCACTGTGGCGTCCAATGACAGCGGCCGATACGCATAGGCCGCATTCATCGACTGGGCGACCTCGTCGAGGCCCAAGCCGAGCTCGCCCGCGAGCTCACCGGCCGTCGGTGCACGCCCGAGGCGTTGGGACATCGGTTCAATGACGGCGCGCACGCGCAGGTGGGTGTCCTTGATCTTGCGCGGCACCCGCATGCCCCAGGTGTTGTCGCGAAAATATCTGCGGACCTCGCCGAAGATCGTGGGAATGGCGAACGCCAGGAACCGCCCCTTGCCGGGGTCGTACCGATCCACCGCCTTCACCAGTCCGAGGCGGGCCACCTGAACCAGGTCGTCGCCGGGTTCACCCCTGCCGACGAACCGGTACGCGATGTGGTCGGCCAGCGGTAGGCACTTGGTGATGATGTCGCCGCGCATGCGTTCGAAGCGATCCGTGTCGCGGGGCATGTCGACCATCGCGACGAGGAGGTCCTCGATCTGGGAATAGTCCTCGTCGGTTGGCGATGAGCCGCTTGCGCGAAGAGCAGAACCCACCGATGAGCCGCTTGCGCGAAGAGCAGTGTCCGCCACGCTTTGCTGTGGAATCACCGGAGTCATCTTGGGTAACACCTCCGTCGCGGGCTAGATCTCGACTACGCTACAGACCGGTCTGTAGCGTTGACTACCCGCGCAGGAGCGGGTCAAACCCGAGGGGGACCGCGATGGGCGCCACACAGCCACCGGATGCGCGAGAGCGCATCATCGCCACCGCGTACGAGTTGTTCACCCGCCGCGGAATCCGCGATGTCGGCGTGGACGAGGTGGTCGAGAAGGCAAATGTGGCCAAGACCACCCTCTACCGCCATTTCCCGTCGAAGGACGAGCTGGTACTGGCCTTTCTCGAGGAGCGCGAACGGCAGTGGACGGTTGACATCGTCGACCGTCAGTCCGCGGCGCGGGCGGAGAATCCCGAGGGCCAGCTGCTGGCGATCTTCGATGTCTTCGACGACTGGTTTCACCGGCGCACGGATTACGAGGCGTGCTCGTTCGTGAAGGTGCTGATGGAGATGGGAGCCGAGGGCCCGATCGGCCAGGCGTGCCTCGCCCATCTCGACCGCATCCGAACGATCGTGCGCGACCGGGCGCGACGAGCCGGGCTTCGCGATCCCGACGAGTTCGCTGCGCGCTGGAACATCCTGATGAAAGGCAGCATCGTCGCGGCCGCCGAGGGCGATCTGGGTGCCGGGCAACGAGCCAAAGTCCTGGCCACACGGCTGATCGAGGACCATCGACCCTGACGGTCATACCGGTCAGCTGATGTCGGCGTCTGCGACGCCGCTGACGGTTAAGCTCATCTGCTACCCACGATGAGGAGTTCCGTCGCAATGAAGGTGTTCGTCAGCTACTCACGCCACAACGAGACCGCGGTCACGGGGCTGGCGGGCGATTTGGAGAGCGCCGGTCAACAAGTGTGGTTCGACAAGGACCTGCACGGCGGGACGGCGTGGTGGATGACGATCCTCGAGCAGATCCGGGCGTGCACGGTGTTCGTGTTCGCGTTGTCGGACAAGTCGCTGGCGTCAAAGCCGTGCCAGGCCGAGCTGCGGTATGCCCAGGACCTCAAGATTCCGATCCTGCCGGTGGTGATCGGAGAGGTGACGAGTTATCGCGACGACCCGATCTTTTCGATGCAGCTGATCGACTACCGGGATTCGTCGCGGGCCAGTGGACTGGCGCTGATGTCGGCGCTACACGATCGGGCCAGCCAGCGCGGTGATCTGCCCGATCCGTTACCCACCCCGCCGCCGATCCCATACGAATACTTGCAGCGCATCGGCGGAATGATTCGCCGAGCCGAAGAAATCTCGCCCATGGAGCAGGCCCGCATAGTGCTCGACCTGCGCACCTCACTCACCGACGAAGACGACGAGACCGTCCGTGAGGATGTCCGAAAACTATTGGGAGGACTGCGGAATCGCAGCGACGTCACCTACACGACCGCCAGCGACATCGACACACTGCTGGGCGAGCATACGCCGCAGCCCGCCTCGGCCCCCGTGCCGGCGGCACCCGCCCCGCCACCGCCGATCGCCCCGATGGTGGGCCCGGTGAATTGGCAGCCGGCGCCGATGCCGCGACCGCAAGGCATGTCCTCCCGCGCGAAACTCGTCATCGCCGGCGTCGCGGCAGCCTTTGTCGTCGTCGTCGCTGTACTCGTCGCGGTGTTCGCTTGGCCGAAGTCAGGCGGCCAGGACACGATCGCGTCTGACGACACGACAACGAGCACCACACCGAGAACCACGACCACAACCACCGTCACGTCCATACCGGCAAGTGCGGCCGACCAAGCCTTCCTGAACGTGATCAAGAAGCGCGGAATCACGTTCCCGTCAGAGGAATACGCGATCAAAACGGCCAAACAGGTCTGCCAGCTTCTCGACAACGGGGAAGCCCCGCTCGATATCGCGAACACCATCAGCAAGAACGGCAGTTTGTCCTCGGAGGACGCCCAGTACTTCGTCGGCGCGAGCGTCGGCGCCTACTGCCCCAAATACATGGACCAACTCGGCTGATGCGTCAGCCCAGCCGACTCGCCGCGGTGGGCCGTCGCGACGGGGCCGGACGTCAGTCGAGATGTTCTGCGCGGCGCAACTGCTCGATCCGCACCGCAAGTTCGTCGAGCGCCCCACGTGACAAACCGGCAACCTGTGCTGCCAGGCGTCGTACTCCCTGGTCGCGCATTGCGGCGCGCAAGGTCAGTTCCTGATCGACAACCCGGAAGTATCGATCGTCGGTGAAGTAGGCGGGGTTGACTCGGAAGAACGTGGCGATGCCCTCCACAGTCGCGTCGGATGGGCGGTGCCGCTTCCCGGATCGCAGCTGGGATACATAGGGCGCCGAGAGTCGCAGACCCTGATTCCCGAGCGCCGTGACCAACTCCGAAGACGAGTGGGGGCCGCGGCCCGGCGGGTACACAGTGTCGAACAAGCGGTTCAGCCGCACGGCGAAGTTGGTCTTCATCTCCGACTCCCCTCCAGCAATCGAATACCGTAATGATGTGCGTCGGCAGTTTTTCATACTTATGCGTGGTTGCGTGCGGGTTCTACAAACTTTTGGTCTGACATCTTGGCATCCGCGAGCAACGCGAAGGCCGGTTGATCATCGGCACGCCTGGGTCTGCCCTGCTGCTGGGCCGACAACGCCCGGCCCGTCGCTGAGGGAGACTCCGTGGCACGGACCCGAAGTGCCCAGATCGCGAGAAGACCGACCGACGCCTTTATTTACCCGTCAAAAACTTACGTATGGTTTGGAATTTTCGGCCTTTTCCGCAATTCCGTTAGCGGTCGGGCCAGAAGCTAATTGCATACGGAAACAGGAGCCGGAGATATTTTCCGATCGACCCTGGCGATTGCGCGGGCGGCTTGCTCGCCCCGCCTCCACTCCATCGCAGCCTCCGCCAACCCGCACGAGCTACTCGAAGCTGTGAGGTTCCTGGAAATTGACTCGGAGAAAAATAAATATGGTGGATTGCCCAGAATTGCGTGGCAGAATTTACAGCCCAGCAAGTGGCACAAATGTGCGTTGTGCCGCCAATATCGCATGTAGGGTCAAATCTGTTATGGAACGTCGACGTGGAGGCCAACAGGGCCAGTCACCCATCGAGACTCTGCGCCAACTGCCGGCGCTGGTCTTACTCGAACGGCTGCCACTTGCCGCGCTGGCCGTCGCCGACGACGGTGCGATCGTTTTCGGCAACACCGCTTTTGCTGACATGCTCGGGTACCCCCAGGACGAGCTGTCTTCGATGAACTTCAAAGACCTGTTTCGGGCGTTGCCACCCGAGATCTCGGCCGTTGCCGCGGTCAACGCCTTCGCTGATGTGATCGTCGACTTGAAGCACAGGGATGGGGCCGACGTACGCGCACGGATGAGTAAATCCGTGCTGCTCCGTGGGGATGATCCAGTGGCCCTGGCTACGTTCACCGACCTCACCGAGCAACTGTGGGTCCAAGAACTCTGATACCGGTCTCAGGCCGTCAATCGGCGGGGTCGAGCATCAACGACGGCCCGAGACGACGCATGGACTCCCGCGCCAGATATTCTCGAAAGTAAGCCAGCGACTGTTCACTGGTAATCGCAGGCAGTAGCACTTCCCAGACCCGTGTGAGTCGGCGGATCAGGTCGGTGCTTGACGACGTCGCGCTAGAGATCACCTCGACACCCAGCACCGCGGCCAAAACTATCTCGCCAACCGCCTTCGGATCGAGGTCGTTGCGAAGGTCACCTTGCTGCTGCGCTTGCGCTGCCTGTGCCGAAAGTGCCAGCAGCCAGTTGGTATATGCCTGCGCGGCTGCATCGATGAACTCGTTGGGCCCCCGGCACAGGTGTACCGCGGTGCGGGCCAGCTTGTCGGTGCTGATCAATTCGACCACGGCGAACACACCGTGAATCATGTTCTCGAACGCAGGGGCGGGCGCCGACGAAATGCTGACGAAAGCATCGACCAGCACGGCGGACCCGTCGGCGATGATCGCGCGCCCGAGCGCTTCCTTCGAGTCGAAGTGGTAGTACAGCGCGCCCTTGGTCACCGCGACACGGTCGATGATTTCGCTCAGGCCGGTGGTGGCATATCCGGTCTCGGTGAACAGATCGACCGCGGCATCGATGATTCTGCGGCGAGTGACCTCCGACCGGGCCTGCCGAACCACGTTTGCACACCTCCATGCAGCACCCCCGTGCCTTCGGCCAAGGGCCGCGACCGCAACAGCCTACAGCGCGACTGCGCGGGAACGGCCTAACGTGGCCACCTGAGGACAAAGCGCCTATCGCGTAACCGGGCGAAGCGGCACCGTATTCACGGCCATCGCGGTTCGGCGCGTGATGAACTGCGTGATATAGCCGATCCGGTCCGGATGCGCCATGCCTTGGAGGAGCACGAGCCACATTCGCTCCAGATCGCCGATGAACATGCGCGCATCGGAAAGATCGCTCGTCTGGCGCAGCCCCATATAGAGCGCGACCAGAAGCCGCCCGGCCACGTCGGGATCCACATCGTCACGCACGTCGCCCTCGCTGATCGCGCGCCGCACGAATCCGCAGTACGCATCGATCCATGGGCTCAGCATCTTGGCCTGCACTCCATCGGCTCGGCCGATGCCTTCTATCAGGTTGAATCCCGCCCGGGCCAGCTCTTCGCTGAGATCTTGAGAGGCGACCAGATAGGAGAGGTCAACCAGCGTCTCCAATCCTGAAAGCCGCCGCCCGAGAACACTGTTAGCAGCGGCACGTGAGACGTCCGCCTGCTCGTTGATCAGGGCTAATGCCAGGGCGTACTTGGACCGGAAGTGAAAGTACATCGCACCTTTGGTGACAGCGGCCGCCTCAAGGATGTCGTCGAGGCTCACCTGGCTGTACGGACGATGCGCAAACTGGTGCGCCGCCGCATGCAGAATTTGCCGGCGCGTGTGGTCGGCCCGCTTGTCGCCCGGCCCCGTCCCCTTCGGGTCACCAGTCATCCATGCAGCCAATGACTTTGCCCCCGGCGCCGTACATCATCAGGCAATTGTGCCACGCCTGGGCCGGAAATGGGCCCTAAGTGGCTACCTTTGTTTGCTACGCCGTCCGAGAACCGCGCCGGAATCCTTCCAACGGTCAGCAGCGACTCCATGTCGTCGTGGGCCAGTGGGCGCGACAAGAGAAACCCTTGGGCCCGGTAGCAGCCGTGCGCGAGCAACGTTCGCGCGGCAAGTTCGGTCTCTACGCCCTCGGCGATCACGTCCAGACCGAATGCCTCCGCGAGGGCGATGATGGCGCGAACGATCGCCAGATCCCCAGGATTGGTGCCGAGGTCTCGCACGAAGCTCCTGTCGATCTTGAGCATGTCGACGGTCAGATCCTTCAGGTGCGACAAGACGCTGAATCCGGTACCGAAGTCGTCGATCGCGGTGCGCAGTCCGAGTTTCTTCAGGCTGGCGAGGGTGTTGCGCGTGGTCTCGATATCCTGCACGACCACGCCTTCGGTGATCTCGAGACACAGTGCAGGCCCGTCGAGGCCGAACTCGTCGATGATCTTCTCGACGGACTTGACGAATCCGTCGGTGACAAGCTGCACGGGAGACACGTTCAAACGAAGCAGGACATCACGGCCCACGCCGCGGCGGTGCCAGGTCGCGAACTGGGAGCATGCGGTGCGAATGACCCACCGCCCTAATTCCCCGGCGAGGTTGATCGATTCGGCGACGCCAATGAAGGCGTCGGGCGAAAGCAGCCCCCATACCGGGTGCTGCCAGCGCACCAGGGCCTCGACGGCCACTATCTCCCCCGTGCGCATGTCGACCTCGGGCAGATAGTGCAGCGTCAGCGCCTCACTCTCGATCACCCCTTGTAGATGGAGCTCGATGTCGTTGCGGAACTCGCTTCGCTTGGACATTCCATGGGTGTATGTCGCGATCTGGTTTCCACCCGCATTCTTCGCCGATAGCACCGCTTGGTCGGCGCGGCGCAGCAGATCGGAGGCGCTGTCGAAGCCCGGCACACCCACTGCCACACCGATGCTGACGGTGCGAGACAGCCTTTCGCCGTCGACATCGAACCGATCGCACAGCACGCCGTGCAACTCGCGGGCCAGCAGCTCGGCTTGGGTAGCACTCATCCGGGCGTCCGGCACCACCACGAACTCGTCCCCCCCGAGTCGGGCAATGAGCGAGGATTTGCCCATCTTCTCGCGCAGCCGGTCTGCGACAGCCTTGATGAATTGGTCGCCCGCGGCGTGGCCGAGGTAGTCGTTGATGGCCTTCAGGCGGTCGAGATCGAGAAACAGAAGTGCGACTATTTCGGACCCGCCCGGTTTAAGCCGTGCGTCGAGATGTGCCAACAGTCCCCGGCGGTTGTGCATGCCGGTCAGGTCGTCATGCTCGGCGAGGAATCGCAACTGCTCTTCGGCGTTGATTCTGGCCTGCAGCTGGGCGAACAACGACGCGATGGCCTCCAGTGAGTTCAATTCGTCGAACGTCCACTCCCTGTCGCCGAACTTGACGAAACCGAGAACGCCGGTGGTGACATCGCCGGACAGCAGCGGCGCGGCGGCCATCGATGTGGTGGGCACCTGGCGGCCCTCGTCGATCAGGCGCTGGTACTCATCCGTGGCCGGCTCGGGACGGAACACTGCCGGCTTCTTGCCGTGCTCTGACATCGCGAAAACAGGATCGGCGTCTGCGAAATAAACGAGAGCCAAGGGGTCCGGGTCTGGAACGTTGGGGCGCGGTGGCCATTCGGCAATCAGTCTGGAGGCGCGAATCGCATGGTCGTTGTGTCGCAGGAAGCTGACGTCGACTTCGAAATGTTCGACCAGACTGGCCAATACCTGCTGGCTGACCGCGGTGGCGTTCGCCGCCGTGGCCGACATCAACCGAGTCGCGACGGAGGTGACAACGACATCCAGACTTACCTGCACGACGACTCCGCACCGGCATGCGCGGTCTCGCCTCGCCCAGCGCCAAGAGGGCGGCGACGGCTGCGCACCGACGGCCGGGGACCCTGAAACAGCCTGAATACCAGTGCGGCCGAATCTTCTGGCCCAAGCCCGACGAGGTCGAGGAATTCGCGACGCAATTCCGCGAGCTCGTCGGCATGCAACGACGAGAGGCGGGCAAGCTCGTCGGCGTCATGCGCATACAAGAACACGGGCGAAATCGGCTGGACTGCGATTCCGTGCTCCTGCGCGACAACCCACGTCGCTTCCATCGCCGAACCCCCCCGGGCATAATCGCGCAGCGTGTGGCCACGCACGCAAACCGCTGCAATCGCCGAACTGGCCGCGACCCGCTCGCACGTGTGCGCGCCCAACGCGGCTCCGCCGCCGGAGGCCGAAAGCGCAGCCATGACGTCTGACCGACGCAGGATGTCAGTCAACGCCCACTGCGCGGTGTCGAGTTCGAGGCTTTCCACGTCGATACCGGAATCGGATGCGGCATCACCCGGCCAGCGTAGTTCGGCGACCATGTCCGCGTGCAGATTCGGCGTCAGATAACGAATGCGATCAGATTCACCAAATATCCTTGCACACGCACGGATCTGGTCAGGGTCCGTCAGCAGCCGTAGGCTCGCGCCCTCCTTAGCCGCGGTGGCCGCTAGCAAGGCGGCCGTGGCGTCGTCCAATGGCGCGGCCGTCCCGCGGTGGCGGTTCGTCTCCCGGTCGAGCATGGGCTGATACATCCGGGCCAAGCTCGAGTGGTCATCGCGGCCCAGTGCCAGGACCGCGCAGAGCGGCGCCCTGTCGCCGCGCTCTGAGATGGTGACCGGCCCGAGTACGCCGTGGGCGGCCGCGGCCACGCGGGCGTTGAACACCGCCGCGCCGACGGCGACCGCACTGGCACGAAGGCCGACGTCCATTGTGGCGGTATACGCCGGCGCCAGCTCGATGGTGACCGTCTCGTCGGACAGCGCCACATGCCAGGGCTGGGCGTTTCCGCCCGACGGTGCGCGAATCGCTGCTGCCGCGACGTGTTCGGCAGCGCGTGTCGGCCGACGCGACCCGTGAGGTTCCGGCGCCACCTGCGTCGAGGGCGGCGAAAACGGTTGGGCTGCAACGTCGGTGAGCTCGCCCAGGGCGGACTCGATGTCGAGGAAAACTCGCCCGGAAGGTAGGTGTTGTCTGAGGCCGATCCTGCGGATGGCTTCGGCCACCGCGCCGGCGCAGGCCGCCACGTCGCCGGCTAACTGGGGCCACGTTGAAAGAGTGTGCCCGATCTCGATGAGCGAAGCAGCGCCGCGCGCAGAGAGTCCGCGCGCGTCGATCACGCGCAGCACGTACGGAACCTTATCGGGGCTGCTCAAATTCGCCAGCGCGGCGCCGTCGACATCCCCCAGCAGGCCATGGAGGACCGGCCGATCCGGGTCTATGTCAAAACGCTCGACGTCGACCATCACACGGTCGCTCGTGGCCATCAGTACCGGCAGCCGGCGTGCCCGCGCCGCTTCACGCACGAGAACCTTGATATCGAGCGAATCGCATTCCTCCACAACGATATCCAAACCTGCGAGGAAGTCGTCGATGGTCTCGGGGGTCAACCCACCGGTCGTTACTTCTACCGGCAGATAGGGGTCGAGTTCGGCGATCCGGCGCGCGGCAACTACCGCTTTGTTCACCGAAAGGTCGAACACCGTCGCGGGCACACGGTTGAGGTTGGTGAGCTCGAGAGCGTCGAAGTCCGTAAGCCGGAGACTCCCGCACAACCCCTGTGCCGCAACGGTGTAGGCCACGGCATGGCCGACGCTCAAGCCGACGACACCGATCCGCAGCGCACCCAACCGCTGTTGGTCGGCTGCCGTGATCAGGTTCCGGTTGCGGTCCAGCCGGACGCGGCGGAACGCGCCTGGTCCCAATACTGCTACCAAAGTGCGCCGCCACGGGTAATACGCCCACCGCGGCGGTTCTGTGTCTGTGGTGGCCGGTGCAGTTCCCATGAGTCCCGCAAGGCTGCGCGTCTGCTGATCCACGGTGTCAATCACATCCACACGTGGGTCGGCACGAAGCCGAGCTAACAGATCGCGATCATCGGCATCACTGGCGTCGAGGACGCGCGCGCGATGCCCGTCGGGCGAAAACAGGTCGGTCGTCACTGTCGGCTTCAGACTCGCATGCGCCCGCGACGGTGTCGAGGCGCCGCGCTCGCATGCAACGGTCGACCAGTTGGTTTTCGCGATCTTTCCAACCGGTGCCCGGCGCCGCATCCACATCGAGCCTTGCCGTCTGCTGCTGGCAGCAGGCCCTCAGTCGGCGAAAATGATATCAAGCCGGCCACCTCCTGCGTTTGCTGCATTCATAATTCGCGTAATACCTGGGTAAGGCGGGTGCGCCATGAAGTCCATAAATAGCAAGGCGAATAGCGAAGTTCGAATTAGCGTGTGAATTCATGTAGCAGCCTATGTCGTAGACCGGTTGGCAAACTCTGTCTTGCATCTTCTGCTGCTGCTTCCCTGGCAGGGTTCATATGGGTACGCGAACTCAATTCTAGGAGACTTTACCGGACATCACCGGCGGGACACTGCCCCTGGCGTACGCATCGTCGTGCAGCAAACGCCTGCTATGAGGGCCATGATCATCATAGTCCGGGTATGTGCGACAGAAATGGCTGGCATCGTATTTGCTAAGCGTCTGGATCAGCAAACAATACCGCTGGGCTGTGCCGCCGAAGCCAGTCACCGGAATTTAAGAAAAACATCGACAGACCTCGCTGACTTGAGTGTTCTTTCGAATTTTTTGATAATCCTATTAGGGCGTGGGGTACTACCGCTGCGTCGGTGGTGTCACGACATCAGCCGCCCCGCACCGCCTGTGACAAAGGGAGCGTCATCATGACCATTGCAGGAACCGTGAATTCCCGACATGATTTTTGTCTCTCGCAGCGGTTCGAGTGGTGGGATGCCGATGCGGGGGCGCGTTTGATTGTGTCTCAGCCTCGCCTGGATCCACAGTTATGGGCGACCTATGGAGGCGGTGCGCTGCGCAGTTACCGCCGCCACGGGGTGGAATGCGCGCTGGATCGGCCCGCTTTGGACAGCGGCACCGACACCGTGATGTTCTTTGTCATCGTCGACGAGGCCGAGCGCATGCTGGGCGGGGTGCGCGCCAAAGGGCCACTTCGCCATGCCGAAGACTCCCACGCTCTGGTCGAATGGCACGAACACCCCGCCCAACCCGCTGTGCACAAGATGATCACCGACCGGCTGCCCTACGGAGTGCTGGAGATGAAATCGGCCTGGGTCAGTGACACCGCCCCACACACCGAGGGCATGACCAACGCCCTGGCGCGCAGCGGCTTCCACATGATGGCGCTGCTCGACGCGCAGTTCTGCATGGCCACCGCCGCCGCCTATGTACTCAATCGCTGGCGCTCCTCGGGTGGGGTGATCGCGCCCATCGCCGCAACCGCCTATCCCGACCACCGCTACCAGACCAAAATGATGTGGTGGGACCGCAGCACATTCATCCGGCACGCCCAGCCCCACCAAGCTGCCAAGATCTTCACCGAAACCAACCGCATCAAGACAATGGTTCGCGACAGTGAGTTGCTGCGGGGAGCGCCCGCGACGTGAACCGGTATCGTGCCGGCGTGCCGTCGAGCCAACAACGCGATCACGGCGAGCCGGGCGATGACCCACCGACACCGCAGCCATTGACCACCGTGGCCAATCCACGCCGTCCATCTGCCGCCGAACCGATCAACTCGGTCGATGAACTACGTTCGGCCACCGTAAAATTAGTCCGCCGTGTCCGTGCGTCATAACAGCCGAATACGTCGGATCTACGCACTGCTCGCTGCCGCCCTGCTGGTGCTCGCAGTATCCGACTTCCGCCCGCAGGTCCACCGATCCGACATCGTCGCAGGGCCGCTGGCGTGGCTGCTCGCAAGCTCCACCGACCTCGGTCCCGCGGGCGCACACCAGATCCAGCTCACCGCTGCCCTACACGACGGCCACCGACCCGAATCACTGATCAATTGGGCGCAGCGCAAAGGGCTTTCGGTGCGATGGCGGCCCGGCGACGACTGGGCGATCCTCGCAGGTGCACCTGTGAGAATCGCCAGCTCGTTGGGTGTGACCGTGCACGACTACCGGGGGCGACGCGGTCAGGTGTTCTACGCCTCACCCCAGCAACCGTCGGTGCCGCCGCTACTGCGCGGCGACGTCAACGGGTTCGGGCGGATACTCGGCTACACACCACACCACCTGGCGTCCCCGCCCCTGGTGCCTCTCACCGATACGCCGAAGCCGGGCCTGACCCCCGGGGAATTGCTGACCGCCTACAACGCTGCAGAACTCGCATCGGCGGGGTTCACCGGCAAGAACGCCACGATCGTCTTCTTCGAGTTCGACGGCTTCGATCAATCCGACCTCGACTCTTTCGCCGCGATGACGGGTCTGCCGAAGTTCACCCCGACGGTGATTGGCGGCCAGCCCGGTAAACCCGACGGGGAGACGGTGATGGATCTCGAAGTCGCCCATGCGATTGCCCCGGATGCCCGCCTGGTCGTCGTCAACGCCGTTCCGACTCTTCAAGGTGACGGCAACTACGAGAAGATCGCGCAAATGTTCTCCGACGCGGACCAGCGCTTCCCGGGCGCAGTGTGGAGCCTGTCGATCGGCTGGGCCTGCGACAGACTGCTGACCGCCGCGGACCTGGCCCCGGCGCGGGCCGCACTCAGGCAGGCCCAGGCGCACGGCACCACTGCGTTTACCGCCAGTGGCGACAATGGCGGGCTGCAGTGCAAGAGTCACGACGACTGGTCGTCGCCGCCGGGCGCATCCGACGTGGGACTGGACGTGATCGCGTCACTGCCAGAGATGACATCAGTGGGCGGCACCACGCTGTCGACCGCTCCTGGCGGGGTCTGGCTCGGGGAACAAACCTGGTTCAATTCGCCGCTTTCCGTTGGCAGCAGCGGCGGCGTCTCGGCGCTGTTTCCCCGACCCGCGTGGCAACGCGACGTCACGTCCGATCGCGATCGTGACTTTTCCAAGCGGCTCACGCCCGACATCGCGGCCGTAGCCGACCCGTTGACCGGATTGCGAATCGTGTTCGGCAAACAGATCGCGGTCGGGGGCGGCACTTCGCAGGCCGCACCCATCTGGGCCGCGTTGACCGTGGTGATGAACCAGTATTTGACCGCCCACGGCGGCCGGCCGCTGGGGATGGTGAACCCGCTGCTGTACCGGATCGCGTCGGGGGCCCCGCGGCCGGCCTTCCGCGATGTCAGCCTCGGCGCGAACGCCGTCGACCTCGCCGCCCCCGGCTACGACCTCGTCACCGGACTGGGCCCGCCCAACCTCGACAACCTGGCGCGCAACCTGCTCGACCTTCAGAGGGCACAGTGACGACCGCTGCCGAGCTCGTGACGACACCGTGCCCGGTGTGCGAGACGGATGTCCCCGCCGGCAACTTCTGCGGCCACTGCGGTACGCACCTGTCGGCTCCCCGAACAGACAACCGAGCACCGTTGCGGCTCAGGGTGTTTGGCGCCGCGCCCGGTGAACACGTGTTGTGGCCGTCATTGGTGAGTTCGCTGTTTCCGCACTTGCACCATCGTTCGAGGACGCCGTTTCGGCTAGCACTGGCTTGCCTCGCGGTGATCCTCGTGGTTTTCGCGATCCTGCACGCCCAGGCGCCACTCGTCGCGGTCAGCGCACTCGGGCTGCCGATGCTGTTCGTGCTCTACCTTTCCGAGGCCGACGCCTACGCAGACCTGCCCCGTTACGCGCTCGCACTGATCACGTTGACCGCAGCGGGTTTCGGTATCGGCTGGGCGTGGCTGACTGGCGCGATCATCGCGCGCAGCTACGACGTTGCGTTCGGCGCGGGGTTCGAATTCAAACGCCCGCTGGCCGAAGGCGTGGTGATCCCCATGGTCGGCGCGGTCGTCATGCTCGTACCGGTGCTTCTGGCACGGCTGGCCCGCGTCGGCACTCGGGAAGCGTTGGACGGTTTCGTGTTCGGCGCCGTGGCCGCGATGAGCTTCACCGCCGCAGGCACATTGACCCGGCTGGCGCCGCAGTTCGAGACCGGACTGATGGCCGACGGGCGGCCCATCGGCATGCTGGTCGCCGAGGCCGGCATCCGCGGTGTCGCGATGTCGCTGACCGCTGCTGCGGTCGGCGGAATGTTCGGCGCCGCACTGTGGTTCACCCGCCCCGAGCGCAGGCACCAGCATCCCGGGCAGTGGATTGCCAGTCCGTTGCTTGCGCTCTGCGTTGTGATGGTTGGCTACGCCGTGCTGGGCCTGGTCGACGTGTCGCAGACTTCGCAGTACTGGCAGCTGGGCCTGCACCTCGTCGTCGCCTTGTTGATGCTGCTCGGATTGCGGCTCGTACTGCACATGGCGCTGTTGCGTGAAGCCCACGACCCTGCCACGAGCGAGCCCTTGATGTGTTCGCACTGCGACGCGGTTGTCCCGCATATGGCTTTCTGCCCGAACTGCGGTGTCGCCACTCGCGCGTCGTCGCGCTCGTCGCGGCTGTTACGGCTGGGCGACCGACCGGCGCGCACGACGTCGCGCCCGCGGCTGATCCTTCAGTTGGCCGCGGGCGTGGCGGTGCTGATCGTCGCGATCGGTGCGGCATTCAAGATCCTGACGCCGCCGGTGCCGCGGTACGTGTGCCCGCCGCAATGCGGTCAACCCCCGATGGGAAAACCAGTGGACAGGTTGCCTCGGTTCACACCCGCGAGCGGTGACTTCTCCGTCGCCTACCCGGGGCCGGGCACCAGCTACGACATCACGATGCAGTCCGACGGGGTGACCGCCGAGTTCACCGCCGGCGACGGTGGCACGATGCAGTTGTTCGCGCGACCGGCAGATGGTCGCAGGCCAGAAGATATCGCGAAGTCACTGATCGACGAGACGTATCCGGATGCGGAGAAGGACTACGAGATCCCCAACGCGATGATCGGCTACCAGCTGGGATACGGCGAGATCGACGACGTCTATCCGCAAGACGCCGCCGGCAACTACACCCGGCTGCGGGTGCTGGTAATGGTCTCGGTGAAAAACGATCTCGCGCTGATCGCGGCGGCGATGGGCCCCTATCACCAGTTCACGCCCAACTTCAGTACGGGTCAGCCGTCGGGGGCCAACTTCCAGCTTGCGATGGACATGACGAAATACGTCAACAGCTTCATGTGGCGCGGGGATCCGCCCCGCTGACCATCAGGCACGGTGGCGGCCGCCTTCGCGCGACATCGGCCCCGGCGCGTAAGTCGTCGATCAGCGACTCGGCATAAAAGACCAGTCCGTCGGCGTCGATGCCATACGGCGCCGGGTGGCTCACCGCCCGTAGTTTCGCCGCGGCGCGTTCCAGCAGGGCGCGGGCGCCGCGGGAGTTGCCACGCTGAACATGGGTGACGCCCACCGCAAGTTGTGCGAGACCTTGCCAGAGCTCGCTCTCGTCGGCAGGACCGACTTGCTGAGCTTTTTTCCAAGCCGCCTCCAGCACCTCGTGGGCATTGAACGCGAGGCCTTGGTCGAGCAGATCCTGTGCATAGCCGAGGGTTTCGGCGGGCAGCAGGTCGAGATCGTCGGGAATGCGGGGCGTGCCCTCGCTTCCACGGGGGAGCGGACGGCCGAGCGCGTCGCGCGGACGGGCGTTGCGGGCCTTGCCCGACTCGTCGCGGTCGCGTGGCGCCATGAGGCCATCATGGCGCGCTGCCGTCTGCTCTTCACGCAAGCGGCTCATCGCCCTTGTGCTGAGCAGGGCTTGGGGGAATTGTGGACTACGACGCCCGGCCAGCAGAACCTCGGAGGAATGTCGTGGCAGACAAGTCAAACGCAGCTCGAGGAGGTGGTGCCGCGCCGGCCGCGGACACGCCCGCGGCCATCCGCAATGTGGTCCTGGTGGGACCGTCGGGGGCCGGTAAAACCACTCTTGTCGAGGCGCTCCTCGTCGCGGCCGGCGTGCTCGCGCGAGCGGGCTCGGTCGTCGACGGCACCACGGTCTGCGACTTCGACGACGCAGAGATACGCCAACAGCGCTCCGTCGGTCTGGCCTTGGCACCGCTGGTACACGACGGCACCAAGGTCAACCTGATCGACACGCCCGGGTATGCCGACTTCGTCGGCGAGCTGCGCGCAGGTCTGCGGGCCGCGGACTGCGCGCTGTTCGTGATCGCCGCGAACGAGGGTGTCGATGAACCCACCAAGTCGCTGTGGCAGGAGTGCGACCAGGTCGGCATGCCGCGCGCGGTGGTCATCACCAAGCTCGACCACGCCCGGGCGAACTACGACAGCGCGTTGTCGGCTGCCCAGGATGCGTTCGGCGACAAGGTTTTGCCGTTGTATCTGCCTGCCGGCGACAGACTGATCGGTCTGCTGTCGCAGAAGCAGTACGTGTACTCCGGCGGCAAGCGCACCACCTGCGAACCCGACCCGTCGTATGCCGAAACGATATCGGCGCACCGCGGGACGCTGATCGAAGGCATCATCGAGGAGTCCGAGGACGAGTCGCTGATGGAGCGCTATCTCGGCGGTGAAGAAATCGATGGGTCAGTGCTGATCGAGGATCTCGAGAAGGCTGTCGCCCGCGGCTCGTTCTTCCCGGTGATCCCGGTGTGCAGCACCACCGGCGTCGGCACACTCGAGTTGCTGGAGGTGGCGACAAGCGGCTTCCCGTCGCCGCTGGAACATCCACTGCCGGAGGTGTTCACCCCGCAGGGCGCGTCGCACGCACAACTGACCTGCGACAAGGGGGGCCCGCTGCTGGCCGAGGTGGTCAAGACGACGTCGGACCCGTACGTCGGCCGTGTCAGCCTGGTGCGGGTGTTCTCCGGCACCATCACACCCGATGCGACAGTGCATGTGTCAGGCCATTTTTCGCAATTCTTCGGGGACACCTTCGATGAAGCCAACGCCGTCCATGCCGATCACGACGAGGACGAACGCATCGGGCCGCTGTCCTTTCCGCTCGGGAAGCAGCAACGGCCGGCGCCTGCGGTCATCGCGGGTGACGTCTGCGCGATCGGCCGGCTCACGCGCGCCGAAACCGGAGACACGTTGTCGGACAAGACCGAACCGCTGGTGCTGCGGCCGTGGACGATGCCCGAACCGCTGCTGCCGATCGCCGTCGAGGCGCATGCCAAGACCGACGAGGACAAGCTGTCGGTAGGTTTGCAACGGTTGGCCGCCGAAGACCCGACATTGCGCATCGAGCAGAACCCGGAGACGCACCAGATCGTGCTGTGGTGCATGGGCGAGGCGCACTCGGGTGTGGTGCTCGACGGGCTCGCCAACCGGTTCGGTGTCACAGTCGACACCATCGAGTTGCGGGTGCCGCTGCGAGAAACGTTCGGCAGCAAGACGAAAGGTAAGGGCCGGCACGTCAAGCAGTCGGGTGGGCATGGCCAGTACGGTGTGTGTGACATCGAAGTGGAGCCGCTGCCGGAGGGCTCCGGATTCGAGTTCGTCGACAAGGTGGTCGGGGGTGCAGTCCCCCGGCAGTTCATCCCGAGCGTCGAGAAGGGTGTCCGTGCCCAGATGGAAAAGGGGGTCGCGGCCGGCTACCCGGTGGTCGACATCAGGGTGACTCTGCTCGACGGCAAGGCACACAGCGTCGACTCGTCGGACATGGCGTTTCAGATGGCGGGCGCGCTGGCGCTGCGGGAGGCGGCCGCGACGGCGAAGATCAGCCTGCTCGAACCGGTCGACACGATCTCGGTGGTGGTGCCCGACGATCTCGTCGGCGCCGTGATGAGCGACCTGTCCGGACGGCGTGGCCGAGTTCTGGGCACCGACCAGGTCGGCGACAGCCGCACGATGGTCAAGGCCGAGGTACCAGAGGTGGAGCTCACCCGTTACGCGATCGACCTGCGTTCGCTGTCGCACGGCGCCGGCTCGTTCACCCGGTCGTTCACCCGGTACGAGCCGATGCCTGAGCATGCCGCTGCGAAGGTGAAAGCTTCTTGACCAGCGCCGATGACTGACATCACGCCGTTCCGTATCGCCGTTCCCGATAGCCTCCTCGCCGATCTGCATCAACGGTTGGCGGGCACCCGATGGCCCGAACCAGAGTGCGTCGACGACTGGAGCCAGGGCATGCCGCTGGCCTACACCCGGGAGCTCGCCGATTACTGGGCTGACGGCTATGACTGGCGCGCCCGCGAAGGGTTGCTGAACCGCTTCGACCAGTTCACCACCGAGATCGACGGGCTTGACATCCACTTCATCCACCAGCGCTCGCCGCAGGACGACGCGTTGCCACTGGTGATGACGCACGGCTGGCCGGGCTCAATTGTCGAGTTCCACAAGGTGATCGAGCCGCTCACCGATCCGACCGCGCACGGCGGGCGGGCCGAGGACGCTTTCCACGTCGTGTGCCCGTCGCTGCCGGGCTACGGGTTTTCCGGTAAGCCGACGCGCACCGGCTGGGGGGTGGGCAAAGTCGCCGAGGCGTGGGAAACGTTGATGACACGGCTGGGCTACGAAGGTTACGGTGCGCAGGGCGGCGACTGGGGCGGGGCGATCACCACCGCGATCGGCCACAACCGTGGACACTGTGTGGGAATCCATTTGAATTACGCGCTCGCGTTTCCACCTGGCCCGCTTGACAATCCGACTCCCGAAGAGCAGGTCGCGCTCGAGGCGAGGAAGCACTATCAGAAGTGGGATTCGGGCTACAGCAAGCAGCAGTCCACACGCCCGCAGACGCTCGGTTATGGGCTGGTGGATTCGCCAGTCGGCCAACTTGCCTGGATCGTGGAGAAATTCTGGTCCTGGATGGACTGCGACGGCCACCCGGAGAACGTGCTGACCAAAGACGAGCTTCTCGACAACGTGATGATGTATTGGGCAACCGCGTCGGCCGCGTCGTCGGCACGTATGTACTGGGAAAGCTTCAGGATCTTCGGCGCGATGGGTCGCGTCGAACTGCCCACCGGCATCGCGCGGTTTCCGAGAGAGATCTCGCAGGCGCCGCGCAGTTGGTGCGAGGGCACCTACAACGTCACGCACTGGACGGCGATGCCGCGCGGCGGCCACTTCGCCGCGTTCGAACAACCGGAGTTGTTCGTCGAGGACGTGCGGAAGTTCTTCGCGACGGTGCGGTGAGTCAGCCGTGTCGAACCGGTGGAAGCGGCGTCGGATCGTTTCGTCGAGATCAAACGTCGCGTTCCTCCCCCGCAATCCTCGCACTCGTGTAAGACCACCCTGGCAGGAACATTCGGCGCCAACGGGCACTTGCGAAGTGGAGAACCCGAGATGAAGTGGGTGACGTATCGCAGCGGCGACGGCGATCGTGTGGGCGTGGCGTCAGACGACTCGATCTACGCAGTGCCCGACGGCACCAGCCTGCTCGATCTGCTGGCGCGTGGCTCCGACGGGCTGCGCGCCGCGGGCGAACAGGCCCTGAAAAATCCTTCGACGGTCGTCGGCCTCGACGAGGTCACGCTGCGCGCCCCGATCCCACGCCCGCCGGCCATCCGTGACAGCCTGTGCTTCCTCGACCACATGCGCAATTGCCAGCAGGCGATGGGCGGCGGTCGCGTGCTCAAGGACACCTGGTACCGCATCCCGGCGTTCTACTTCGCCTGTCCGTCCTCGGTGTTCGGCCCCTACGACGATGTGCCGATGGCCCCCGGAAGTGCATGGCAGGACTTCGAATTGGAGATCGCGGCGGTGATCGGACCGGGCGGCAGGGACCTGTCCGTCGAGCAGGCGCAAGAGGTGATCATCGGCTACACCATCTTCAACGACTGGTCGGCGCGTGATCTGCAAAACATGGAAGGCCAGATGGGCATCGGCCAGGCTAAAGGAAAGGACAGTGGGATCACTCTCGGTCCTTGGCTGGTGACGCCCGACGAACTCGCCGACTACCGCGAAGACGGGCGTTTGAACCTCGGGGTAACCGCGCTCGTCAACGACGAAGAGATCGGCTCTGGGTCGACGATGGCCATGGATTGGACGTTCGCCGAGGTGATCTCGTATGCGTCGCGGGGAGTGACGCTGAGTCCCGGCGACATCGTCGGCTCGGGGACCGTACCGACCTGCACGCTGGTCGAGCATCTGAACCCTCCTGCCCCGAGGAACTTTCCCGGCTGGCTGCACCCCGGCGACACCGTGACCCTGCGCGTGCAGGGATTGGGTGAGATCCGGCAAACGCTCGTCGCCACGCCGCGGCCGTATCCGCTGGCGCCCCGGCAGAACCCGGCTGCCGAGCCGAGGCCCGCACGCGTCAACCGCGCCCCGGCACGCATTCCCTACACGCGCGGACTGCACAGTGTGGCTGAGCGGGTCTGGGCGTGGCTGCTGCCCGATGGCGGATTCGGGTGGAGCAACGCCGGTCTCGTCGTCGGCGACGGCGCGTCGATGCTCGTCGACACGCTGTTCGATTTGCATCTCACTCGCGAGATGCTCGAGCAGATGGCGCCGATCACCGGCGACGCGCCTATCACCGACGCGGTGCTCACCCACTCAAACGGGGACCACACGCACGGCAACCAACTGCTCGACTCGGGGGTGCGGATCATCGCCGCTACCGGCACGGCCGAGGAACTCGCCCATGGGATGGCGCCGGAGATGCTGGTGACGACACAAGTTGCCGACCTCGGTCCAGTGGCAACCGCGTATACGCGAGACCGGTTCGGCCCGTTCGACTTCAGCGGCATCACACTGCGCAACGCCGACCAGACTTTTGAGGGCCGACTCAGCGTCGACGTCGGCGGTAGGCGGGTCGACCTGGTGAATCTCGGGCCGGCACACACTGCTGCCGACACCGTCGTGCACGTTGCCGATGCCGGTGTGTTGTTCGCGGGCGATCTGTTGTTCATCGGTTGCACCCCGATTGTGTGGCAGGGGCCGATCGCGAACTGGGTTGCCGCGTGCGACGCGATGATCGCGATGGACGCGCCGACGGTGGTCCCCGGCCACGGTCCGATCACCGACCCAGACGGCATTCGCGCGGTCCGCCGCTATCTGGTCCATGTCTCCGAGCAGGCGGAAACC
>DATBFF010000028.1:0-24396 GCA_036558625.1 Mycobacterium sp. | reverse complement strand
CAACTGATCATCGACGCGGTGCCGGGGCGCGGCGGCGGGTTTTCGATGGAGGCCCCCGAGGGCATGCGGTTTCTCACGCGCAGCCGCGCGTTCACCAAACCCGAGATGGAATCGCTGGCGGATCAGCCGCCGCTGCGCGGCGCCGAGGTTCGGCGGGACGCTAACCTCGCGTAAGTGATACCCCTACCCCGTGCCTGGCTGCTGACCGCAGCGATGTTGATCGGCACGGCCGTCGGGATGGTGGCGGCAGTGGCAGCGACCTTGGTCGTCGGCGTCTACATCCGGCCGGACGTGGTGATCGCGCTGGTGATCGGTGTTCCGTGCGCAGCCGGAATTGTGACGATCCTGCTCTCGAAGAGCCGCTGGACGACGGCGCTGGGTGCATTCCTGGTCGCGGTCGGGCCGGGCTGGTTCGGCGTGCTGGTGGCGATACAGGCGGTGACCAGTGGCTGAGATGCCCGAGCCCGAAGCGGCCGAGGACCGGGTCGAGGAGCCCGCCGCACGGCCGCCGGAGGAGCCGATGGACGAGGCGACGGACCAGCCGGCCGGCGTGCCCGAGCACTGCCTGAAGCGGTGGACGCTCGTGCTGATGCTGGTAGCGGTGTGGATCCCGGCCGCGGCGATCGGCCTCGGCCTCTTCCACTGGTGGTTTTACGCCCTCGACAAGACGTGGCCCGTCTTGGTGGTGCTGATCGTCGTTGCGGTGTGTACGGTCGCCGGTTTGCTCACGGCGATGGTCGACGGCAAACCGCTCGTCGCGGCGCTCGCCATAGCGATCATGTCCGCTCCATTTGCGGCGACAGCAGCGGCGGCGCCGCTCTACGGCGTCACGTACTGCCAGACCTTGAAGAAAATCGACGCCACCAGCCGGTGTTTGATCAACATGATCCCCTATTAGGGTTGGCCTGGTGAGCTCACACTATGACGTTGTCGTCCTCGGCGCCGGCCCCGGCGGATACGTCGCCGCCATCCGCGCCGCCCAACTCGGCCTGAACACCGCGATCGTCGAGTCCAAGTATTGGGGCGGGGTGTGCCTCAACGTCGGCTGTATTCCGTCGAAGTCGTTGCTGCGCAACGCCGAACTGGCGCACATCGTCACCAAGCAGGCCAAGCTGTTCGGCATCAGCGGCGAGGCGAGCTTCGACTACGGCGCCGCGTTCGACCGCAGCCGCAAGGTCGCCGAGGGGCGCGTCGCCGGTGTGCACTTCCTGATGAAGAAGAACAAGATCACCGAGATCCACGGCTACGGCAAGTTCACCGATGCCAATACGCTCTCTGTAGAGCTCAACGAGGGTGGTACGGAGACCGTCACATTCGACAACGCGATCATCGCGACCGGCAGCAGCACCAAGCTGGTACCCGGCACGTCGCTGTCGGAGAACGTCGTCACCTACGAGAAGCAGATCCTGTCGCGCGATCTTTCCGGGTCGATCGTCATCGCCGGTGCCGGCGCGATCGGAATGGAATTCGGTTACGTACTGGCGAATTACGGCGTCGACGTGACGATCGTCGAGTTCCTGCCGCGGGCCCTGCCCAATGAGGACGCGGAGGTCTCTACGGAGATCGAGAAGCAGTTCAAGAAGCTCGGCGTCAAAGTGCTCACCGGGACGAAGGTGGAGTCGATCCAAGACGATGGATCACAAGTCACCGTGAAGGTCAGCAAGGACGGTTCGTCAGAAGAGTTGAAGGCCGACAAAGTGTTGCAGGCCATCGGATTTGCACCCAACGTCGACGGCTACGGACTGGACGCTGCAGGGGTGAAAGTGTCCGACCGGCAGGCGATCGCCATCGACGAGCGGATGCGCACCAACGTCGACCACATCTACGCGATCGGCGATGTCACGGGTCTGTTGCAGCTCGCCCACGTGGCGGAGGCACAGGGCGTAGTCGCCGCCGAAACCATTGCCGACGCAGAGACTTTGGAGCTCGGCGACTATCGAATGATGCCCCGGGCGACGTTCTGCCAGCCGCAGGTGGCCAGTTTCGGGCTCACCGAAGAGCAGGCGCGCGACGAGGGCTACGACGTCAAGGTCGTCAAGTTTCCGTTCACCGCGAACGGCAAGGCGCACGGGCTGGGTGAGCCGACCGGGTTCGTGAAGCTGATCGCCGACAGCCGCTATGGCGAGTTGATCGGCGGGCATCTGATCGGACCGGATGTGTCCGAACTCTTGCCGGAACTGACCCTGGCGCAGAAGTGGGACCTGACCGCGAGCGAACTCGCCCGCAACGTGCACACCCATCCGACGCTCTCGGAGGCGCTGCAGGAGTGCTTCCACGGGCTGGTCGGCCACATGATCAATTTCTGATGACGCGGTTCGCAGCGGCGCTCGTTTCAGCGGCGGTCCTGGGCGTGGCCCCGATCGCCGGTACAGGAGTGGCCGCGGCCGAGCCCGACGCGCCCGACCTGGGCGGGTATCAACAGACTTCTGCGGAGCCGTACACCTTCGCCGACGGGGCTTACTTCCAGACGCCCGGCGGCCTGTTGTGTGCGATCCGTCCGGCCCAGGGGCGCGCGGGTTGTGACGGAACCTTGCCGGGTGCGCCTGCCGGTGCCAACGAAATTGTGCTCGCCGCTGACCAACCCGGCAGCGGACTGCGTGCCACGGACAGTCGGCAGTTCGTCAAATCCACCGGCCCCGCCGCCGCAGTCCTTCCGGCGGGGCACAAGATCGTGGTTGCCGACTTCGAATGCGCGGTGGGCGATGGCCCGAACACGGTGTGCACCAAGGGGACTCCGGCCGCGCAGTGGATGCAGATCGGGCCGTCGGGCGCCACTGTCGGCCCGGCCACGCCGGGTCTGCCGGCGGGCTTTCCCGATCCGAAGGATTTCGTCGTCAGCGACCAGAGTTACGTCGTTGGTGCCGGACCGAAGAACATCTTCCCGGTCTTCACGGTCTCCGGCGGGCTGACCTGCAAGATGGCTATGTTCAGTGGCGGTGAAATCGGTTGTGACGGAAAACTTCCCGGAATCAACACTGGCGACGACGAGGTTTACGTCCAGCTGCCTGGAGCGGTCGGCACCCGCAAGGCCGGCAATCCGCCGTTCGGTCAGCCGGCATATGCGGGAACCATAAAGCAGCTTCCTGCCGGTCATCGAATCGACTCGTACGGCGCGACGTGCATGGCCACCACCGACGGCGGGGCGGCCTGCTACGGCGCGGTGGGTGGTCCGCCGCAGGGGTTTGCGGTGACGAGCAGCGCGACAACGACCTTTGGCGGAAGCTAGTCGGCGAAATCCAGCGGTACCTTCAGCGTCACCAGCGTCGTTGCCAGCGCATCGTATTGGCCTGCGAGAGTGACGAATTCGATGAGCTCACGGCGGTCGAGATGCCGTGACAGCCACTGCCATGTCTGCGTCGAAAGGGTGCGGGTCTTGATCAGTTCGTCGGTGGCGGTCAGCAGGGCCCGGTCGCGATCGGCCAGCCCCTCGGCATCGGGGCCGCGGAAGATCTTGTCCTGGGTTTCGGCGTCGACGCCGCGGCGCTTGGCCAATCGTCGATGCTGTTGCAGTTCGTATTCGCAGCCACGCAGGTGCCCCACTCGCAGGATCACCGACTCGGTGTCGCGGCGCGGCAGTCTGCCGAAGCCCAGCAGCATCGCCCCGAACGGCAGCCACGCGCGAAACAGCCGCTTGTGTTGCCCCAGCGTGGTGAAGAGGTGAGCCTCAGGGACGCCGCACCCGCGGGAAATCGCCTTGCACAACAGCCAGTTGATCGGCCCCAGTTCCCGAAACCCGCCGGGCTCGACGCGGGGCACGAGTGAGTCGGTCATGCCGGACGCACCAGGTACGGCGAGACGGTGCTGCGGTGCTCGTCGATGTCGAGGGCCCGGCCCAGCGCCGGAAACGCGCGCTGCGGGCAGTTGTCCCGCTCGCAGACGCGGCAGCCCGCGCCGATCGGCGTGGCGATATCGCCCGACAAATCAAGTCCTTCCGAATACACCAGCCGGTGCGCGTGCCGAAGCTCGCAGCCCAACCCGATCGCGAACGTCTTACCCGGCTGACCATAGCGCGACGCGCGACGCGCGACGGTGCGTGCCACCCACATGTAGCTGCGCCCGTCGGGCATCTGGGCGATCTGCACCAGAATCTTGCCCGGATTGGAGAACGTGTCGTAGACGCTCCACAGGGGGCAGGTGCCGCCGCTGGCGGAGAAGTGAAAGCCGGTGGCGGACTGGCGTTTTGACATGTTGCCGGCCTTGTCCACCCGGACGAACGAGAACGGCACACCGCGCACCGCGGGCCGCTGCAGCGTCGAGAGCCGGTGACAGATGGTCTCGTAGCTCACCGAGTAGAACGCCGACAGCCGTTCGATGTCGTATCGAAAGCTTTCGGCGACCTCGTGGAACTGCCGGTAGGGCAGCACCGTCGCGGCGGCGAAATAGTTCGCAAAACCCAGCCGCGCCAGCGTGCGCGACTCGTCACTGGTGAACTTCCCGTCGTCGACCATCTGGTCGATCAGGGCGCCGAACTCCAGGTACCCCAACTCGGCGGCCATTTTGAACACTTGCTGTCCGGGCGAGAGGTGGTTGCTGATCTCCAGGGTCCGGGTGGTGGGGTCGTAGCGGTGCAACACCGTGTCGCCGAGGTCGGTGCGCCGGATGATGCGGACGCCGTGCACCTGGCTGAGGCGCTGGGCGATGTCGGAAGCCAGCTCGCCGCGGTGCATCCGCATCTGGATCGTCAAATCCTCTGCGGCCGTGTCGAGCTCGTGAAGATAGTTCTGCCGCTGATAGAAGTAGTCGCGAACCTCCTCGTGCGGCATCGTGATCGCGCCGCTGCCGCTACTGCCGTCGCCGAAGCGGTCCTCGGTGGCGGTGGCCAGCTGGGCGGTGGTGATCCGGTAGCGCTGGTGCAGGTTGACGATGGCGCGGGCCAGCGTGGGATGGGCGGTGACCATGTCGGCGACCTCGCCCGCGTCGACGTTGATGTCGAGGTCGCGGTCCATGGTCACCTCGCGAAGTTCGGCGACCAGCCGGGTGTCGTCCTCGGGTGCGAAGAACGTCGCGTCGACACCGAAGACCTCGGTGATGCGCAGCAGCACCGCCGTGGTCAGCGGTCGCACGTCGTGTTCGATCTGGTTCAGGTAGCTGGGGGAAATCTCCAGCATCTGCGCCAGCGCCGCCTGGCTGAACCCGCGCTCGCTGCGGAGCTGACGCACCCGCGAGCCGACGAACGTCTTCGCCATGCGGCCAGCGTAGTGCTAACGCCTCCTTGGCAACATTGGCAAAGCTGCTCGTTTGGTCGCGGGTAGCACTGTTTGGCATGATCAGCGCCACGATGAGCGCTGGAACAGGCTTAGCCAAAGTGATGATGCCGGTGCCCGACCCGCATCCTGACGTCTTCGACCTGCAGTGGCCGCTGCGCGTCGCCGACGTCGACGCGACCGGGCGGCTGCGGCTGGACGCCGCCTGCCGGCATATCCAGGACATCGGCCAGGACCATCTGCGGGAGCTGGGCTTCGAGGAGACCCATCCGCTGTGGATCGTGCGCCGCACGATGGTCGACCTGATCAGGCCGGTCGAGTTCCAGGACATACTGCGGCTGCGGCGCTGGTGTTCGGGCACGTCGAACCGCTGGTGTGAGATGCGGGTGCGGATCGACGGAAGGCGGAATCGAGGCCTCATTGAATCGGAGGCGTTCTGGATCAACATCAACCGCGAGACGCAGGGCCCGGCGCGCATCGCCGACGACTTCATCGAGGGTCTGCAGCGCACCACGGACGTCGACAGGTTGCGCTGGAAGGCCTACCTGAAGCCCGGCTCGCGCGACACCGCCGACCAGATCAGGGACTTTCCGGTGCGGTTCACCGACATCGACATTTTCGACCACATGAACAACTCGGTGTACTGGAGCGTCGTCGAGGATTATCTGTCGGCGACTCCGGAGCTTCTGCGCGGCCCCACCCGTATCACCCTCGAGCACGAGGCCGCGGTCGCGCCGGGCGACAAGCTCGAGATCGTTGCGCACGTCCACCCGCCGGGATCGACGGATCAGTTCGGCGATGAGCTCGCCGACCGGACTGTTAGAACGCTCACATACATGGTCGGCGACGAGGCCAAGGCTCTCGCATCCATCTTCTCGCTGTAAAGATCCCGGTTTCGTCCGAATCGCCGCACTCACGTGCGGGAATGAGGTTACCAGCGAGTAGGAACTGAACCGGTTCAGTTTAAGGTGGCCTTTGCAAAATTCGCAAGAACATGCGTGCCCGTTATCAAAATTCACAAAAGAAGCGGGTGGACCTGCAGATATACCTTGTGCCAAGGTCGTGTTAACACAGCGGTAAAACTGCAAGCCGAGTTAGCAACGCGGCATATCGACCAGAAGGAGTACGGCATGTCCACCGTCGGCACACCCAAGTCCCCCGAACAGATCCAGCACGACTGGGACACCAATCCCCGCTGGAAGGGCACCGCCCGCAGCTACACCGCCGAGGACGTCGTCGCACTGCAGGGCACCGTGGTCGAGGAGCAGACGCTGGCCCGCCGCGGCGCGGAGATCCTGTGGTCGCAGCTGCATGACCTGGAGTGGGTCAACGCTCTGGGCGCGCTCACCGGCAACATGGCCGTCCAGCAAGTCCGGGCCGGCCTGAAGGCGATCTACCTGTCCGGTTGGCAGGTCGCCGGCGACGCGAACCTGTCCGGACACACCTATCCCGATCAGAGCTTGTACCCGGCCAACTCGGTGCCGCAGGTGGTACGCCGGATCAACAACGCGCTGATGCGCGCCGACGAGATCGCCAAGGTCGAGGGCGACAGGTCGGTGGACAACTGGCTCGTGCCGATCGTCGCCGACGGCGAGGCCGGTTTCGGCGGTGCCCTGAACGTCTACGAGCTGCAGAAGGCGATGATCGCCGCCGGCGTGGCCGGGTCGCACTGGGAGGACCAGCTGGCGTCGGAGAAGAAGTGCGGCCACCTGGGCGGCAAGGTGCTCATCCCGACCCAGCAGCACATCCGGACGCTGACGTCGGCGCGGCTGGCGGCCGACGTCGCCGACGTGCCGACGGTCGTGATCGCACGCACCGACGCGGAGGCCGCGACGTTGATCACCTCCGACGTCGACGAGCGTGACCGCCCGTTCATCACCGGGGAGCGGACCAAGGAGGGCTTCTACCGGGTGCGCAACGGTCTGGAACCCTGCATTGCGCGAGCCAAGGCTTATGCGCCGTATGCGGACCTGATCTGGATGGAAACCGGCACGCCGGATCTCGAGCTGGCTGCGAAGTTCGCCGAAGGGGTCAAGGCCGAGTTCCCGGATCAGATGCTGGCGTACAACTGCTCGCCGTCGTTCAACTGGCGCAAGCACTTGGACGACGCGACCATTGCGAAGTTCCAAAAAGAGCTGGCGGCAATGGGATTCAAGTTCCAGTTCATCACGCTGGCCGGCTTCCACGCGCTGAACTACTCGATGTTCGACCTGGCCTACGGCTACGCCCGCAATCAGATGACCGCCTACGTCGAGCTGCAGGAGCGCGAGTTCGCCGCCGAGGAGCGCGGATACACCGCCACCAAGCACCAGCGCGAAGTGGGTGCAGGCTACTTCGACCGGATCGCCACCACGGTGGACCCGACGTCGTCGACGACCGCGCTGACCGGCTCGACCGAAGAGGGCCAGTTCCACTGAGCTAGGTTGACTGCCCGTGAGCATCGAACGGGTAGGAGTGGTCGGCGCCGGACAGATGGGCGGCGGTATCGCCGAGGTGTGTGCCAAGGCGGGCGCCGAGGTCCTGGTTTACGAGCCGAGCGAGGAGCTCGTCGCTGGTGGCGAGAAGCGCATCACAGCGTCGCTAGAGCGGGCAGCGGCCAAGGGCAAGCTCAGCGAAGACGGCCGCGATGCCGCGTTGAAGCGGCTTACGTTCACCACCAGCCTCGCCGAACTCGCCGAGCGGCAACTCGTCATCGAGGCGATCGTGGAGGACCAGGCCGCCAAGCGCGACGTCTTCGCGAAGCTGGACGACATCATCAGCGACCCCGATGCGGTGCTGGCGTCGAACACGTCGAGCATTCCGATCATGAAAATCGCTGCGGCAACGAAGGATCCGAGCCGCGTGTTGGGTCTGCACTTCTTCAACCCCGTGCCGGTGCTGCCGCTCGTCGAGCTGGTCAGCACGCTGGTGACCTCGGAGGAGGCCGCTGCCCGCGTTGAGCAGTTCGCGAGCGACACGCTGGGCAAGCAGGTAGTGCGCTGTGGCGACCGGTCGGGGTTCGTGGTCAATGCCCTGCTCGTGCCGTATCTGTTGTCGGCGATCCGGATGGCCGAAGCCGGGGTGGCCAGTGTCGAGGACATCGACACCGCAGTCGTCGCCGGGCTGTCTCACCCGATGGGCCCGCTGCGGCTGTCCGACCTGATCGGGTTGGACACGATGAAGCTGATCGCCGATTCGATGTACGACGAGTACAAGGACGCGCACTACGCGCCGCCGCCGCTGCTGCTGCGGATGGTGGAGGCAGGCATGCTCGGCAAGAAGTGTGGCCGCGGCTTCTACACCTACTAGCGCCGAGAACACAGTTGTTGACACAAATTCGCCGGAATCCGTCAACAACTGTGTTCTCGATGCGCGCTAGGCCGCGCAGCCGGCGCTGGCAAGTGCATCGCGCACGCGGCGCACGACTCCGTCGGGGTCATAACGCAGCTGCCGCGCGCTGACCCGGACAATCATCCAGCCTTGTGCTGCAAGATATTCCAACCGGGCGATGTCCTCTTCGTATTGCCGCGCGTCGGTCCAGTGTTGCTCGCCTTCGTATTCGACGCCAACCTTGAATTCCGGATAGCCCATGTCGATGCGTCGCCTGCCCACTATTATCTGGGTGACTGGTGGCAGCGCGGCCCGGACCAGAAGCAGGCGCAACCGGGTCTCCTGCGGCGATTCAGCTCCTGGGTCGACGAGTCGCAAAGCCGCACGCAATCGACGGATACCACGCGCGCCGGGATAGCGCGCCGCGATTTCATGAACTGCGTTTGCTGAGCAGCCGGTCGCGTTGAGCAGCGCGTCGATGCGGATGATATTGGTGTCCATTGGGAGTCGGCGACCGAGGTCGTAAGCGGTTCGCGGCGCGGTGGTGCATTCGATACGGCCGATGTAGCGCGTCTCGTCGACTCCAAGCTCGCCGCTGCGGACAACGATGCCCGCGGGCGCCCGAGTGCGGACCCGCACGAGCTCAGCGGGAAGGTCGTCGGGTATCCACTTGCACCCAAGCAGTGCCGCGGCTGAATGGCCCACGGCGACCGCCTCGCGACCCGACCAGTGCCAAGCTGCTCGGGCACGGAGGAAGGCATCGAGCTTGAGGCCGTTGAGCACGTACACGTTGCGATGCAACTTGGTGTAGTTCGTCCGCAACTGTTGCCGTGTCAGGTCTCCCCTCGCCAGTGCTTCGGACGCCACGACCAATCCGAGTAGTCCCCCCATCCAACCCATTCTCGTGCGCCGAGAACACAGTTGTTGACACAAATTCGCCGGAATCTGTCAACAACTGTGTTCTCGGCGAGCGGGGTGAGCTTAGGCGTCTGTCAGGCGCCTAAGCTCGGCCTTGACGTCGAAATCTGCTGGTGGCCAAGACAATTGAAGTCCGCTGAGCGCTTCGATAAGCAACTCGGTCACGGCGAGGCGCGCATACCACTTGCGATCGGCGGGAACGACGTACCACGGCGCGTGCTCGGTCGAGCAGCGGTCGAGGACAGCCTGGTAGGCATCCATGTACTTCGGCCAGAGCATTCGCTCGTCGACATCGCCAGGGTTGTACTTCCAGTATTTGTCCGGCCGGTCAAGTCGTTTCGCCAGCCGCTTCTTCTGCTCCTCCAACGAGATCATCAGCGCGACCTTGATGATCGTCGTGCCCTCGGCGACGAGTGTGTTCTCGAATCGGTTGATTTCCTCGTAGCGTTTTTCCCACACCTCCCGCGGTACGAGATCGTGTACCCGCACGATCAACACGTCCTCGTAGTGTGAGCGGTCGAACACGCCGATGTGGCCCGCCGGCGGCAATGCGCGTCGAATCCGCCACAGATAGTTGTGCTTCAGTTCTTCGTCTGTGGGCTTGCCGAAGCTCGTATATCGAATCCCCTGTGGATTACCCGCTCCGACAACATGTTTGGTGATACCGCCCTTGCCGGAAGTATCCATCCCCTGTAGCACGAGTAGCACCGAGCGCGTATCACCCTCGCGGCTGCTCGCGTACAGCATCTCTTGCAGCTCCGCATATTGCGCGCAGCGTTCCAGCAACAGGTCGGGAGCGTCTTTCTTCGAACCCGTGAATCCTGGGGTGGCTCTGGTCTTGACGTCGGCGACCGTGTCGCCCGACCGGAACGCGAGGACCCGTCGTGGTTCGTGAGTCCAGTGGTCGGGCAGCGCGGGCGTCTTGGCCATGCTGGCAGATTAGTCGCGGGACGGTAGAGCAGGTGGCGGATGCGGTTGTTCCCGGAACGCGTCCAGCGATCCGCCGACTTCGACGATGCCGCGCAACGCATTCCACGACAGCATGGTGAGGTAGTCGATCAGGTCGTCGGCGCTCATCCGCGGGTCTGACATCCAGGAGTGTGTGGCCAGTTGCACGCCGCCGACGATCATGTACGCCCATGGCTCCGCGCCACGGGTATCCATGCCGACTCCCTGCATCCGGCGTCGCAGCATCACCGCGAGCATGCGGGCGATGATGCGTTCGGAATCGGCAACCGCCTTGTTCTTGCTCCCTGAACTGTTGGCCATCACGAAGCGATACGGTTCCGGTTCGGCCGCGACCGTTTGCACATACACCCGAATGATTTCGCGGGTCAGGTCGAAGCCGTCCAGATTCGACGACAGCGCCTTGGCCATGTTCGGGATCAACGTGGTCTGCGCGAAGCGCATCATCACCGCGGTGGTGAGATCGTTCTTGTCGACGAAGTAGCGGTACAGAACCGTCTTCGAAACGCCGATCTCGGCGGCGATCTCGTCCATGCTGATGTGGCTGCCCCGGCGGCGGACGGCCTCCAGCGTGCCGTCTACCAATTCGTTGCGGCGCTCGACTTTGTGTTTGTGCCATCGCCGCTTGCGACCATCGACCTTCACGGTCGCCGCCGTCGCCGCCGAAGTTCGATCTACCACTATGACGCGTTGTCCGTTCGTTAGCCCCCATCGATGTTACGGCCCACACCTGGGCACACGGCAGATTGTTGCGTTTGCCTGGATGATGGAACGGTGGCACATCGCCTGACCGACCCCGGCCCTCCGAGAGCCGACCTGGGCGGCATGTTCGCAGCCGACGCCGGCGCCGACGCGGAGCGGCTCCGCGGCCTGCGGCGGATGAAGGTCGTGGCCCTGAGCTTCCTCGTCGGCGCCACGGCAGTGTTCTTGGCTTGCCGTTGGGCACAGGTCCACGACGTGGGCGCGTGGGTCGGCTACGTCGGCGCCGCCGCCGAGGCGGGCATGGTCGGCGCACTGGCCGACTGGTTCGCTGTCACCGCGCTGTTCAAGCATCCACTGGGCATTCCCATCCCGCACACCGCGATCATCAGGCGTAAAAAAGACCAGCTCGGCGAGGGTCTGGGCACATTCGTGCGGGAAAACTTCCTCTCCGCCGCCGTGGTCGAAGACAAGCTGCGCGACGCGCAGATCGCCAGCCGGCTGGGCAAGTGGCTGACCGACCGCGGCCACGCCACCCGGGTCGCGACCGAAGCCTCCAACGCCTTGCGCGTGCTGATCGAGATGCTGCGCGACGAAGACGTCCAACACGTCTTCGACCGAATGATCATCAAACGGCTCGCCGAACCGAAGTGGGGCCCGCCGGTCGGCCGGGTCCTCGGCACCTTGCTGCAGGAGAACCGGCAGGAGGCGTTGATCCAGCTGCTCGCCGACCGGGCCTTCCAGTGGTCGCTGAACGCCGGCGAGGTCATCCAGCGGGTCGTGGAACGCGATTCGCCCACTTGGTCGCCACGTTGGGTCGACCACCTCGTCGGCGACCGCATCCACCGCGAGCTGATGGACTTCACCGACAAGGTGCGCCGTAACCCCGACCACGAGCTACGCAGATCGGCAACGCGCTTTCTGTTTGAATTCGCCGACGATCTGCGCAACGACGAGGCGACGATCGCGCGCGCCGAGGCCGTCAAGGAACAGATCATGGCCCGCGACGAGGTCGCGCGCGCGGCCGAAACAGCCTGGACCGCGCTCAAGCGCAACGTGTTGGAGTCCGTCGACGACCCGTCCAGCGCCCTGCGAACCCGCATCGCCGAGTCCGTCATGCACATCGGGGAATCGCTGCGCGACGATGCCGACCTGCGTGACAAGGTCGACGACTGGATCATCCGCGGCGCCAAGCACCTGGTGTCCGAGTACGGGGTGGAGATCACCGCGATCATCACCGAGACCGTCGAGCGCTGGGACGGTGACGAGGCCAGCCGCCGGATAGAACTGCACGTCGGACGGGATTTGCAATTCATCCGGATCAATGGCACAGTCGTCGGTTCGTTGGCCGGGCTGGCGATTTACACCATCGCTACGCTGCTCTTCTAAGAGAACGCTAACTGAGTGCTTGCAAAAGTTAGCACCGCCCCGTAGGGTGGCGATTGTTGTACCGAATACCCGTCCGTCGAGGTGGTGAAGATGTTGCCGGCGCAAGAGGTAGAAGACACTGCTTCTACCGACATTGCCACCGTGGTGACCAACGCTGCCCAGGATATTGGCAGCTTCATTAGGGCGCAGCGTGAGGCGGCCCAGGTGTCGGTGCGCCAGTTGGCCGAAAAGGCCGGCGTCAGCAATCCGTATCTCAGCCAGATCGAGCGCGGGTTGCGCAGACCGTCCGCCGACGTCCTCAGCCAGATCGCGAAGGCGCTGCGGGTTTCCGCGGAAGCGCTCTACATCCGCGCCGGAATCCTCGAGCCGGGCGAGCCCAGCGCGGTACGCCACGCCGTCGTCAACGACACGGCGATCACTGAGCGGCAGAAAGAGGTTCTGCTCGACATCTACAACTCCTTCTGTCAGCAGACCCTGCGCCAACAAATCGAAGCTGTCGGTGAGGAGTCGTCACCTGCCTGACTGTCAAGCCTCTCTCTCTGTTAACCACAATCGTCAGATCGAAAGGAAAAAACATGGCCCAGAAGACCAAGAAGAACCAGAACCCGAACGTCGAGGACCTCAAGGCTCCGTTGCTGGCTGCGGTCGGTGCCGCAGACCTGGCCTTGGAGCGGGTCAACGAGATCGTGCTTGCGCTGCGTGAGCGTGCCGAGGAGGCCCGGTCCGACGCCAGCACACGGGTCGAAGAGACCCGCGGCCGGATCCGGGACCTGCAGGAAGACCTGCCGCAGCGGGCCGAGGAGCTGCGTGGCCGGTTGTCCGGCGACGAGCTGCGCCGCGCGGCCGAGGGCTACCGCGAGCAGGCCACCGACCTGTACAACGAGCTGATCTCGCGCGGCGAGGCCGCTCTGGAGCGGCTGCGCAACCAGCCGGGCTTCGAAGAGCGCCGCGCGCAGGCCGAGAAGCGCTTCAGCGACACCGTCGAGCTGACGCAGGAGGCTCTGGGCAACGTCGCGAGCCAGACGCGTGCCGTCGGTGAGCGGGCCGCGAAGCTGATCGGCCGCGACGTGCCGGCGAAGAAGGCCACCAAGAAGGCTCCGGCCAAGAAGGCCGCCGCGAAGAAGGGCGCGGCCAAGAAGGCCAGCGTCAAAAAGGCTCCGGCTAAGAAGGGCGCGGCCAAGAAGGTCACCCAGAAGTAGGTCGCTGGGCCAAGGCCGAGTCGACGATCGGGACGGTGCCCGCTTAGGCTGGGAGCGATGCTCCCACACCTGGCGGACACCGTCCTTGTCGTTTTGCAGATCGCCGTCTTCGTGACGGCGGTCTACGCATTCATCCACGCGGCGCTGCAGCGCAGCGACGCATACACCGCCGCGGGAAAGCTCACCAAGCCGGTGTGGCTGATCATTCTCGGCGTATCCGCGTTGTTGACGATGCCGCTGATGGGATTGTTGAGCATCATGGGCCCGGTCATCGCGGCGTGTGCAGCCGGGGTGTACATCGTCGATGTGCGACCGAAACTGCTTGATATCCAAGGAAAGTCACGCTAGCGCGATGCGGGCCGCCGTATTGGGGGTCGTGGCAGCGGCCGCGCTGCCGCTGACAGTCGCCGCACCGGCGCACGCCGAAGCACCTTCTCCGCCATACGTCGACCACACCGAATGGGTGCACTGGGCCGAATTGTCCAGCCTGCGCGTGTATCCCACGCTGGCCGGCCGCAAGGCGAGCGCCGACGTCACCAGCCCCGACGAAGCCTGGGCCGAGGTGCTGGCCGACGCACCCGACGCCGACCTGCCCGGCATGCGCGAGCAGTTCGTATGCCATTGGCAGCTCGCCGAACTCGTTGAACCGGGCAAGACCAGTTGGAACCTCGAGCCTTGGCGGCCGGTCGTCGACCCGGCGAAGATGCTCGAAACCGGCTGCAACCCCGGTGGTATCGAAGAACCGTATTAGTGCCACTCACTCGCGAGAAGCTGGCAAGGCTCGTCGACCACACGCTGCTCAAACCCGAAGCGACGCGGGCGGACGTGACGGCGCTGGTGGCTGAGGCAGCTGAGCTCGGTACGTACGCGGTGTGCGTGTCGCCGTCGATGGTCGCGGCTGCCGCTCGGGCGTTGCCCGCCGACGGGCCCGTCGTCGCCGCGGTCGCCGGCTTTCCCTCGGGCAAGCATGTCACCGAGATCAAGGCGAGGGAAGCCGAATTGGCCGTCTTGGCGGGCGCCGCGGAGATCGACATGGTCATCGACGTCGGTGCGGCGCTGGCCGGTGACTTGGACGCTGTGCGCGACGACGTCGCCGCGCTGCGGCGCGCCGTGCCCGACGCGACACTCAAGGTGATCGTCGAATCTGCGGCTCTGCTGGCATTGTCCGGCCCACGGCTACTGGTCGACGTCTGCGGGGTTTCGGAGGAAGCAGGCGCCGATTTCGTCAAGACCTCCACGGGATTTCACCCGTGCGGTGGTGCGACACCCTTCGCCGTCGAAACGATGGCCGCCGCGGTCGGCGGCCGCCTCGGAGTCAAGGCGAGCGGCGGGATCCGCAGCGCGGATGCTGCGCGGTCGATGATCGACGCCGGCGCGACGCGGCTGGGCCTGTCAGGCACCCGCGCGGTGCTCGACAGCCTATAGGTTGGCGAAGCAGGGGTCGGTGTTACCGGTTGGGAGGTCGGCGCCTTGCGTCGAAAAGTGGCCCACCACAGTGTTATCCGTTACCTGAACCGAGTCTGGCCGCACGTTCAGCGGATAGTTGTTGGCCAGTTCGTCGGTGAGTTTGTTCAGCGTCGACTGCACGGTCTCGGGCGGCAGCGGAAAGCCGAGTGCGTTGATGCTCACTACCTGTAGCGACAAGTTGCGGTTCTGTACCTGTGGTTTGGTGACGACGCTGCCGAACGCGCCCAGTAGCTCGATGGTGCCGTCCGACGCGTTGGTCTTCACATCGGTCACCAGGCTTCCTACCAACGGAAGTGCTTGTTGCACAGTAGCTTTGATGCCGTCCGCCGGCCAGGTGATAGTGGCGTCGAGTGGGCCGATGGTGCCGGCGCCGTTCTTGCCGCCCTCGAGCCGGACGTCGGAGATCGAGATGTCGGCCCTCATGCCTTTGGCACTGCGAATCTGGTTGCCCGCGGTGCGAATCGAGATGTCCTGGTAGTCACCGGTCATGTGTTGCCACAGAAAGGGCGGCAATGCGGCGAATGAAACGCTCGCGTTGTCCTCGGTCACACATTTGATCGCGTCGGCGACCACCGAATCGGCGCGGTGCCGGGCGTAGAGCTCACCGGCCGCCACCCCTGCCGCGATCAGGGCGAGCACGATGACGACGACGAGCACGATCGACAGCGGGTCGCGCAGTAAGCCTTTCTTGTCGGGCTTCGGCTTCTCGGGTGGCGGGACGTCGGCACGCGGCAGCGCGGTGGTCGCGGGGTCGGGTGCGTGCGGAATGTGCTGGGTCGGCTGGTCCATCGGGCTGCCCGGGCGGGGAATCCGCTGTGTCGGGCCTTCCCGCGGTGGCTGTGGCCGATACGGCGGTGCCGGACGAGTCGGCGGCTGGTCCTGGTTACCCGGACGCGCCCAGGGATTGTGCGGCCCCTGCGGCCCCTGCGGAGTCGTCACGCGCGCGATTCTGCCTTATCCGCCTGAGCGAACACTGAGCGGTTGCGCAGGACGGCGACGCTGTCGCGGGCGGCGGTGACGGCGTCGAGGTCGATGTCGGCGATCACTAGGCACGGGTCCGCATCCGCGGCGGCCACGACCTCGCCCAGTGGTGAGGCGACGAGGCTGCCGCCGACCCCGAGCGGTGCACCCGCCTGTTCCTCACCCGGGTAGGCCTGACCGGCCGCGACGACGAAGCTGGTGCAGTCCAGTGCGCGGGCCCGCACCAGAAGCGTCCACTGCTCGAGCTTGCCGGGGCCCGACCCCCACGACGCGCTGACCGTCATCACCTTCGCGCCCCGGTCGGCCAGCTCGGTGTACAGCGCCGGGAAGCGCACGTCGTAACAGGTCGTCAAGCCGACACCGACGCCGTTCACGTCGATCACCACCGGCTCACGTCCGGGTGCGATCGTGCGCGACTCACGGAAGCCGAACGCGTCGTAGAGGTGGATCTTGTCGTAATGGGTGTCGACACCGGGCCCGGTGGCGAGCACGGTGTTGGTGATGCGGCCGTCCGGGCTGGGTACGAACATTCCGGCGACGACGACCACGCCGGCGTGCGCGGCGACGCTGCGGACCGCGGTCGCCCACGGCCCGTCCAGCGGTTCGGCCACCGGTGCGAGCGAAACGCCGAAACGGCACATGGTGGCCTCCGGGAACACTACCATCTCGGCGCCGGCGTCGGCGGCCCGGCGCGTGCTGTCGGCGACGAGCGTCAGGTTCGCCGACGGATCGGTGCCGGAGCGGACCTGCGCGAGCGCGATGCGCATGCGGGCGAGCTTATCGCGCTGCCTGCCGGGCAGTGGCGGTCGCGAACCACGCCAGCATCGCCAGCGCGGCGGCCGGCCACACCGCGCCGAGCACATGCTGGACCGGGTTCCACAGCCGCTCGACGTTGTCGGGCAAAAAGATCCACGGCGCACCGATCGCGATGACCGCGATTGCGATCGCCGCCCTGCGCACGCGGGCGTCATCGGTAGCCAGCCAGCGCATCAGCAGGTACACCGCCGTCGCCGACAACCACACCCAGTGATGAGCCCATGACACCGGCGAGCAGAGCAGCTGGGCGATCCCGACCGACAGCATCGCTGCGACCGCGTCGCCGCAGCGCCGGCTCGCCTCGACGGCCGCGACCGCCAGCGCGAGGACCAGCAGCACGGCGAGCAGCCACAGCGGCGCGCGCACGGCGTCCAGCGCGGGCAGGCGCTCGATCACCCCGCGCAGCGACTGGTTCGACGAGAACGCGAGCGAGCCGATCCGGGCGGGGTCGAAAAGGGTGGTTCGGAAGTACTCGACGGTGTCGGCAGGCATCACCAGCCAGCTGATCCCCATCGCGCCCGCCGCGCTGACGATCGAGACCGCCAACGCCCGCCATTGCCGCGTGATCAGGAAATAGCCGATGAACGCCGCGGGCGTGAGCTTGACGGCCGCGGCTAGCCCGACCAGAAGCCCGCGTGGCCACCAGACGCGCGGCAGCAGGATGTCGCACGCGACGGCGGCGTAGAGTACGACGTTCACCTGGCCGTAGGTGAAGTTGCCGAGCACCGGAACGCTGAACATGAAGACCAGCGCCGCCGCCACAACCGTCGCACCAACTCTCGTCGACATCGGCGCGGTCAGTGACCGCCAGCTGCCAAACCGATCCCACCGGTTGCGCGTCGCCGCGGCCACGATCGCGAACAGCACTGCGCAGCCGGCCAGAGTGAGGACTGTCATCACGGCTTTGGCCACCGCCGCGGGCACCATCGCCAGCGGCGCGAAAATCAGCGCGGAAAACGGCGGATAAGTGAACGACAGACCTTGCGGAGAACCGTTGGCCGAAGCGAAGTCTGGCGCATACAGCGAATGCCCGGACACCACCGCGTGCCCGCCGGCCCGATACACGAGCAGGTCCAAGAAACCGATACCGCTGCCGTGCACACCGGCCAGCACGGCGGCGGCCAGGCCCAGCCACAGCACGGCAACCGTCGCGAACGCGGCGACGGTCACCCGCCGGCTGGCCCGGGTGGCAGCGGCCGGTGAGACTTCGGTCAGCTCAGGCATTGTCGGCGATCCACACCGTGGTGAACCGCTGCTCCGCGGCGACGAGTTCCGCCAGTTTGCCGCCGATGAAGCTCTCCAGTTTCCCGCCCACCAACGGGATGTTCACCTCGACGGTCGCGCTGAAGGTCAGCCGTGAACCCCTGGCGGCCCGGGACAGCGAGGCGGTGCCCGCCAGCGAAACGGGCGCGCCGGGCACCGCGCCGGTGACCCGCGCGCGCGCAACACCGTCGCTGATCGCGGTCCACGTTTCGTTGCGCACGATTTCCAGGTCGCGCGGGTGAAACTGGGTCACCATCGCCGGTAGCCGGTCCGTGCGCAGGCTCTGTGTCGTCGACACCGTCACGGCGCCGTCGCCGTCGACGGTCATCGAGTCCAGCGATGCCGTGTCGGCGCCCGAGTCGGCCAGCCGCGCCAGCCAGTACTGCTCGTTCGAGAACGCCGAATGCACCTGCTCGACGGTGCCGTGGTAGTCGGCCGTCAAGTCGAATGAACGCGGCATAGCAGGCCAGGCTACCGTTACGGCCCGTGACCCCCGGGGGATTCGCTGGTGCGAGCGTGGCGGAGAACGTCCCCCTCGCGCCCATGACGACGCTGCGGGTCGGTCCGGTCGCCCGGCGTGTGATCACCTGCCGCACAACAGAACAGGCCGTTGCGGCGCTGCGCACGGTGGGGCCGGAAGCCCTGGTGCTGGCGGGCGGATCCAACGTGGTGATCGCCGACGACCTGGCGGGCCTGACCGTGGTGCGTTTGGCGAATGCCGGTGTGTTCACCGACGGCGGGGTACTTCGGGTCGAGGCCGGCGCGGTGTGGGATTTCGTGGTCCGCACGGCGATCACCTCGAACTTGGGCGGGCTGGAATGCCTGTCGGGCATTCCAGGGTCGGCCGGGGCCACGCCTGTGCAGAACGTCGGCGCATACGGCGTCGAGGTGGCCGACATGATCACCCGGGTGCGGCTCTTCGATCGCCCCAGCGGGAAGGACCGTTGGGTCGGCCCCGAGGAGCTGGGGTTCGGGTATCGCTGCAGTGCGCTGAAGGGCGCCGACACCGCGGTGGTGCTGGAGGTGGAGTTCGCGCTCGACGCGACGGGTTACAGCGCGCCGCTGACATATCGCGAACTCGTCGACGCGCTGGGCGTCCGCGACGGAGACCGTGCCGAGCCGGCCCGGGTGCGCGACGCGGTACTCGCGCTGCGCAGGCGCAAGGGCATGGTTCTCGACGACACCGACCCCGACACCTTCAGCGTCGGCTCCTTTTTCACCAATCCTGTTGTCTCCGAAGATGTTTACCACGACCTTGTGCGACGTAGCGACGGTCTTGTGCCGCACTTTGCCGCGCCGGGCGGGATCAAGCTGGCCGCCGCATGGCTGGTTGAGCGGGCTGGCTTCGGCAAGGGATTCCCGGGGCCCGAGGCGCCCGCCCGGCTGTCGACCAAGCACACGCTGGCGATCACCAACCGCGGTACGGCCTGCGCCGCAGACATCGTCGCGCTGGCCCGCACGGTCCGCGACGGTGTCCGCGACGCCTTCGGGATCACGCTGGTTCCCGAGCCGGTGCTGGTAGGAGTGACGATTTAACGCCCAAGGCGCGGTTTCAGTACCCTTGGTCGGCGTGACACCAGCCAATGATGTGCCACGAATCAACCGACGCCGGGCGCTGACAGCGCTCGCGGTCGGCGTGGTCGCGCCTGGCGCGCTGGCGTCCTGTGTCGGCAACTCCAGCAAACAAGGCCAGCAGGCGGGCCCGCCACCGAAGCCGAGCGTGACGTATCGGCCCGGCGACGACGCGAAAGACGTGGTCCCGACCTCTGCGATCGGCGCGGACGTTCGCAACGGCTGGTTCCAGCACGTCGTGCTGACCAACCCCGACGGCAAGGCCGTCGTGGGCACCCTCAGCCACGACCGCACGTCCTTCGTCGTCACCGAGCCGCTCGGCTACGGCTCGAAGTACAAGTGGGCCGGCTCAGTGGTGGGCCGCGACGGCGCCGCGGTCCCGCTCAGCGGCAGTTTCAGCACCCTGGACCCGAGCAAGACAGTCAGCGGGCAGTTCCAGCTCGCCGACGGCCAGACCGTCGGTGTGGCGGCGCCGATCATCCTGCAGTTCAACGCGTCCATCAGCGACAAGGCCGCCGTGGAGCGCGCGCTCAAGGTCACCACGGAACCGCCGGTGGAGGGCTGCTGGGCGTGGCTCCCGGACGAGGCGGAGGGCTCGCGTGCACACTACCGCAGCAGGGATTACTACCCGGCCGGCACGAAGGTGCACGTCGAAGCGAAGCTCTACGGTGTGGACTTCGGCGACGACGCCTACGGCGCCGAGGACCTGTCGCTGAACATCACGATCGCCCGCAGGCAAGTCGTCAAGGGAGACGCGCCGTCGCACCGCATCCAGGTGGAAACCGATGCGGGCGTCATCATGGACTTCCCCTGCAGTTACGGCTCCGGTGACCTACCGCGCAACGTCACCCGCAGCGGCACCCACGTTGTCAGCGAGAAGTACGCCGACTTCTACATGTCCAATCCCGCGGCCGGCTACAGCAATGTGCACGAGCGCTACGCCGTGCGCATTTCGAACAACGGCGAGTTCATTCACTGCAACCCGGAAAGTCTTGGCGCGCAGGGTAATACGAATGTCAGCAACGGTTGCATCAACCTGAACCTGGAAAATGCGATCGAGTACTTCAACAGCGCCATGTACGGCGATCCGGTCGAGATCACCGGAACGTCAATCCAGCTGTCCTACGCCGACGGCGACATCTGGGACTGGGCGTTGGACTGGGACAAGTGGAAAGCGATGTCGGCGTTGTCATCCGAGCCGACACCGGCGGGCATTCCCAGCACCGCGCCAGCCACTCCGTCGGGTGCTCCGCGACCGGTCAGCGGTCGTCCCGGGGGCTAAATGTCGTCGGCGCTGCGACTCCGGCGGCTGAACCGCGACGCGGTGGCCTGGTCGCGCGGCCTGATCACCACCAGGTCCAGGTTGACGCGCGAGGGCCGCGACGCGACGAACGCGATCACCTCGGCGACGTCGTCGGCCACCAGCGGCGTGATGCCCGCGTAGACGGCCTCGGCGCGCTGCTGGTCGCCGTCGAAGCGCACCAGCGAGAACTCCGTCTCGACGGCGCCCGGTGCAATCTCGGTGAGCCGCACCGGCTTTCCCAGCAGCTCCCCGCGCAGCGTGTGCTGTAGTGCGCCCTGGGCGTGCTTGGCGGCGGTGTAGCCGGCGCCGCCGTCATAGGTCTCGAACGCCGCGACCGAGGTGACCGTGACGATCAGCCCGTCGCCGGACGCGACCAACTTGGGCAGCAGCGCGCGGGTCATTCGCAACGTGCCCAGCACGTTGGTCTCCCACATCCAGCGCCAGTGCTCGAGGTCCGCGTCGGTCACCGGCGCCAGGCCTCTTGCCCCGCCGGCGTTGTTGACCAGCACGTCTACCCGATCCAGCCGGGCGGCCAGTGCGTCCACGGCGGCGTCGTCGGTGACGTCGGCGGCAATGGCGGTGCCACCGATCTCGCGGGCCAGCGTTTCGAGCCGATCGGCCCGCCGAGCCACCGCGACCACGTGAAAGCCTTGTGCGGCAAGAGTTTTCGCGGTCGCTGCCCCGATACCGGAGCTGGCCCCGGTGACAACGGCGACCCGGCCCTCAGCGGTGGTCATGGTTGACAACTTAGACGCGATCAGAGACACGGCGTGAAGCCGTGCTAAGTTCTGCGGCATGTCCTTGGAGTGTTGTCGCTGCGGTACCCGCGTCCCGCAGCCAACCGACCCCGAAGGACACTTCCGATGCGTTCCAGTCTTTATCTGACCCGCCCCCGCGTCGTCGCCCCCGTTCTCGGCTTTCCTGATGCGGCCTCGGCCTGCGTTTTCGGTGCCGCGCGGCTGCGAGGTCCGATCGCCCGCGACGCGATCGCTCAGGTCAGTTCGCTGTCGATCGCCACAGTGAACCGGCACGTCACTGCCTTGCTGGGCGCCGGGCTGCTACGGGAGCGGCCCGACCTGGCCACGGCCGGCGCGATCGGCCGCCCACGTGTCCCGGTCGAGGTGAACCATGACCCGTACCTGAGCCTGGGCCTGCACATCGGCGCGCGGACCACCAGCATCGTGGCCACGGACCTGCTCGGCCGCACCCTCGACGTGGTGGAGACCCCGACGCCGCAGACCGGCCAGGACGCGGCGCTGACGGCGCTGGCGGCAAGCGCGCGACGGTATCTGAGCCGCTGGCACCGTCGCCGTCCGCTGTCGGTCGGAGTGGCCATCGGCGGGATCGTCGACAGCGCCACCGGCACCGTCGACCACCCGCGGTTGGGATGGGCCAGCGCACCTGTCGGGTCGGTCCTCGCCGAGGCGCTGGGACTGCCGGCGTCGGTGGCGGTGCACGTGGACGCGATGGCCGGAGCGGAACTGCTGCTCGGGCCTCGGCTGCCGACGAATTCGTCGACCGGTCTGTTCGTTTACGCCCGCGAAACGGTGGGCTATGCGCTGGTGATCGAGGGCCGCGTGCACAGTCCGGCCAGCGGCCCCGGCAGCATCGCGGCGCTGCCCGTGCAGTCGGAGCTGCTGGGCGGATCCGGGCGCCTGGAGTCCACGGTCAGCGACGAGGCGGTGCTGGCCGCCGCGCGCCGGCACAAGATCGTCACCGAGTCGGGCACGCTGGCCACCGTGCGCAAGGCGGCCCGCGGCGGCGATCCGGCAGCACGTGAGCTGCTCGCCGAGCGCGCGCGGGTGCTCGGCTGCGCGGTCGGCTTGCTGCGCGACATGCTCAACCCCGACCACCTTTTTGTCGGCGGGCAGGCTTTCACCGAGTATCCCGAGGGGATGGCCGACGTGACGGCGGCCTACGCCGCGAGTTCGACCCTGGCACCCCGCGATATCAGGGTCACGGCGTTCGGAAACCGGGTCCAAGAGGTCGGGGCGGGCGTGGTCTCGTTGGGAGGGCTCTACGCCGACCCGCTCGCCGCGATGCGGCGGGCAGTGCGGCGGGTGGGTGTCCCAGCCTGAGCGCCACTTCCGCTACAGCACTTCGACGGGCTGGCCGGCTTCGGCGATCAGCCGGCTACGCGAATACTCCGCCGTTCCTGTTCGGCATGCCGCGGGAATAGATGCGCGCGCCTTTCGGGTAGACATTTCATGTGAACCACTTGCCCCGGCCGGATGTCGCCGGCGTTGCGGCTCCGGGCCGCGTGGCGGTGATGTCTGTGCACACCTCGCCGCTGGCGCAACCGGGCACCGGTGACGCCGGGGGAATGAACGTCTACGTGCTGCAGTCCGCCCTGAAGATGGCGGACCGCGGCGTCGAGGTGGAGATCTTCACCCGGGCGACGTCGTCGTCGGAACCGCCGATCGTGCGAGTCGCACCCGGGGTGGTGGTGCGCAACGTCGTCGCCGGACCGTTCGAGGGCCTCGACAAGGACGACCTACCCACGCAGTTGTGCGCGTTCACCGCCGGTGTGTTGCGGGCCGAGGCCACCCACGCGTCGGGCTATTACGACATCGTGCATTCCCACTACTGGCTGTCCGGGCAGGTCGGTTGGCTGGCCCGCGACCGGTGGGCGGTGCCGCTGGTGCACACCGCGCACACGCTCGCCGCGGTGAAGAACGCCGCGCTTGCCGACGGAGACACACCGGAGCCACCGATGCGCGCGATCGGCGAACAGCAGGTTGTCGACGAGGCCGACAGGCTGGTCGTCAACACCGAAGACGAAGCGCACCAACTGATTTCGATCCACCATGCCGATCCAAACCGTATCGACGTCGTGCATCCGGGTGTCGACCTCGACATCTTCACCCCGGGAGACCGGGGCGCTGCTCGGCACCGGCTTGGCCTCGACACCGACGAGCAGGTGATTGCGTTCGTCGGCCGGATCCAGCCGTTGAAGGCACCCGACATCCTGCTGCGGGCGGCGACGAAGCTGACCGGCCGCTACCCGCGGCTGCGTCTGCTGGTGACCGGCGGCCCCTCGGGGTCGGGTCTACAGGCGCCGGACACGTTGGTCCGGTTGGCCGCGGACCTTGGCATCAGCGCGCGGGTGACGTTTTTGCCGCCGCAGCCCAGAAGCGAGCTGGTGACTGTGTATCGCGCTGCGGATCTTGTTGCGGTGCCCAGTTATTCGGAGTCATTCGGTCTCGTGGCGATCGAGGCGCAGGCGTGCGGTACGCCGGTGGTGGCGGCCGCGGTGGGCGGGCTGCCGGTCGCAGTGCGTGACGGTGTCAGCGGCGCGCTGGTGGCAAGC
>DATBFF010000027.1:0-66382 GCA_036558625.1 Mycobacterium sp. | reverse complement strand
GGGACCGTCGACCAGCGAGATCGCGACCGCGGCAGCAGAGATCGGCGGAGTCAACGAGGCGTCGACGGATATGGATTCGGCCCCGGAGGCCACCAGCGGCTAATATCGCCTTCGCCGCGTGCGACAAGTTCAGCGGCAATGGTGAGTGTAGTTCAGCTGGTAGAGCACCAGGTTGTGGTCCTGGAAGTCGCGGGTTCGAGTCCCGTCACTCACCCCACAGGCCCGAGAGGGTTGTTCAGCTTTCCGCGTTCGCTTCGCACCCGCTTGGTTCACCGAAGCCTTCGCCCCTCGCTATCGCGGGCCGACCCGGTGAACAGCACTATGGCGTCAATGAAGGTCCAGATGCTCAGCGGGATCAGGATGATCAGGCCGACGAAGAAGAAGAAAAACGTGAGCAGGCCGAAGAGGCCGAGCACGAGCTGGATTGCTCCAAGAGCGATTGAGGTGCCGGACCCGACGTAGAAGCGTCCGATGCCGAACCATCCGAAGAACAGCTGCAGTAGCCCGGCGACCGCGGACGACTTGGTTGACACCTGTTGTGACGCCGCGAATCCGTATGGGACGGGCAGTGGGTGGTACATCGGCGATGGAGCGCGGTGATCGGTCCAGTCATTGCCGTCGAAGTAACGTCGTCCGTGTATGCCCGATGGGTCGGGATACCACCCCGGCCCGGACGCTGGTGCGCTCATCTCTCCCCCCGCCCTCATCGTTGATTAGGCAGTATTCACCACCCGTCGCCAGCCCAGCAATTAAGTGCGGTTACGCAACCATGTTGGATGTGCGGCGGATCGGGTGGCCGCGTCGCGCAAAGAAGCCACCCGGTCTCGAGACCGCGGTTTTGGACAACGACGTGCTGGGTATGGTCGCGATGCAACACCAGTTCGGCCCCGGGAAAGCGGTGAAGATGAAGAACCAGGTAGGAGTCGCCGCCGCCACGAGCATCCTGTTCAGCGTCACGGCCGTCGCGCCGGCGTCGGCGATCGACAATATCCAGCTGTTGGGTGTACAGGAGACGTTCATGGTCAACGGCACGCTGATCGGTTATACGGTCACCGGGCTGTCGCCGAGCGCCGACGCCGTCCCTTACCCGGTCGCCGGCCGACTGTATGAAGCCATGGTGACGGCCGAAGCACTTCAGGGAACGGTCACACCGGTAGTCCCGGACTTCAACGCCCGTGCCGAGAGCGGGTCCAATTACCCTGTCCTCGCGAATGTCTCGAGCCTGAGTGGAGCACCGCTCGGGCAGGGCGGCAGCACGACCGGCAAGATCTATTTCGATGTCGTGGGCGACGTTCCGAACAGCGTCGTTTACAACGACGGATCGCACGATATTTTGGGCTGGATCCAACCGCCCAGTATCCCACCGGCCGAATCGTCCGGCGGTGGCAGTGGTGGATCTGAAGGAGTGACCGGACCTACGGGTGGTAATGGATCTGAAGGAGTGACCGGATCTACGGGTCCGAACGAAGCCGTTCCGAACACAACTGCCACCGAGAACGGAAATGGTGGTAGCAGCGGGGGCAACGTAGGTAGCGGTGTTGGCCCTGGTCCCGGCAGTGGCCGCGGCGGTCGTTAAAAGCGACAACTGACGGCCTGCCCGGCTGCTCTTGCCTGGTCTCGAATGTCGCGAGTTTTGGGCGCCGGAAGCGTGGAAAGTACGCGGCCACGCTCCCGGTCGGGTGCGACCTATGGGCGACTCTCGGTAAGCCTGTCGCGCTTGGACAGCGTCGGCCCGGCGTTGCGCGAATTCGTCGACATTTCTATCGAAATATCACCAAATCAGTTGGCGCAGGAGCGATACAGTTAACTTCCACAACGGTGGGGGACTTAGTTCTGCTGGCAAAAATGCCCCTATACATTGATTGGCTATGTAATGGAGGTTTCCTGTGAACCATTTTTTTTCGAGCCGAGTAGCGGGGAGCCTTATAGCGTGCGCGGCTCTGCTGCCCGTAGCCGCCATGCCGACCGCAAGCGCCGCGGTGAGTGACCTCATCGCCAGTCCGGCCACGGTGCTGTCGATCAGTCCGTTAGAAACCGACATGCACGACCAGTTGCAGGGAGTGGTCTGCCAGTTGCCCAACACTTGTACCACGGTCCCTTACTTTGCCTTCATCACCATATTGGGCGTGCCCGCCCTTCAGACCGCGATCTCCACAGCCCTCGCCGCACAACCTCCGCCGGCAAATGTCATCGTGTTCGGTTACAGCAATGGGGCGATGGTGGCTGAGCAGTGGCTCAAACAGCACCTGACCGACCCGAACCGACCCTCGGCCTCTGTGCTGTCGTTCGTGGTGATGGGAAATCCCACGCGCGCTTTCGGTGGCAGTGGCGCCTACCACGGTGAGGTGTGGCCGACGAGCGATTATCAGGTGATCGACGTCGCCCGGCAATACGACGGTCCGGCGGATTACCCCAACAACCCCGCGTCTCCGTACTATTTCAAGGCGCTCAGAAATGCCCACCGCGGCTTCATCTCCGGCTTGCACGACTACAGACTGGTCAATATCGACGACCCGGCAAATGCGGTGTGGACGTCGGCGGACGGCAATATCACCTACGTGTTGGCGCCGACGCAGTACGTTCCCCTCCTGGGAGGGTTTGGGCCGCTGTTCCCGGACCTGAACGCGCAGCTGAAAGCCCAGATCGAGACGGCATATATCCGCCCGGTTCCCTTCCCCACCGCCACTCCGGCAACCTCGCCGGCCGCCGCTTTGGCGCTGTCGGCACCGGCGGTTCCCGACCCGACGCCGGCCCCCCAGCAGACGACGGTGCCACTGAGCCTTGCCCTGGCGCCGGCGGCAGAAATCACTGACTCGGCGCTAACAGCGACCGGACCGAACAGAACCAACAGCACCAACACGGTGCCGCTCGCAAGCGACACCGTAGACGCGACAACACCCGCTGTCCCTGCCGACGTGGTGCAGACGACCACGCCGTCAGCCGCGAAGCCGGGGGTTGACAATGCCCTTGAAGCAACGGGGTCCACCGCTGCGCCGCCTACTCACACGCTCACGTCGACCGCTAACGGCAACAAGGTGGTGCCCGGTCAGGTCAATGGAACGCGAGTGAAACCGCGAGAATCCCGTACTCCACTACGTGACGCAGTTTTCGCTGGCGGAAAGGCCAGGTCGTAGTACCTCGCCCAACTGCTGTTGCTTCCCTGTCGGGCGATACGAAATCGACGTCCTCAACGAGCATGCGTCTCACGGCTCCGTCGGCTGGAGCGCTCTCTCATGCCGATTAACGCGCTCGCCGGGCTGCGACGGCGATATCGGTGGAGCCGGCTGTTGCTTAACCGGGCGGGGGCGCGAGCGAACGTTCAGTGGCCACCAGAACCAGCGTCCCAGCATCGCGACGACGGACGGCATCATGAAGGCCCGCACAACCAGTGTGTCGAAGAGTAGACCGAGGCCAATTGTGGTGCCGACCTGACCGACCACCCGCAGGTCGCTGACCACCATGGACGCCATCGTGAAAGCGAACACCAAACCCGCCGCGGTCACCACCTTGCCGGTGCCGCCCATTGCCCGGATGATGCCCGTCTTCAGCCCAGCGCCCATTTCCTCCTTGAAGCGTGAGACCAAAAGCAGATTGTAGTCTGATCCCACAGCCAAAAGAATAATCACTGCCATGACTAATACGAGCCAGTGCAAATTGATGCCGAGAAGGTATTGCCAGACTAATACGGATAACCCAAACGCTGCGCCCAAGGACAAGGCCACTGTACCAACGATCACCAGGGCAGCAATAAGACTTCTTGTGATGATCAACATGATAATGAAAACGATGCAAAGTGATGCAGTCGCTGCGATCAGGAGGTCGTAATTCGAGCCTTGTCGCAGGTCCTTGAATGTCGCGGCGGTGCCAGAGATGTAAATTTTGGCATCGGCCAGTGGCGTCCCTTTGAGAGACTCCTCAGCAGCCGTTCTCATCGCGCTAATTCGGGCGATACCCTCGACTGTCGCAGGATCGCCCCGATGAGTAATCACGAAGCGCGCCGCTTTCCCGTCCGGTGACAGGAACAGTTTCATGACGCGCTCGAATTCTGCATTGTCGAAGACCCGCCGAGGCAAGTAGAAGGAATCGTCGTTTTGCGCCGCATCAAAATCCTGCCCCATGGCAACCGCGTCGCCTCCGAGTTCGTCCATTTGCTGAACAATCCCGGACATAGTGCTGTACGTGGTCAGCAGCGTGTTCCGCGCACTTTTCAGGGCAGCGATCTGCGGAGGAAGCAGCGCGAGCAACTGCGGCGTGACCGCGTCGATTTTGTCCAGGTCCGGCGTGAGCTCATTTTGTATGACCCGGTCGATATTGTCCAGGTCTGGCATGAGTTCGTCCATCTTGTCGGTGACTCTATCCAGACCATCCGATGCGTCGTATGCGGACCTCAGCGCCGAGCACGCTGGGATATTCTCGCAGTGCGGGTCCCAATAGAAGTAATTGCGGACAGGCCGGGCGAAGTCATCGAAATTGGCGAGATCGTCTCGTATTTCCTTGGTGATATCCACCATTTCCTTCGTAACGCCGACCGCATGCTGGGTGCTCGTCCCCAGGTCCTTCGTGGCGCTGACCGCATGATGAGTGGCGTCGGCGAGCTGCTGCAAAAGTCCATGCATTCGCTCCAACGACGTAATGGTTCCTGTAAGCTCGTCGGCCTGCCTCCGCATATCCTCTAGCCGGTCTTTCACAAACGCCATATTCTGTAGCACTCCGGCGTTTTGGATGCTCAGCAAGGATGGTATTGTCGTGTGCTTCAAAGGCGTGCCCTCGGGTCTCGTCACACCCTGCACCAATGCAACCCCTTCCACACCAAAAAGGGCCTTGGCTAATTTGTTCAACACCAGAAAGTCCGCCGAATTCCGCATATCGTGATCCGATTCAATCATCAGGATCTCTGGCATCATCCGAGCCGGGGAAAAGTGGCGTTCTGCCGCCGCCATTCCAATGTTTGCGGGAGTGCTTTGGGGCATATAAAAGCGGTCTTGGTAACTCACCTGATAGCCCGGCAGCGCCAGCAGACCAACCAGAGCGACCGCGCACGTTGTGACGAAGATGGGCACGGGCCAGCGCACGACTGCAGTACCCACTCGTCGCCATCCACGCTGCGACACCGTGCGCTTTGGATCGAGCAGGCCGAAACGGCTAGCTACGCTCACGCCTGCGGGAACCAGCGTCAATGCCACCGCGACCGCAACGAGCATGCCCACCGCGCACGGGGCGGCCATCGTGTGGAATGCCGGCAATCGGGTGAAACTGAGGCAATACGCCGCCCCGGCGATAGTCAACCCGGAGGCGAGTATTACATGTGCCACACCGCGGTAAGCAATATAATAAGCGCTTTCCCTATCTTCACCGGCCTGACGGGCCTCATGGTATCGGCCCATGAAGAATATTCCGTAATCTGTTCCGGCTGCAATCGCCAGCGTCACCAGGATGTTGACAGCAAACGTCGAAAGTCCGATGACACCATAATGGCCAAGGAATGCAACAATCCCGCGGACCGCCGCCAAGTTAATCCCAACCATAACGAAAAGGAAAACGGCGGTAGTGATCGAACGGTAGACCAGAAGAAGCATGATGAAGATCACCGCGATTGCTACCACGGTGATTTTAAGGACCGTACTCTCACCACTGTGGCTCGAATCCGCGACGAGTGCGGCTGGACCGGTGACATAGACCCTGAGCCCACTCGGCCGCGGTGTTCGGTCGACGATATTCCGAACAGCGTCGACGGATTCGTTCTCCAAAGTCTCGCCTTGGTTTCCCGCGAGGCTCAGTTGGACGTACGCAGCCTTACCGTCGGCGCTTTGCGCCGCAGGTGCCGTCAGTGGATCACCCCAATAATCCTGAATATGCTGAATATGCGTCGAATCGGCGTTCAACTGAGAAATCAGATTGTCATAGTAATGGTGAGCATCGTCACCGAGGGGCCGGTCGCTTTCTAAGACGACCATCGCCAGACTATCGCTGCTCGATTCCTTGAACAGCTCACCAATGTGCGTCGCCGCCTTCGTCGAGGGCGCGTCTTTAACGCTCAGCGATACTGCTCGCTCTTTGGCGACGTGATCTAGCGATGGGACACCGAAACTCAACACGGCAATGATCGCCAACCACCCGAGAATAATGGGCACCGACAGGTTGCGAACCATTCTCGCTGAGAATGTTCGCTCGGTGCGCTCGTTTCTCGTGCTGTGGTTGCTCATCCGTCGGTTACCAAGCAATGGGTGTAGGCATTCACTTCGTCCGAAATTCGCTCGGCTCTGACCTTACCGTTCACCAGGATGCGGCAGCCAATACTGTCGCTATCGCTTTGCGCCACAATGCTACCCACAACCGACGGTGAGTTCGCCTTGATCGTCAATGACCACGGCAAGGCGGCTCCGTCAACTTGCTGCGGCTGGGAGTTGACATCAAAATAGTTTATGTCAGCCACGCTGCCTGCCGGGCCGAAGACCTCGTAAATCACCTGCTTGGGGTCAAGAGACGTAGCGTCACCCAAGTGAGCGTCGACATACGACGGACGCTTCTCAGCGCCGAAGAAACTGTGGACCCGCGACACGGCGAAGCCCCCACAAACCATCACCACCAATACGACCAGCGGTATCCATACACGCCGCAGAACTCTGACGATCCGCATCCCTCCACCCCACCCATCAATCGGCGTACCACGCTCGATCAGGGCACAACCAGTAGTGACGAGTAAACCATGCCCGAGCAAAGAAAACGCTGGCTCATGCGTCTTGCCCGAAGGCACCCTCCGCCCACGACGTCGTGATGCTCAACCTGAGGAGTATCAGCACGTTGCGCCACGCCCTCGGCATCGACCGATCGCCGCTGAGCGCGCCAAGGCGGCAGCACCGTGACCAATGGGAGATCTTCACCCCCGGAAGGGTCACTCGTAGGCTCGATGATTCGCAGATGTCAGCTACCGTGGTCGGCCACCGACACAGAGACGCGAGCACCCGACGCCGCGGCCGTTCGCCGGTAAACCACCGCTCGTGCGCCCCGTGCCGGCGCGGTCGCCACACCGCGCCAGCTCCGTCGTTCGCCCGGCGCATCGGTTGGGGCGAACCGGAATTCGCGCAACAATGTGCGTAGGGCGACGTCCATCTCCATCGCCGCGAACGCCGCGCCGACACAGCGGTTGACGCCGCCGCCGAACGGAATCCACGCGACGGGCTTGGCGGCGCCGACGAATCGGTCCGGGTTGAACGACGCCGCGTTCGGGAAGCTCTCTTCTGAGTCATGGGCCAGGCGGATATTTATCACCAAGCGGGTGTTCTCGGGAAGGACCCAGTCCCCCAAGCGGATTCGCGTCTTCGTACGCCGCATCGCGCCGTCGAGAACTGGGCGCGTGCGCTGCACTTCACAGATCGTGGCTTGCCGCAGTTCAGATCCGCCGGCGTCGACTTCCTCAGTCAGCCGTGACAGCAGCCGTGGATGGCGGCGCAACCGCTCCACTGCCCATGCCAGTGATGAGGCGGTTGTCTCATGGCCAGAGCCCACCAAGGTCAGCAACTCGTCGGCGATGTGCCGATCCGGAATCGGCTCGCCGTTTTCATAGCGGCTCTGCAGCAGCAGAGCAAGCACGTCGCTGCGCTCTTCCAAGGCCGGGTCGGCGCGCGCATCAGCAATGAGCGAATCGACGATCGCATCGAAACGGCGGCGGTACCGCATGAACCGTCCCCACGGACTCCACGGGCCCAGGTCACGCCGCATCCTCGGCGGCACCAGCATGACTAGGCCACCAAGAGGCACCATGGGCGGCACCAATTCTCGGAGTTCGTTCAGCGCGGGGCCATCGGCGCCGAACACGGCGCGCAGGATTGCGCCGAGGGTCAGGCGCAGCATCGACTCCAGCGTTTCGAACTCGCGGCCCTCCGGCCAGGTCGCGATCTCGCGCATCACCTCCTCTTCGATGATTTGCTCGTAGCTTTGCAGCCGCTTGCCGTGAAACGGTGGGGCCAGCAGCTTTCGGCGCGCGAGGTGTTCTGCGGGGGCCAGGCTGGACAGCGACCCTGGGCCGAATAAGTCGCCCAGGGTCCCCGGCCCTGATGTCGGGCGTTCGATCAGATCGGTGCTTGTGCTGAACAGGTCCTTAGCCAGTATCGGGTCGCTGACCATCACCGCACGGCCGAGTAGCGGCAAATTCACGCTGATCGCGCCGCCGTACCGTCGGCACAGAGCGGCATACATTTCTGTTGAAGCCAAGAACGCGGCGCCCTGGATGAACTTCGGTATCCGCGGCCCCGGCGGTAGCCGTACCGGTTCGGTTGTCGCCGTCGCCATAGTCGTCGCCTTCCCTGTAGCGGTATTAACGTACTCTGATCCGGTTGTCCGCGATCGTGGTTCAAGGCGCCCGCGCGTGACGGCGGCTACGGCCGCGGCCGCTCGGCATCGGCCGCATGGGGTCGGCGCACGCGCTTCGGCGTGCAGTCCTTCAGTCCGGCGCGAGCGCGTCGGTGTGCCAGATGTCGGCGGGTAGGCCCACGATCAGCGCGAATCGCGGCGGCCTTCGGATTCACCGCCTTGGACACCTCCCAGGTGACTGCTGACAGTCGGAGGCAGATTTGCCGGGCACTACCCAACTCGCGTTGTCCATTCGCTACACGGGTACCGGCTCCTTCCCGGCGTCGGAAACCAAGGCCGATCCCGGCAGGGAGAAGGTTCAACAATGCGGATGAGCTTAAGCGAAACGTCGGATTCAAGTGGAAGTTTCGGTGATTTTCCACGACCAGAGCAACTTAACCGTCGCTAGCGCACCCCCCGCCAAGAGGATGAGTCCACCTGAAATCAGATACGGCCATCACCCGCGTCAAGCGTTGGCGTTGCCAGCCTTCCATTGAGCCCACGGAATGTTCCAGTCGCCGAGGCCTTCGGTTCCGGGCAGCGTCGACCCGACCGTGTTCACGACTTCGACGATGTCGCCGCGCTTGCTGTTGTTGTAGAACCAGATCGCGTTGCTCGGGCTGACGTTGAGGCAGCCGTGGCTGGTGTTCGTGTTGCCCTGTGCGCCCACCGACCACGGGGCCGAGTGAATGAAGATGCCGCTGTAGGAGATCTGGGTGGCCCAGTCGACGTCGGTGCGATAACCGTTGGGCGAGTTGACCGGAACGCCGTACGTCGACGAGTCCATGATGATGTGGGTGAACCGCTCGCCGACGATGTACACGCCGTTGTTGGTGGGCGTGCTGTTCTTGCCCATCGAGGTGGGCATGGTCCTGACCACCTCGCCGTTGCGGCGGACGGTGATCATCTTTGTGTTGTCGTCGGCGGTGGCGATGACTTCGTCGCCGATCGTGAAGTGCGTCTTGACGTCCTCCTGGCCGTATAGACCGTCGCCCATATCGACGCCGTAGATGCTCGCCGCGACATCGACGTGCGTCCCGGGCTTCCAGTAATGCTCCGGACGCCAATGCAATTCGCGATTGGTCAACCAGTAGAACGCACCCTCCACCGGAGGGTTCGACGTCACCTTGATCGCCTTCTGGGCGGCCAGCCGGTCTGGAATGTTTTCGTCGAATCGGATGACCACCGCTTGGCCCACGCCGACGACCTCGCCGGCGGCGGGTGATAGGTAGGCGCTGGTCAGATCATCCGGTGAGTGCGTCTTGAACGTCATGTGCTGACGCGTGATTCCACTGAGCCCGAGAGCCTCGGCGGTCAATGTGTACTTCTTGTTGTAGCCGAGAGGCTCGCTGGTCGACCAGGTGAGTCCGTCGGGGCTGAGCTTGCCCTGCACCGCTGTGCCGTCGGGCCGCACCAGGCTGACCGCACCGAGCACGCCGTTGCCGGCGGTGACGGTGACCGGCTGATCCACCGCGACACCGACCGCGCCGTCCTTCACCGACGCCTGCAGTTTAGGGACCAGCAGATCGGCGTACGGAGTGCCCTTGTCGGTGATCACGGTCGGAACAGCTGTGGCCGGGGTGCTGCTACAGGAACTCGCCGAAAGTGCCAGCACCGGCAAGACGGCAATAGCCACCAACCAGGACAGACGGGTCGCCGAGCGGACCTGCCACATAGCTTGTTCCAACCTCACTGCCCACAGCGACTTCGACGGCATTCTTGGCAATAGTCTAAGGGCACCGCACACGTGCGGCGTGCCACCGCGCGGTAACGCCGTTCCGTTGCCAGGTCCAGCTTTGGCCCGCGGACATCAGCCTGTTATCGTCGCTCCTCGACGCGCCGTTAGCTCAGTTGGTAGAGCAGCTGACTCTTAATCAGCGGGTCCGGGGTTCGAAACCCTGACGGCGCACAACAGCCCGACCGTCCATCCCGCGCCGGCGGGATGCGTACGGGTTCACTTGTGGCCTTCGGCCAAACGCTTTGCCGCCACCGCCTTCTCCCAGATCTCTCCGGCCTTTTCCGCCATACCGGCGCGGGTGGTGGCCGAGGCGCCGGTTGTCATGTTCGCCACGAACGCGTCTCGCGACGTCATCGCGACGTCGGCGACGGTGAGCGACTCGATCCGCTTGGCCAACGGCGAGTTCGCTGCCACACTGACCGACAGATTCTTTGCCGGCTGGCTGACCACCGCAGCGGGGATGTCGGCCACATGGGCGCGCAGCCGGTCCAGGGCTGTCCGGTTGAAGACGTCGGCAAGCTTCGTGCCCCGATCGGCCTGGCGCGCGCACATGTAATAGAAGTCGCGGAACGAGGCGACATAGCGTCGGTGCGCATCGCAGTCGATCGTGATGTTCTCGCCGTTGACCGTGATGTCGGCGAGGATCACCCACGGTGAACTCGGGCATGGTGTGCATTGAGGACACTCGCATTTCGACTCATCGGCTTGCGCGGGCGCCGGCTCGGCGATCATGAGCTCTCTGGCCAGAAGTGCGTTGGTGGTGGCGAAGTCGCTCCGGCACGTGAATGCCACTGCCGGCGAAGGTGGGTACATCTTGGCCGGATAGGTTTCAGGCAGGCTGTCCAGCACGCGAATCCGGTACGAGTCGCGCCAGCGGGTGTACTCGCAGGACGTCTCCTCGCAGCCGCAGCTGCATGCTGATGTTGCCGTCTGCATTGGGCGGCAAGGGAATTCGGCGTACGCGATCGCGAGGTAGACGGGCCGATCCGCGGGCGGGGTAACCCTCAGCTCGGCGCACCACGGGTCCGGCGGGTCGCATCCGTTGGCGGCGTCACCGTCGGCATTGGCCGAACTCAGGTCTACGGTCACGACGTCGTCGATAAGAATCTCGTCACCGTAGGGCCCGAGAATGTAACCTGCGTTGACGTCGACGCAGCCCGCTTTCTCGGATACTTTGACCTCGGCACCGCATACGATCCCCCAGCCGTGCAGAAGCCGGTTGTGCCGTTTCGCCTTCTCCCGGAAATACATCTGGTCCTGGGTGAAGTCCGGTGCCGACACCAGCTGGCGGGGGTAGAACCGGGTGCGTTCTCCCGCCGACGTCGGGGCGGCGGCTCCGGCCGCCGAGGAGCAGCCGCACCCACAGCCGGTGCCGATTGTTGCAGTCATGTCTTGCTCCTCGTCATCGGTGGGTCACTGCGGTCTGACGGTGAATAACGCGTGGAACTGGCCGCCTTCCGTCCCGTTGCCCGACGGCAGCGCAGCGTCCGTTGCGGTTGCCCGCTCACGGAAATTCTGGTTGGGTACGAAGACATCTCCGGCCTGCCACAGCCGGTTCAATTGCGCGCCTGTGAGTTTGGTACCCGCGAAGTCGGCGTCGAGGTCAGGTCCGCCCCCCGCAGCGGTGATGTCTGGACTCCCGCGCATCACCACGATCACCAGGAATGGTCCGTCTGCGACGAAGTTGCCGAAGAAGGTGGTGCGAAGGCCCGGATCACCCGCCTCCCAGTCGATTCGCCGGCCTTCCTCGAAGAACCCGTCCGCGTTGACCGGGAACCCCCAGCCGCGCAGCCACGGCTCCGGATTGCTCAGCTGGTCGTGGTCCATCTCCTGATCGAATGTGATGGTGATCGTGGGCCTATCGGTCTCCGACCCGTTCTCAGGCTCGCATTCCATGATCCTCGGCGGCGGGGGTTGCGGCGGTGCCGACGCTCTCGCGCGCGCCGTGGCCGAGCCGCCGCCGTCGAGCGTCGCGGTGAACCATTGATCGCCGGCATTCGGCCCGAGCCGCCAATACACCTCGACCACACCGTCCGCCCCGGATGTCGTGGTGAGCGACGTCGAGAATGCCGAGTTGTCGAGACTCAGCTCGCCGTCGGTGGTGGTGAGGGCGACGTTTGCGCCCCCCACCGGTTGGCTCGACGAGTCGGTGACCAGTAGCTCGACCGGGTTGGCCAGCGTCGTGGAGACCTCGCCCGGCTGGCCGTCGCCGCTTTTCACGTCGATGTCTTCCGCCGGATGCATGGCCGCGCAGCACGCGTCCACACGCTCAGCGAGTGCGGCGATGAGCTCGAAAAGCACTGTGTTGCTGAAGACTTCAGCCCGGTAGCTATACGGGTCGACGATCGTCTGAGGCGCCTCGTCAGTCGGCAGCGTCACGGTCGCCAGCACCACGCACGACGTGTCAGACGGCGCATCGCAGGTAATCGCGAGCGTCTGCTCGGCGGCGACGCGGCGGTCGAAATCTGCCGGCGGTGACGTCGGGAAGATCGCGTCGCGCTGCTCGGCGGTCAGAGCCGGCGGTTTTGCGTCGGGCACGCCGGGCCGCACGATCACGCGGTAGCGCTCCACCGTCTTGCTGTGCGCCTTGCTCGGCACACCGTCGCATTCCGAGACGTAGGCCGGCACAGGCTCTGCGTCGCATTCCGTGTAGCACAGATAGATGGTGCTTTGTCCTTCGATGGGATCTCCGCCGCAACCGCATCCCAGCTCGTCGGTGGGTTCGGCCGGATCTTTCGAAATCGGGACCGGCACAACGATTTCCCGCCCGTTGCCGTCAATCGCCACGCCCGGTGAGATGCAGATCTTGCCGTCGGTGCCCAGAGTCACGCCGAGACCGCACACCACACCCGGTCCGAGCGCGAGCCGGTTGAGCAGCCGGCGCTTTTCGATGCCGTAGCACTGCTCCAGCTGCATGTGTGAGACGTCGAGCAGCTTGCCGTAGAAGTACTTGTTGCGCGTAGGCTCTTGCAGCGAGCGCAGCCCGGCATCGGTCATGGTCGGCTCCCGTCGTGTGCTGTGCGGATCATGTTCATGTCAGCTGGACTCCTCCCAACCGGGACTGGCCTACGAACGCGGGCGCTGCTTTCTCGCGCGGCGCGTCGACGCCGCCCAACGCGGAGTCGTCGAGTCCCGGCGAAGAATCGAGTGCCAGCTGGGCCGCTGGTCCGGCGACGATCGCGTCGACCCCCACCCGGGCCTGCACGCCCACCCGCGCCCGCGGGCCGGCGACGCACAGCGTGTAGTCGGTGTGTGCCGGCCGGTGGGCTTCGATGAGGACGCGTATGTCGGTGTCGAGCGGGCCGGTGTCGCGCCCGGGGTCGGGAATGACGGTGACGTGGAAGCGGTGTGCGAGGTCGTCGAAAAGTGGGCTGCCCGAATCGGTTCCGCCTGTCAGTGTGCTCTGGTCTACGACCGCATCGACGCCCACTACGGCGCCGTCGGGCGGTGCTGCGGCGAGCATCGTGTCGAAGCCCAGGCCGCCCGCCGCTCCGTCGCAGCCGCAGGTCTGCCACGTCTCGCCGGGGTCCAGTGACCAGATGTGGGCGCGCTGAGCGGGCTCGCTGATCTCGATTTTGAGCTGTGGTGTCTCGTCGTCGCGCTTGGGGTAGCGCTGTTCGACCGCGGCGAGCAGTCCGCGATGTGTACCGCGAACGGCCTGCGCGGCAAAGGCTTCCGCGACGACGCCGCGGCGCATGAGCGGCGGCCACCGCTCGTCGAGCACCACATCGAGCCAGGCGGCGAGATCGTCCAGCACCTCGACCCCGGCGGCCCATGGGTCGAATCGGCGCACCAGATCCAGGCGCTCGCGGGTGGTCTCCGCCTGCACACTGTGCAGCAGCCGCAGGTAGCGGTCGAGGAACTCGCTGTCGGCGGGGTTCTTTCGGTAAACGCCCGGCAGCAGATTTAGCCATGACGGCGATCCGCCGACTTCGATCTGGTGCACCGCCGGTGTGCCTGTACCGTCACCGCCGAGTGTGCCGCCGACGAACAGAAGCGGTCCCGCTGGATCACCGAGCAGCGCGACGTCGACATCGGCGGGCAGCGCGGACCACACTGTCCCGCTTCCGTTTCCGGTGAGCGGAACGGTATCGGCCCCGGGCGGCACGTTGCCCGGGGTGATCGCCGTCCACAGCTGCAGGTGACCACCCGCGATTCGGTCGAAGCGAACCCTCAACTCCCGACGGGCGTGCTCTGTCGCCGTGTCGAGCGGGCCGCAGACGAATGTCCCGGCGCGCAACCACGCCGCGTCGCAGTCGTGGCGTGCCAGTCGGCCCGCATCCCGCGGGTATGTCCACACGACGCCCGGGTCAGACGACCAAAGGTCGGACGCGGCGCGGAGAGGGCGGGTGCTGCCGATGTACTGCCCGGTCGGCGTCCAGCTGAGCACGTCGCCATGCTCGCCGTCGACGATGTAGGCCCGCCCGCCCGTGATCGCGATCCCGCCGATGCGCGACAGCCGCGTCGTTACGGGCTTGCCGGTGACCGCATCTCGCTCCCGGCGCGCCGGTATGTTCCACGCCTGTTCTGCCGCCGGATCGATCGTGCCGTCGGAGCGCACCGGCACGACGGCGTCACCATCATCTCGGCGCACGACAACTAGCAGTACGTCTTCGCCGGCGGCCATTCGCATCGGATTGCCGAGAAGCGACTGCACTGCGGTACTGAAAGCAACGTCTTCGACGCCGTCGGCGTTGAACCGCCGCACCCGGCCCCGGCCGGCGGGACCGCCCCGGTCGAGCAGGTAGACCCATCCACCGGCGCCGGCGAGGCACCAGCCGGCGACTACGTCGCTCCACGTTGCGGTGATCGCGCCGGCGTCGGTATCGATGACCACGACCGAGTCGGCCTCGGCGACGTAGAGCCGGCCGCGCGGACCGAGCAGCAAGCCTCGCGGGCTCGTGAACGTTCCCGCCAGAAGTTCGTCGTCGTCGTCGCGACGGGGGCCGACAACTTCTGCCATGTCGGTGGCGAGTGGCGCGCAGCGGGTGAGAATCCGGACTCGGCCGGCATCGGGTTCACTGACATAGCCGGTGCCGCACGCGTCCAGCGCAGCCCCGGCCGGGCCGTCGCCGGTGGGGGGGTCCAGCTCTGGTCCGACCGCGACGCCCTGCTCTGGGATGGTCTGCAGCCGAAGCTCCCCCGCAGGCCCGACCTCGACTCCCCATAAGTCGCGTCCGAGCCACCCGTCGGCCAGATTCGCGTAGCGGGCCAGCCGGTTGCGGTCGGTGTCGACGGTGTCCATCTCAGCTCTCCACACCCAGCCAGCTGACAAACCAGTTCTTGTCGCTCGGCAGGTTCCCGAGTAGGTCCTTGTCGGTCAGCGCCCACGCCGGGTTTACCCGGTCGTCGCCCCTCGGCAGTGCCATGAAGAGTTCGAAGCCGTCGGCGGTGGCCGAATGAATCTGGACGTGCCCGTCGATGACGGCCGGGATCCGACTGCCGTCCTGGGCGTCGACCGTGCGGCTGCCGACCACCGTCGCCTGGTATTCGGGCGTGTTCACGAAGCCGGCCTGGCTGGTGTTGACGACGGCCCTCAGCCCGAACAATGGAGCCCGTGCCTGCTCGTCTCCGTACCAGATCGCCCAGTTGCTCTCGGCCGGCGAGCTCTGGCCGGCGTAGATGAACGGCTGGCGTTCTGGCAGAGCGCTGCGCCGCGGCGACAAATCGACCGGACCCCTGAGTTTGCAGTCGGACACCGAGATCCCGCACAGCACGATCTCCTGGCCGGTCTCTCCCGGGGCGCGCCACGCCAGCGCCGGTTGGTCCTTGCGCCGCACCGCGCCGTTGGCCCCGCAGATACCGGCCCGCTCAGTCGGGGCCAGTTCGTCATCGGGAACGTAGGCGACTGTGAGGTAGTAGGTGACAGCCTGACCGGCCGGGCCGCCGACGACGGCCGGAATGTCGAGCACGCGTGACGCGTCGAGGACAACAGATCGCCCGGCGACGTCGATGGCATAGCCGGGGGCGACCGTGACCGCTTTGTCGCCCTTCGCGCCGGTGACCGTCAAGCCCGACGCGATGCCCGATCCGTGCAAGGTGCGCTGATGCAGCCAGAGCAGTTCCCGGTGGTAGGCCTGCACCGCATTGAGATCGCTCGCGGTGAGGGCTTGTCCGTCGTAGAAGTCGGGTCGGCTGAGAGTAGGGAAATCGCTCACCTGATCACCACCCACGGTTGGAGGCCGACGACTACCTGCCACCACGACCAATTGACCGGACCCGGCTCGGGGGTGGCGATCCCTGTCCACGACAGCGGTACCGGGTTGGTTTGCGGTTGGGTGTTGTAGCCCCAACCGGCACCGGTCGCGGTCACCACGCGCACGACGAAGAAATCATGTCCCTTGCTCTCGATCGAGACGAGCGGACCGGTCCACGTTCGCAGCCGGGTCGCCAGGTCCGGCAGCTTCGCACTACCTGTGCCTGTGTCGGAGCCCAACGAGGCCGTGTCGCCGAACGGGTGCGCGTCGAGCGAAACCAGGTATACCGGCGAAGAATTCGGATCGAACCCGGCCGACGTCGTCGACACCGTCATGTGCCAGTCGGCGTAGCTGCCCTGGGCCTCGACGGTCGACTGAAGTACTCGGCCGGAGGCGATCTTCGGCCGCACGAGCGCGTGCGCCACCGGCCGCGATTTGGTGTCCACCTTCGCGACGGCTTTCGTTGTCGCGGTGGTGAGCCGGGCAATCGGAACGTCGGTGCCTATGCGCACCCGTCGCGAATAAGGCGGCGCGCCAAGCTGATCCGCGGCCGCATGGCCGGCGATCTCCCATCTGAGATGCACCCGCTCGGCCGGCATGTTTCGCGGCAGGCACGACTCGGGCAGCTCTGCGGTGGACGCCCACCGCGCGACGAGGTCGACGACATAGGCCCGCCCGTCGGCCGGCACCGCGGGCAGCGGCACGACACGCTTCTGCGGGTTCAGCAACGGCCGGCCACACCGGTCGAACGCCACCCCGGGTTGAACCACGAGCGAGGTGTCGCCGTCGGCCAGTTCGCACCCGTAGCCGCCGGCCACGCCCCAAACGTCGTGGCCGCGCGCGGTGTGCAGCGCCAGCAGGTCGAACCACCGTTGCGAGGCCTGCGCAAGGTCGGCGCGACCGAGGCGCTGCTGTGCCCGGAAGTCGATGCGGTCGAGGATCGGTTTCATCGGACCGTCACCTCATGGCTGCCGGACACGACCAGCGACACCGGCCCGACACAAACGTTGCCGCAGCCCGACGCGGTCCCGTCGACCACCAGCTCCATGTCGTCGACGTGATCGACGCCGCTGATCAAGTCGAGCTGGCGCAGCACCTCGCTGCGGAAGACATCTCGCCCGAACGGCCAGCCCCGCCCCTCGGGCCCGCCGGTCAGCGGATGCAAGAAGGCGTACAGGCGTGACTGGGCATCGGCGCGCACACGCGCGGCGTCGACGTGCGGCAGCGCCTGCAGCACTGCGCGAACCGCGACCTCGACGTAGTCCGGGCCGGTCACCACCAGCCGGGTTCCCAAAGTGCGTCGCGCACACAGAAAGCGGCGCACCTGCACCAGCAGCTCGCGCGTGGGGGCGGGCCGCTGCGCCGGCAGCCCGGGCACCACGACCACCGTCACGGTTCCCGGCGCCGAACTACACGGCAGCGCAGGGTCGACGCCGGCCCAGGCCCTCGCCCGCAGAACCGCGGTGCCGGGCACCTCGAGGGCCATGCGTTCGAAGTCGAGCGCGACAGCGGCCCGTGCGGGACGCGAGCGGGCGAGCACCGCCGTCCTGCCGACCTGGTCCAAAGTGGTTGTGCCGCTTGGTGGCAGCTCGAGCAGCCGCTCGTGAGTCCATACCGCGTCGGCCGCACGGCCCTCCCGGTTCTCGAGGTCGTCGGCGGCCTGCGCCGCGAGGGGCGCGCTCGCCCGCACTCCGGCACCGGCCGCGCCGCCCGGAAGAACGGCCGCGGTCACCGGGTGCGCCTCGTCGACGCGCCAGATGGTCCGAGGGGTCGGCGTCCCGTCGAGGCCATCGGTCCGGTCCGCGCGGACGAGCACTGTGCTGCCGGCGGCCGGGATCCGGCCATGCTCTCCGTCGCCGAAGCGAACCGCGCCGGTGTCCGCGTCGAACAGGACGTGGTAATCGGTGGGCCGGCTGGCCAGTAGCGACTCGACCACCGTCCACCGGACGGTTCCGGTGGTGTCGGCAGTCCACACGCCCAGGTTGTCTCCCGTGAACGGCGCGCCGCGAACGCTTCCCTCGAACGATGGGGCGCCGTCGGTGATCCCCGCGCGGACCAGAGTCAACGTCATCGATCCGGTCGACAGGTCCAGCACCAGCGCGTGCGGATCGTCCGGGCCGGCAGGCTCGTCGAACGCGACGACCTTGCCGAGCGAATTGGTCGTCACGCGGAACTGCACGTCCTTGCCCACCGTGAATTCACCCGGAGGCGTGTACGTCGGGTCGGCGTACTCCCAGGCCTCGAAGCCCGGTGTGCACTGGATCGCCAGGCCGGCGTCGATGAGGACGGCGCCGGCCCGCGGAGCCACGTCGTGGCGGCCACGCGACAGGCGCACCCGCAACCAGCGCAGCGGTTGGGTGACAGCGCCCAGCACCGAGCTCGCGACCCCGACTTCGTCGAGCGGCACGACGACCCTGCCGGACCGGGTCAATGAGCGCGTTTCGTCGATGACGTCGCCAGCGAACGCAACCCAGTCGGTGCCGTCGTGGTACTCCCAGACTGTTCGCGCGCTGTGGTGGTCGGCCGGCGACTCGTCGTCGGGTGCAGCCCCGGACCTGTCGTCAAGTCCGAGCCAGATCGACAGTGGCGCAAGCGGATTCAAGGATGGCCCGGGATCGAGGCCCAACAGCAGCGCGGCACCGGGCGACGGGTCCGGGCCGAGGGCGTCGAAAACAGTCTCGTGACGCCAGTCATGAGTGCGGTCGACGAAGGCCGATCCCGTCCACACCTGCACGGCGGTCAGCGCGCGCCCTTGCACTTCCACCGGGTGAATCAACCGGTGACCGACTGGCGGCGCTCCATCGGTGGACGCCGCGAACACGACACCCGCGGGCAGCTTCAGCGGAGGGTTGGTCGCGGTGAAGGCCAGCGGCGTGCGTGCCGGAGTCACGTGGCGCCGCGCGACGCCGGCGAGTGCGAGGAAGCGCTCTCGGTGGCGGCCTGGCACCCGGTCGATACCGAACACGTCGGCTTCGGTCATCCACGCCAACAGATCGATGACCGTGATGCCCGGATCGGAAAAGTTGTAGTCGGTCCACTCCGGCGCGAACCGGTGGATCAGCGTCTGCGCCTCGTCGACCAGATCGCTGAAGCGGCGGTCGTCGAGGTCCGGCAGCGGCAGGGGCACGGCTCACTCACCTCCCGCAAGGCGGATGGTGATGTCACCGGCGGCGACGATGCGCTCGGGCGGCACCTGCACAACCTGACCGCGCGGTGTGCGGTCGAACAGCAGCTCGAGCGTGCGGACGTAGTCGACACCGGCAACGCCCCCGATGACGTTCGCGACGTCCGACAGGTAGACGTCGCGCCCGAAAGCCCATCCGGTGCCTTCCGGTCCGCCGGTGATCGGGTGCAGGAACTGCCCGGCGGCCTCGACCACCGCGTCGATCACCGGGCCGGCGTCGTCGACATCAACCGGCACGATCTCGGCGAGCACGCCGACCGGGTGATAGTCCGGCCCGGCAACGGAGAGGTGACCCGTCATCGAGGCGGGACACCGCCTGCGGATGTAGTTCTCCACCTGTCGGCGCAATCCGAATGGCGGGGTCGGACGCGGATCAGGAGAGTCGGGCACCACCACCAGCCGGACGAATCCCGGCCGGGGCCGGCCCGTCGGGTCGGTGGCCGCCAGCGCACGGGCGAACGCGACAGCGGGTGACGCCTCGCGCGCGAGCACCTCGTAGTCGGCGACGGTCAGCGCCTGGCTGCGGGCCGCCACCGACGCCGGGCCACGACTCAGCACCGCCGCGGGCTTCTCGCCGTCGGCGCCTCCTTCGGCGGCACGGATGTTGCTGACCGATCCGGCCGGTATACCGGACAGCAACTGCGAAATCGCGCCCGCGGCAACGTTTCCGACGCGCCCGCCGCCGCAGCGGTATTCGCTGACACGGATGCCGTCGGTGAGGCTCGGCGGAATGCGCGCGTGTCGGTCGTCGCCGAACACGACCAGTCCGCGGGTCCGTTCGATCGTGTAGTGCCGATCGGTCGGGCCGGAGAAGAACAGGTTGGGTTGTGCGGTCCACCGAACCCAGACCTCGGTGATCTTTCCGGTCACGCGATCAGCGACAGGACGCACGTCATCCTCGGAACCGCCGTGCGCCAGCACGTCGTCCCGCAAGTCGGCAAGGTCCACCTCGGCTCGCGGGCCGGCCAATTCCAGCACTTCGATACGCTCCCCGGGCAGCACCGGCGTGTAGGTAAACGACACGCTCTGAGCCGGGTTGCCGTCGCTCGTGCCGAGCACCTCGTCGCGCCGGGTCTGCACGTTCGACGCCCATGCGGTGTTCAAGTGGACACCGTTGAACGTGCGCGCCGGCGGATCGCCATCGGTGCGCAGGCGCGCGCGGATCCACGCGGGCCGCGGAGTGCCGAACCGCGCCGGGCCGGTCTTCGTCACCGTCGCGCGAGGGTATTGCTTCGCAGTCGGGTTGGTAAACGAGATGAGCCCGTCGTCGACGGCGGCGATCACCGCGAGTTCGCTGCCGGTGTCGTCGCCAACGCTGACGACGTCTCCCGCCCGCAGCACACCGGTGGCGGTGAGATCGGTGGGGCGGACGGTGTCGGGTCCGATCTGCACGCCGCGCCGACTGGGCAGCCGAGTCGCGCCCGGATACACGATGCGGACCATTCCGGGCAGCGTCAGGCCGGCGGTCTCGTCTTCGACCGTCATCGCTCGCCACGCGCCGTCGTCGATGCATTCCCACACCAGGGCAACCCCTGCTTGGTCGGCACCCGCTTCTGCGACATCGACGTAGATGCTGAGCACGTCTTCGGGCAGCGCGTCGTCGAACCCGAAGTACAGTGCGGGGGTCGGATCGTCGACCAGAGTGAACGGGTTGAACGGCGTGCCGCGGGTGACGATGTCGCGGGAGTGGTCGACCCACGTGAAGTCGTTGCAGGTGTGGCACGCACTCGGAGCTTCCATCGGCGAGCGGTAGTAGTACGCGTAGCGGACCCTGCCGACCACCGGAGAAATCACTTCGCGGGTGTTGAACGTCAGTTTGCCGATTTTGATTTCGCGGGTCTGGCCGTACGTGCCCGACACGATGCGAAACCGAATCCAGTAACCCTCCACGCCGTTCACCGATGCCGGTGCGCAATCGGGCGGCACTTCGAACTTCAGGGTTTCGCCGGTGATGAACACTTTCGCCGTCAGCTTCTCGACGTCGAGCCGCTGCCACTGCTCGCCGTTGAAGTACTGAGCGTCAAGGTTGCCTGGCGTAATCGCTTTGGCCGCGGGGTCTTTCAATCCGGTATCGGCGCTGTCGAGCACCATTGTGACCTTCGCGCCGGGCTTGCTCAGCGCGTCGTTGGCCATCAAGTAGCACGACGCGCCGGGCTGCGGGCTGGGGCCGAACGGGTAGAACGGCTTGGACAGGTCCAAGGACAGGCCGCCCGACGCGCCTTTCTCCGGCCGACGGTCTCCGAGCAGGTCCCCGACCGCGACCGTCTCGTCGCGGGCGCTGTTGTCCAGCGTCACCACCACGTTGGCGGTGACAAAGCCGGGGATGCTGATCGTCAGCAGGTACTTGCCCTGTTTCGCCGCGGGAACCGGTCCAAGCCTCGCCAGGCCGCTGACCAGAGACCGCGTGTCGGTGTACGCCTTGTCGTCGGGGACACCGAGCTGGGTGATGCTGGTGAAGGCCGAACTCGGCTCGGCGCTGAGACCGACTGTGCCGTAAGCGCTCACCGCCAGTGTCTTGGCCGATGGCCATTTGTCGGGTGCTGCGTCTCTGCTCGTCAGATACAAGGATCCGATCGGCGGCGCGACGACGGAGCCGACGACGATCCGCTCGATCGCGGGCAGATCCGTCGCGTAATCGCGGGTCAGCGGTTTCGCGCAGCGGGCGCGAATCCAGTATGAGTCGACCCAGTCGACCACCCGCCGCTTGGCGTTCGCGCCGTCGACTCGCAGCACCACCGTTCCGCTACGGGTCAGGCCGTCGGTGCCGTCGATGCTGTCGGAATCCCCGGCGCGGCTCGCACGCACGAACGGCGCGAACGGGCGCCAGCCGTCACCGTCCCAGTACTCCCACACGGTCGCGATGCGCCGGGCGCCGGTTGCGGTGAGCTCGAACTGCACCAGAACCTCGCAATGCCCCTGAAGGGCGAAGTGCACGTCATGAGCCAGATACAGTTCGTGACCGATCGGCTGCAATCCGTCGAAAGGCATGAACGGCCGATGCGCATCAAAATCGCTTGTGTGCGAGGCCCATTCATCGCTTCCCGGCATCACACTGGCGACTTCCACGAGTTTGGCGCCGGCCAGCGCGATGTCACGCTCGGTCTCGAAGATGAGTGGGCCGCTCACACCTGGTGCCGTGGCACCGATCTGGGTGCCCGCCGGTGCGCGGGAGTCGCCGAGCCCGGGGCGCAGCGTGAACGCCACAGGCGCCCGCGCGGCCTGCGCCGGAAGCAGTGACACGCCCAGCATGTCGAGAAAGGCGAGCTCGTTCTTGGTGGGCGCGCGGTTGAGCCGGTCGGCCACGACCGCCGACATCCGCGCAGCGATCGCGAGCAGCGCGGCGCCCGCCCCTCCGGGCGCGGGATCCCACCCCGGCAGGTAGCCGGGCACGCGTGCTCGCAGCGTCGCCTCGAAGTCGGCCGCGGTACGGGGATCGACCGTGGTAGTCACTGGCCGCCCCCCTCGTTGAGGTAGAACGGGTAGACAAGGTTGTAGAACGTGCTGGTCTGCCGGACGTGATAGCGGATGTCGATGTCGATGCGCCCGTGTGGCGGGCTTGCAGTGACGTCCACCGCGTCGACGTCGATGCGAGGTTCCCACTGAATCAATGCCGTTTCGACGCGGTGCTTGACCAGCGCGAGCAGTGCCGTGCTCATCGGCTCGAAGACAAGGTCGGACAGGCCTGCGCCGAACCCGGGACGCATCAACCGCTCCCCGGGTGCGGTTTGCAGGATGATCAGCACCGCCTGCCGGACGTCTTCTTCGTATGCAGCCATCTCGACGTCACCGCTCGCCGCGGCCGGCGGAAACGCCCATCCCACACCGAGAAACGCACGATCGACGGCTGTCATCATCTATCCGATCAACACCGTGGGCGCGCCCCACACGATCGGCGCGCCGCAGCCGCACACGTCGCCAAGCCGCAGCGCTGGGCGCCCGCCGATCAAAACCGTCATGCTGCCCATCGGAAACGGGCTCGGCGGATGCACAGCAACCGCGCACGTGTGCATGTCGCCGGCGGCGGCAGCGGGCATCCCCATGATCAGAACGGTCGGCACCCCGGGACCGGTCACCACGCCTCCGTGGGCGGTGGGGTCGATGAGACGCGCGGCAGGTGGCATCGGTTCTCCTAGTTGATCTTCACGACCGGGGCGGCGATGCTCACCGCACTGGTCGAAGTGACGCTCGCCGGCCCGGCGACCGTCACCGTCGACGACGCCCCGGTCTGGGTGATCGGGCCCTGGCTGACGATGTTGACGTTGGGTGCGTTGATCGTGATGCCCTGCGGCGTCATGATCAATGCCGTGGGTCCGCACAGCAGCGTGATCATCACGTTCGATGCGATCGTGACACCCGGCGGCATCCCCACCGCGGACAACGTCATGTCGGGTGTGGTGATCGTGATGGCCGGCGGTGCCTCACGGAAGCCGATCTGATTTCCCAACGGCGTGCGGATTGCACGCTCCTGGATGAGCGGTGTCGGATAAGGCGGCGGATGAACGGCGTTCCACAGAGATCCGATCACGTACGGGGCGTTGGGATCTCCGTGTTCGAAGGCGACGAGTACCTCGTCGCCCACCGAAGGGATGAAGTAGGTACCCGACAGCACGCCGGTCATCGGTGTCGCCACCCGCGCCCAGGGGCTCAGATCCGCCGAGTCGATCGCGTCGATCTGCACCTGCACCCTGCCGAGCGTGAGGGGGTCGAGGACGTTGATGACCGTGCCGGTGACCACGCCGTAGATCTTGTGCTTGGTCCCGGCGATGCCTTCGGCGATGTCGCGGATGGTGTCCTCGATCATGGAATCAGCTCCCGGAATGCCTCGAAATGCGTTTGATAGCCGGACGCGTCGATAGTGTGGGTGGCACTGCTGACCCGGTAGTCGCCACTGAAATCGGGACCCATGCCGTCGAGCCGAATCAGCTTGCCGGCGCGTATCGATGGATCGCCGACGCACGAACCCGATCCCGTCATCCGCTTGTTGAGCCGGCTGCGCAGCTCCGAGACGATGCGTAAAGCGCTGCCGGCCAAGTCAACCGGCGAAGCGATCGGCTGGTCGACGATGGAGAAGTTCGGTCCCGAGAACGGCAGTCCGGCCGCGGCGGCGATGCCCGGCAAAACCACCACTCCGATGCGTTCGTTGTCGAAATCCCAGTAGACGCTCACCACGAAACTCAGCGGAATCTCGCGCAGTGTGAACTTCATCGAGACTCCCGCGACCTGACCGACGGTGGTCAGCCGAGGAGTGAAGTCCAGCAACGACTTTCGCCACGACAACGTCGACGACGGGCTGTACTCCTTCAAGAAGCGCGATAGGTACAGCACGTCATCCTCGACCCAGAAATCTGCGTCGTAGTCCTTGGCGATGTCGGCGAGCATCTCGAGGTCGCTTTGGCCTACCTGCTTGCGGCCGGACCCGACGAAGATCGCCTTCAACACGGCGACGACAGTGGACGCCGCGACGATGGTGGGATCGACCAGCGGGATGATCAGGTGTTCGGCGGACAGCAGCATTGCGGTGAGGAAGTCAGGCAGCAGACCGAACCCGCGGGTGATTTTGCCTTCACCGAGTCGGTGCAGTTTGTCGTGGGCTACCACCGTGATCGTCGGCATGCCGCCGTTGGGGAAAGTCGCTGTGATACCGGTGATTTCGCCCTTGAACATGTGATGGACACCCTCGCCGACATATCCGAGCGCAAGGGTGAGGGTGTTTTGGATATCGAGTATTCCCATCGGCGTGATCGAGTCGGACACGCCGGGTGGCGCCGGCAGCCGCGTCGGAAACGGTGCGAAGCCCATGCCCTTGATGTGACGGCGCAGCCAGAACAGATCTGGGTTGGCCAGCGCGATCTCGACGCGGTCAGCGGCGTTGCGACCGTCTTCGTACTTCACGCTGGTGACCGTGGCGCGCAGCTCGGCCGGTACCGGAGCACCGTTGATCGTGATGCGGAAGTCCGGCGCGTATGCCGGGGCGGGCGCGGCCATCAGGCGTACACCTTCGAGGTCGCCGGATCCCGGTAGGGCAGCCGCGGCACGACGAGCTCGAGGCCGGCCGGCAGCGAGCGTGGGTCGTCGATCCCGTTCGCGATCGCCAGCGGCCGCCACATGGTCGCGTCGTCGTAGAGTTCTGCCGCAATCGAGCTGAGTGTCTCGCCCTGCCCGACGATCCTGCGCTTGGTGTAATCGGCGGTCTGTCGCTTGATCTCCTTGGCCTCGAGATCGATGTTGCGGAATTCGTTGAACGTCACCTGCATCCGCGCCCGTACGGGTATGCCCGTGGGCAAGAACATCTGGTACTTCTGGCTCGCGCGGGCGAGCACACAGGTGAAGGTCAGTGAGCCCCAGGTGAACAGCAGCACCGGAGGTGCGTGGGTGGTCGACTCGATCTTCATCAGATCGGTGATCGCGCGAACCAGCACGCGCACATCGCTGTTGGCGGCGTTCTGGCCGGCGTGGGCTTCCTGCGTGTCGAGCAGCAACTCCATCTCGAGGGTCGACATGTTGCCGTGTACGAACTGCAGCAGCGGCCCCGACACCCCGGGGATGGCGCTTTGCGCGTAGGTGACCTCGGAGTTGACCGTGTACTCCTCGGGGTTGAACAAAACCTTGATCACCTGGCCGGTGACTGTGTTCGTGATCGTCGCCTTCTCCAACGCCATCAGCGGCTCACCCTCTGCCGAGACGTTCGTTGTGCGCGATCAACCGGCGGTCGATCTCCGTGAGAACCTGGTTGGTGATCGTGGTCAACTCGAAAGGCGTTGGTGCGGCCGCGGATCGCGTCACCGGATGCGGGTCCATCGGCTTGGGCCGCAACGGCGCGGTCTCGGCGCCGATCTGGTCGGCTCCGGCGCGGAGCCCTCCTGGCTTGGGCAGGACGCGCGCGACATCGGCCACCCGGATCTCCCGACGCGCTGTCGCTGTCCTGCTCTGCCGCGGCCCAGTTCTGGCTGCTCGCTGCACGGCAGTCACCGCTGGCGGTTTCGATGACGCTGGTTGGCGGCCGTGGGCGCCAACATGCACCGCCGTGTGCACTAGGTGGTCGATGGTGATCGGCGGCCGGGTCGTGACGGCTGCCCGCGCAGCGGTATGAGTGGTGCGCAATCCCGCTGTCGCGGAAGTGAAGACGACGTGGGCGTGCGCGTTGGCGTAGAGGTTGCGTACGGAGGTGAAGTGCGGCGCGGAGATGCCGGCGAACATCCGGGTGACCCGGCCCGGCGGGGGCTGCCGGCGCAGCCAGCGGGTCCGCAGACGGTCGCTGAGCCGGCGGTGGTCACGCATCCTTTTCGCCTCCTATCCCGCGGTCTCGTTGATACGGGTGTTGATGTCTGATACCTGGCGCACCCACTCGCGGCGGTCCCGATGCTCCATGTTCAGCAACTCGTCGTGGGGCCAGTGCAGGTAGTAGCTGAGAAAGGCCACCTCCTCGGTCAACTGACCGATGGGGTAGCCACGGACCCCCCCAGGCGCTCCACCTCCAGCTCGAACGACTGCCGGCAGTTGGGGCACATCACCGAACGCTGGGTGTCGTCAACACGGTTCATCTCGTTGTAGAGGTCCTGCAGGTACGCCAGGTCGGCGGCGAACAGGTTCTCGATCACCTGCGGGGTGATCATGTCGACGCCGTCGATGCGGGTGATCACCCGCGACAACAAGATCACGATCAGATAGGCGGGATTCTGCGCGACCCTCGGGTCCCGAAGGGGCAGAATCTCGTCAGCCGCCGTGGCCAATCGCATTGTCCCCGCCCGGCGCAAGGCGCCTTCGGAATCCAGATAACCCACCGGAAGCGTGAATTCGTGTTCAGTGCATAGCATTTCAGGAGACCCTCTCTATTCCCTCGTGCGCAAGGTCCATCTCTTCGATCGCGTACTCATTGCCCTTAGCCGCCAGCGCAGCGCCTTTCCACGAGGTCGGCCAGGCGTCGCGGAAGTTCCACCGCACTTTTTCGTTGCCCTGGAGATCGAGGATCACGATCGATCCGCTCTTGCGCTGAACGTCGCCCTTGGCCGCCGCCAGCAGCCAGTCGTACAGCGAGCGATCGTCGGTCAGGCCGTACTTCAGCGTGATGTTGGAGTACTTGACCTTGCCGGGCAGCTTCTTGGCTGTCCGGTCGCCACCCTCGGCGAACTCGGTCACCTCGACTGTGGTGTCCATGCCGCCGACGTCGGTGAACGCGGCGACGAAGATGCCGTCGAGCTCGACCTTGAACGCAAATGCTGGATAGGGGTCCACTCGCCCATTCGCCATTGGGTTCTCCTCAGGTTGTTGTGACTTCGCTGCCGCCGTCCCAGATTCCGATGCGCAGGATGATGAACTCGGCCGGATAGGTCGGCACGACGCCGACCTCGATGTAGAGCCGGCCGAGCGCGCGCGTCGACGGTGGGTTGAGCGCCTCGTCGATACGCACGTAGAACGCGTCTTCGGGCTTGGCGCCGAACAACGCGCCGTCGCGCCACGCCTGCGTCAAGAAGTCGCTGATGCTGCGCTTGAGTTTCTGCCAGAGGCTCAGGTCGTTGGGTTCGAAGACCGCCCACCGGATCCCGCGGTCGATGGACTGTTCGAGATAGATGAACAGCCGTCGTACATCGACATAGAGCCAGTTGGTGTCGAGGTCGCCCGCACTGGTACGGGCACCCCACACCACCGGCTGCGCCTGACCGGGAAACACACGTAGCACGTTGACGCCCAACAGGTTCAGCGGGCCCTGTTGGGCGTCGCTGAGCGTGGTCTCCACGCCGAGAGCACCCCGGATGTTGGTGTTGGCGGGAGCCTTGTGCACGCCACGTTCGGCGTCAGTCCGTGCGTACACCCCGAGAATGTGCCCCGACGGGGGCCACATCTCCAGGTCACCAGTAGACGGGTTACGAACCGAAATCCACGGATAGTAGAGTGCCGCATAGCCTTTCGCGGAACGCACCTGTGCGAACTGGTCCGTCACCCTGGTCGGGTCCAGTCCTGATGCGGCGTCCAGCACGGCAAATCTGTCCTTGAGGGTTTCGCAGTGTGCGACGAGGGCTTGCTGGACGGTGGGATCGGTGCCACCCGGGACCGCTATCAGCGAGACGTCCCGGAGTTTGCCGAGTGGATCCAAATACTGTGTCGGCGTGGTGGTCAAGCTCTGCCAGGAGTCGGCGTAGTTGTCCGCGGTCCCGCCGCTCGTCGTAGCGCTGCCCGGCGCCGGGCGGTCGTCGCCCGCGTCGGTAGCCTCGCCCAGTGGGTCGGCGAGGGCGAGCGCGACTGCGCTGGACGTGACGGCCTTGGCCCAGTACCCCGGGTTGCGTTTGTCCATGGACAGGAACGTGAAGTTGTCGGCACCCGTTTGCGTCGGCCGATGGATCTGCAGATCGAATTCGGCGGTTTCGACCTTGTGTGCTTGGGTCCAGTCGCTCGGCAGGGTGATCCCTGTGCGCAGACCGGGCGCATCGAGCTGCAGCGTGTCGCCTCCCGACTCCGCGACCCGCACATATGTCGACGCGCCGCCGCCCTCGGGTGTGATCGCGACGAGGGAACCTGGCGGGAAGGCGGCGCTCATGCTCATGCCGGCCGGCGTGAGCAACCGCAATCGCCGTGTGTTTACGGGGAGGTCAGCGCTGCGGACGTTGCCCCCGTTGAAGTTCGCGGTCCCCGTCAACGGCGTCACGGTGACGACGGCACCGTTCACATCTGTCACCAACGCGTCCGCCGAGTCGGTGTTCTTGGTGACGTGAACAGCGTCGCCGGTGCTGAAGCCGTGCTCGGCGTCGCTCAGCGTCAGCTCGGTGCGATCGGTCGACACGGTCGTGACAGTCTTGCTGTCGACCCGGATGCGGACGGTGTAGTCGTCCTGGATGAAGCCGCCAGTGAAGTCGGTCGTGTTCGGAAGCGGGTCCTTCAACTTGATCTGGTCGGGCGCTGTGACGCTGTCCACCGTGGCCGTCTGTGTCACGGTTCCGCGCGTCACCTTGATTTCGTCGTCGTGGTCGATGTCGGCGACGCCTCCGCCGACTGTGAGGGTCTTGAGGTCGGGATCGACGTGTGAGATCGTGCGCGTCATCGCCCGCGCCACAACATCTATCGAGCGGCTCGTCTCCTTGACGACGAGCGTGACGCCGTTTCCGTCCGGGCCTTCCGCGACCGCGGTCGCGGTGAACGTGTTTCCGGATTTGCGAGCGGGCAGGTCCGCTTTCGCTGTCTTCGCCTTCGAGACCCGCACGACATAGCAGTTCATCCCGCCATTGGCGAAGAAGCCGTAGACGCCGTGAGCCAACCACGCACCGGGGTCGGGCAAAAAGCCGCCGAATGTCGAACTGAACTGGTCCCAGCTCGAGACCTTGGTCGCGACATTGCGCGGGCCTTTCTCGGCGATGCCGAGGAAGACGGGAGTGTTGGTTCCGACACCTTGAATGGGTGCGCCCGGAGTGAATTCGTCGATGTAGACACCGGGCCAGCTCACCTGTACTGCCATCGCCGGTCAGCTCCTTTGCCTAGAGAAAGGGATCACGTCAAACTCATGTCGTAGTCGCCGGTGCCTCCGGGCACCACAGCCGTCGTGTCCGCGGAACCCGCCGAAGGTTTCTCGGCATGAAGGGTGTAACTGTCGGCGCTCAACGCTGAAACCGAGAACCGGCCGTCAGCACCCGTCGACGCCGAGCCGACGACTCGTCCAGCCGAGCCGGTGACGGTGACGACCGCGTCCTCGACAGGAACTCCGCCGCGGGTGACCGTTCCACCGATCTGCAACAACTGTTCGGCCGAGGCAGGATCGCTGCCTTGACGGAACTCGATGATGCGGGTCGCGACAAGAGGTCCGGCAACCTGATGCGGCATGTCCACCGGGACGGTGACGGTGTACCAGATCGCGGGCTTTGCGCGGCTGTTGGTGCCCATCGTGCCCCAGAACTCGGTCAGCTTCGGCCAGCCGTCGGCGGAAACAACCTGCACTGGCAAGTCCGCGTCTCGGATGAGCTCGTCGACGACCGTGCTACCCGGTGGGTACACCCGCGATGGGTTGAGTGGATTGGCGCGTGCCAGCGCAGCCATCACGCCGTAGAGCACGGCATGCTCTTCCAGCGTGGCGTCGACTGCCGGGGTGTGGGCCGCGGGGCTCCATGCGCTGATCAGGTAATGACAATCCACGCGGAGCAGTCCCGGCCGCCGTCGCGGCTGCCCTGCGTGAAACTCCAGCCGCCAGGAGGGATCACGCAATGCGCGATTCTCGCGGAGGTCGACGAGATAGACGCTGACCGCGGAACGTCCGAGATTGGCCACGGTCTTGCGCCAGTCGTCGTCGGGCGGCTGGAAGCCGACCTGGTCAGCCGATACCAACCCCGCGACATCGCGCATGAGAACCGCGCGGATGAGCTCGTCGACTTGGTCCAGCACGCTCCCATCACATCGGGAGCCCCATCATCGGCCCATCACTGCGTCATCACCGCAGCGTTATTGCGGCGTCACTGCTATCTGGTTGACGCTATCTGGTTGACGGGTGCAACGAGAACGTGAACGCCACTCGGCCGTTCACGGTGAACGTGACCCGTTCGACCAGCGCCGCGTGGTGTGGCAGCGCGTCGCGCATCGCGAACACGATCGCCTGGGCGCGCTGGAAGACACCGGCGCGGTCTTTGACGTTGGCGTATTGCGCACCCATCTCGATCATCAGGTGCGTGTTCTTCTTGGTCTGTGCGTCGTCGAGTCGTCGGGCAACATCGAGCGCGAAATCGACGGCCGAGCCGAACATCTCGGCGTCTTTGCCTGTCACGCCGTCGGGCACCAGCGCCTTCGAATCGACGGCTGTGGCGGCCTTTTCGACAGCAGGATCGATCTTGGGCATCTGTGCCGGCGGTTTCCGCGGCGTCGTCGCGCCGGGAACGTCCCACTTGAACGGCGGCAAGGTGAAGATGTGCTGGCCTGGAACTCCCTGGGGTGCCGGCGCCACGCTGGGCGGCGGCTCCTGCCGGTAGGGGCTGCCGGCTCCTTCCTGTTGACGGTCCATGGCCTTGCCCGGCTGCTGGTTGATCGCCGCCTGTCCGGCCGCGTGGATCGCGTTCTTCGTGGGCTCGCCGATCCCAGCACCGTCGAGAGCCTGATCTAAGATCGCGATAACCCCTTCGGCCACAGCAGATCTCGCGGCTGCGATGATCTTGTCTTGCGTATCCTTCGACAGGCCTGAGCTTCTCACGACCGGTGCGACCGTTGAGTCGACGATGGTCTTTCCGGCCGCCTCGCCCGCTGACTTGGGGCGGTCGTCCGGGGGTCCGGGTGGCTTCGGTGCTCCTTTTATCTTGTCGAGGCGGTCTTCTGAGATCTCGGCCGGCAGCTTGCTGGCGACTTGGCGCGCCAGTCCGGCCGGCGTGCCGTCGGTGATGCCTTTGAGCCACTCCGCCACCGATGCCTGGCGCACCGGATCACCCTTGAACAGCGAGGTGATCGCTTCGATCACCTGTGGCGTCTTGTCGATCGTGCGACGGCCTTGGGCGTCCAGCACCTGCTGCAGCCACTCCGCGAGGATCCGTTCGACCTGCTCTCTCTTGACGGGCATGCGCTCCTTGCCGAGCACGGGTTGGCGCTGCACGGCGTGCACGGCTGCGCCGCCCAACGCAGGCGCTGGACCGATGACGTGGGCCGCCGCCTCAGCGGCTTCCTCGGCCGCGTCGCCGGGTGTGCTCACGCCCTCCACCACATGGGTCGCCTCCCGCTGCTGCACAACATGATTCAGCTCATGGGCGAGCAGCTCGGATCCCGCGTCGCTGTCGAGCGCGGGTGCATCCCGGCCGAGCACGATGTGCTCGCCGGCAGTGTAGGCGACGGCATCGATGTCGTGTGCCGCGCTGCTGGCGTCCGCGCCGTCGTGCACGCGAACGTCCTTGAAATCGCGACCGAGACGAAACTCCATCCGCGCACGCACGTCAGCCGGCAGTGGTACGCCGTCGTCGCGTGGTTGGAGCAGGCCGCGCAGCGCACTGTTGCTTGGTCGCGCGGTCTGGCCGCTGTCGTGCTCGCGCTGTTGGTCCGCTTTCCGGCGCCGTGCGGCGCCGGTGTCGTCGTGAACGGTTCTGTCATGCATGGGTCAGCGCACCCCGCCCCTGTCGGCCTTAGTCTGGCAATCGGTCTTCATCCGGCGGAGCGCACCGAGAGCTGCCTCCCGGCACTCGGGCGTGCGCGGTGCCTTGCCTTCGACCACGGTGTTCACGTCAGTAGGGCACGGCGCGCGGGCCGCCCCTGTGCTCCTGTGTCGGTTTCGGTGATACGCCATCAGATTTGATTTGCAGAGGAATGGCCCAAGCCGCTAAAGCCAGGGTTTGAGGGCTTCACGTTGGGCTGGCGTCAAGGTGTCCAGCTTTCCGACGCGTCGCAGCGCTCGCACGACCGCCGAACCCCAACTACGACTTTCCTGGATGGCGAGCCCGCGACCGTATTTGCTGGCAACCGCAGCTGCGTGCCTGCCCATTTCAACTTCCCGAGTGGCCTTTTGCATCCCGCCCATAACGCTTGTCTTCCAATCGATCTCGGCAAGGCCACCGGAGGGTGTCTCAATCAGGACATCCAGCCGACTGTCTGCCGAGATAGCCGCCTCAGCTGTGACCGTGTAGCCAGGGAGCCCGGACTTGCCGGCCTTGACCACCTCGGCCTTTGCGAGCGTGTGAAACCGGGTGCCCGCCTGAGTAATTCCCTGCCTACCACTTTCCAGCCGCGCGAGGAAGTCTGGATCAACAGCAGCCTGATCGGCAGCAGCGGTCTCGACGGCATCGACAAAGTTGTATATGGCCGTGCGTTCGGGGCCGGTCACGGTCGACACAGGAGGTTTGCCCCCGCCGCCGCCAGCGGCGCCACCGCCGCCGCCGCCCAGCGCAGTCATTTGGCTTGCAACAACCGCCCCTTCGGCGGCTGTCTTCGGAACGACCTTCGGAATGGTAACCGCGACCGCCTCCGCCGGCTGCAACGCGGCTGCGCCCTTGGCGCCCACATTCAGCGTCTCTAGGGCCCCGGGAGCACGCACGGTCATACTCCCAGCTTGTCCTGCCTTCGTACCGGCGATCGCGAACGTTGCGATGAACGCCTCGATTTGTCCGATCAGTTCCCCGCCCATCAGCACCTGCTCTTCGAGCGTCGCCTTCTTATAGCGCTCGACCCAGTCGTCGATCGCCTTCTTGAGGCCGGCAGGAATTGCCTTGACGGCAGCGACGATCGCGTTGACGTCCTCGGTATAGGCGTCCGGCTTCCCGAGCACCGCGACGAGGAAGTCGGCGGTCAGCTTGAGCAGTCCGTATGCGAGCTTGATGATGCCGGTGATCAGGCCGACGATGCCTTCTGCGAAGCCCACCGCAAGCCCGACGATCACGAGCAGCAGCGCGATCACCATGTCGATGATGAAATCGATCACATCAATGATCGCGGTGAGCGTGGGTTGCGACGATGCGGAAGCCTTCGAAGCGAGAATGCGCATGCCTGCGACATTGGCATTCTTGACCGTCTTCAGACTTGCAATCATCGCACGGTAGGCCACCCACTTCTTCTCGTCATACCACTTGGATACGTCATCCGTCCATGACTGGCGAAATATTGTGGCGCCCTGACTGACTCGCTGTTCCCCCGCCGATTGGCGGGGGCTCTGCAATACGTGTGTCAGTTCATGCGCCAAGAGACGCCGGCCTTTTGCCGAGGTGGTATCGAATTGGCCGGGCCCGAAGAACATATGGCTACCGAGCGTGAACGCATTGGCCTCGAGAGTGTTTGCGGCGCGGCCGGCCTCCTCGTCCGCGTGCACCCGGACATTGCCGAAGTCGGGCCGATGGCTGCCGTCGAGCGGGTGACTGTCGAGAGCGCTTGGCGTGCTGCCATTCTCAGCCTGCCCCGAGACCCGATCGGCGTCGCGTTCCGCCGCGACCCCTGGTGGGGCAATCGGATGGCCGCCCGCGGTGGATTGCTCTGTCGATTCGGACGATAGTGGCGAAATGGGGATGCGGGCGAACGCGGATTCCAGAGCCGCACGTGTCTGGCCGTCAAGTGGTCGGCCCTCATTTTTCAGCGCCTGACCGACGGCCTGATTCATGCCTTCCAGGGGCTCGGGCGCTTTCAGCCGCGCGGGCCGATTCTGCAGCAGACCGCCGAGCGCACGATTTCCCACTCCAAACGCCGACATGCCGCTGGCCGTTTGCCAACCCGGTGCATCTACAGATTTTCCGACAACCTCGCGCGTCTTGTCTTGTGCTGCAGTCGCTTTGGTTGCCTCGGCTTTGGCGCTGCTGCTACCCATCGCTTCTCCGTCAGTTCGACGCCGCAGTCAGGCGATCGGCGGACGGCACGGCGGCGCCGCCGAGCTTCTCGTACTCGCGATCGACCGCGGTCATGACGTCCTCCCAGCTGACCACTCGCTCCTGAGCGGCGGCCAAGAAGGCCGCGCACACCGCGATGTTGCGGATGTTGCCGCCCGAGAACCGGTACCGGTGCGCGAGCACGTCCAGGTCGACATCGGCGTCGACGGGCACGGTGCCCGGCCAGATATTGGCCCAGATACGCCGCCGTTCAGCCTCTTCGGGGAATGGGAACCTGACGACGAACCCGAGCCGGCGCAGGAACGCGTCGTCTAGATTCTGCCGCAGATTCGTCGCGAGAAGAGTGATGCCGTCATGGGCCTCCATGCGCTGCAGCAGATATGAGATTTCGAGGTTGGCGTAGCGGTCGTGCGAATCACGCACCTCCGAGCGCTTGCCAAACAGCGCGTCCGCCTCGTCGAACAGCACGATCGCATCGGTCGACTCGGCCGCGGTGAATATCGCGTCGAGGTTCTTCTCCGTCTCGCCGATGTATTTGTTGACCACACCGGGCAGGTCCACCGCGAACAGATCGAGCCCGAGCTCACCGGCGATCGCCTGCGCCGCCATCGTCTTTCCGGTGCCACTGGGCCCCGCGAACAGGGCATTGACACCGATGCGACCGTTCGTGCGGCGGTCCATGCCCCACTGCCGCAATACGGTCTGCCGGTGAGTGATTCGGTCGCACAATTCGCGCAGTGTGCCGATCGCGGCCGGCGGCAGGACGAGGTCGTCCCACGTCGCTGTCGAGTCCACCAGGCGGGCAAGACCTTCCAGGCGGTGGCGTGACTGGCGACGCGCGGCGGCGGCCAGCAGATCCGGGTCGGGCGACGCTGGGACATGGCCCACAGGGGCGGACACGGCCGCTGCCGCCCGTGATGCCGCGCGGATTTGTGTGCCGGTGAGCCGATAGCGTGCCGCGAGGCGATCGATATCCGACGCGTCGAGCCCTGCGGCACAGCGTTGCCACCAATGGCGCCGCAATGCCGCGTCGGGCCGGTTGATTTCGACGACGCCGAATCCGAGCGCCTCGAACTCGCGGCTGGCTCGGTCGGTCGTGACTACGACCACCTCCCCCGCCGCGGCAAGCTCGTCCAGTTCGGCAGCCGACGGCGGCTGGACATCTTGCGACCACTCGATGTGGACCGCATAGCCGAGTAACCGGCTCTCCAGACTCACCACAGGGAGCAGGTCATCGTTCGCCCGCAAAGCCATCCGCAGTATCGGAAGCTCTGCGGCGGCTGCGATTTCGGCCGCGAGGTCGCCGAGCACCTCGAGGTCGTCACCGACCAGCGCGACGCGGACGGGGTGGCCGGCTGCGACGCTCTCTGTCAATTCCCGCATCCGTGCGCGGCGAATATCGTCGAGCGGAACACGAGGCTTCTCCAGATCGGGTAGCACCACCTCACAGCACGACGCGACCCTCTCGTCCAGCCCTGTGCCGCCGACGAGGTGCCTTATCAGCTGAGGCTCCAACCGTAGGGGGCGTGCCAGCAGCGGCAGGTCATCGCTGCCGCCCAGCCTCACCATCTTTTCCCTGCGCAGCGGCGCATCGGGACTGAACCGGTCCCTGGCCGCGAGCCGGCTCTGCAAGTCGCCGCAGAACAGGTCGAGCGCAAGCGATACGCGGGGCCGACGGGCGTTGACGTCGTCCTGCAGATAGCCATAGATGCGCTCGTACTTCAGATCGATGTCAGGTGCGAGCGACAGCATCACCACTGCCGTGTCAAACGGATCCAGCGGCTCACTGCACACCTCGGTCGTCAGCTGGGGCCACGTGTCGACCACCGCGTCCCACAGCGAAGGACCTTCGAGCGTCTGCCGCACAAGGTCATCGACAAGGTCGTCGCCGATATACAGGCCGCGATACGGGTCTGCGCCCGGACCAATCCCGTAGCGCGCGCGGGCGTGCGGAACCGCGGCCGCTAGGCACTGGTCCAGACGCGACAGGAGGACAGGTAGGTCTGTCCACGCGTGCACCGTCACGTCAGCAGACTTCTCCCCCCTGCGTTACCGAGGCGTCATCGGTCCGTCACTCGGCGCGTCCTTCAGAGCGTTCAGGAACAGACGCTGCAGATGATCAGACGGCCCGATGCCCATCTCCGCTCGTGCGATGTCCAGGTACGTGTGGTACTGGCGAATCGCCTCCATGCGGTTGCCTTCGAGCAGGTGAGCCGTCATCAGGGCGCGGTGTGCCGACTCGCGGGTCGGCTCGCTTGAGACGCTGGCCAGTCCGGCCGCGATGCCGCTGGCGAACCGCCCGGCGCGGGCGTGAAGCACACACAGCTCATCCAGCGCGTGCAGCCTGAGCTGCCGGAAGCGCTCGCGTTCGATGGTGAGCCACTCGTCGGTCCACGCAGTCAGTAGATCATCGTGCAAATCCGGGTCGGCACACCATTTTTCGCATACATAGTTGCCTTCCAGGATCGAGTTTGCGGTCTGGCGGACCTCGTCGAGGTCGAGCCGGATGGATGGGTCGAGAAGCAACGTGTTGGCCTCGACCAATACCAGCGACGGTATGTCGCGCGGAAGGCTCCACAGCGTTGCTCGCAAGCTCGCGTTCGCCCGGGCGTTCACGACATCGGGCCAGAGCCGCGCCGCGACCACCGACCGCGACAGCGGCCTGTCATTGACAGCCAGCAGAGCAATGAGCCGCTGCGCCCGGCTCGGCAACCCAATCGGGACGCCGTCGCGAGTGAGTTCGAATGTCGGCAGTAGGCACAGTCGCACGTCCCGCTCTTGCGTAATGTGCTGGGACATCTAAGCCCTCGGTTTCGAGACTTGTCCTGACGTGCAGCCGTTCGGGGCACTAGCAGATTGCGGCGCCGTTCGGTCAATTTCCACTACGGTCACGCCGCGGAAAAAGACGATCGCGCCCGACGAACCTCGGCAATCCAGTCCTAATCACGGCCCGAAGGCGGCGCGTTCGCGCCGATGGCTCCGTCGGCTAAGAGCGACACGTCGTCGGAACTGACGACACCATTCCAACAGGACAGCGGCAAATGGTCGTCCACGACAGTCCCATCGATCGCTTCGACAACTTCAGTGGTGCCATTTCCGGCGGCCCGTGATGAATTTTCCGCCAGAGGAAGCAACAATAGACCGCCCGCCCAGACTGAATGTGAGTATTCGACTACTCCAATATCGTTACGGTGGAGCGATCCGGGGCAGGCCGCAGCGCGACAGCGCGCCGCGCGTGGATAACAGTCAGCGGTTTCTGACCCGGCGGACCACCAGGATCACGGTCAGCGTGCCGGCTCCGATCAACGCGAACATCACCGGCGGACGCTTGACGAAACCGATCGCCGCGACCTTGAGGTCGTTGGCCAGGCGGCGCGGATTCGCACGCTCGGTCAGCGAGTCGACCGTGGAGGCCAGCTGATCGCGAGCATGGTCGATGTCGGCCTTGATGGCTTCGGGATCACGCTCCGCCACGATGTCCTCCGTGTTTGAACGGTTGAACGGTTGTTTGCCTTGCCGAACTACCCTAGATCAGCCCGGCCCCGCAGCGGCGCGCCGGTACACGAAGAAGGGAAACGCTCGACGATGACCCCGCGGCTCGAAGTAGGCGACAAGGCTCCCGCGTTCAGACTCCCGGACGCCGACGGTAAGACGGTGTCGTTGGCCGACTACCGCGGTCGCAAGCTCATCGTCTACTTCTATCCGGCCGCCGCGACACCGGGTTGCACGAAACAGGCCTGTGACTTTCGGGACAACCTGCGTGATCTCAACACAGCCGGCCTTGACGTCGTCGGCATCTCACCGGACAAACCCGCCAAACTGGCGAAGTTCCGCGATGCCGAAGGCCTCACCTTTCCGTTGCTCTCGGATCCGGATCGGAGCGTGTTGGAGAAGTGGGGTGCCTACGGCGAGAAGAAGATGTACGGCAAGACCGTCCAGGGTGTGATCCGGTCGACGTTCGTCGTCGACGAGAAGGGCAAGATCGCGCTGGCCCAGTACAACGTCAAGGCCACCGGCCACGTCGACAAGCTGCGCCGCGACCTCGCGGTCTAGCCGAGGTTCGCCAGCAGCAGCGCCTCGGCCACCGCGGCACGTTCCAGCACGCCGAGATCCAGGCTTTCGTCGACGCTATGTGCTTGCGTGGCGGGGTCTTCCACCCCGGTCACCAGGATCTTGGCGTCCGGGAATGCGTCGGCGAAGGTCGCAATGAACGGAATCGAACCGCCCACGCCGATGTCGACGGGATCAGTGCCCCATGCCTGCCGGAACGCCCCGCGCACCGCGTCGTACACCGGGCCGTCGGCGTCGATCGCATACGGCTGACCGATATCGCCAGGCGTCACAGTGACTTTCGCTCCCCACGGCGCGTGTGCCTCGAGATGTCTGGTAAGCGCGTCGAGATGCGCGCGAGCGTCGCCGCCGGGAGCGACGCGCATGCTGACCTTGGCGCGGGCGCGTGGGATGAGCGTGTTCGACGATTGCGCGATCGAGGTCGCATCGATGCCGACCACGGTGATCGCGGGCTTCGCCCACAGCCGCGCGGGCACGCTGCCGTCACCGATCTGCTGGACACCGTCGAGCAGGCCGGTCTCTTCGCGGACCCGCTCCGGCGGGTACTCCACATCGGCTGAGGCGCTCTCGTGCAGACCCGCGACCGCGACGTTGCCGACGTCGTCATGAAGGCTGGCGAGTAGTCGCATCAGGACCATCAGTGCGTCGGGCACCACGCCGCCCCACATCCCCGAGTGCAGGCCAACCTGAAGCGTGGCCACCTCGACCACACAGTCGGCCAGCCCGCGCAGGGACACTGTCAGAGCCGGCACGTCGCTTGTCCAGTTGCCGGAATCGGCGAGCACGATCACGTCGGCGGCCAGCTTGTCGCGATGCGCCTCGAGCAGCCGGGCCAACGACGGCGAGCCCGACTCCTCCTCACCCTCGACGAACACCGTGACGCCGACCGGTGGCTTGCCGTCGTGCGCCCGGAATGCCGCCAAATGCGTTGCGATGCCGGCCTTGTCGTCGGCACTGCCGCGCCCGTAGAGTCGGCCACCGCGCTCGGTCGGCTCGAACGGCGGCGACGTCCATTGGTCGTGCTCGCCCTCGGGTTGCACGTCGTGGTGCGCGTAGAGCAACACCGTCGGAGCGCCGGGTGGGCCGAGATGACGGGCGATCACGGCGGGGCCGCCGCCCTCCGCGACGATCTCGACGTCGTCAAAGCCGGCCGCTGTCAACAGGTTTGCGACGGCCTGTGCGCTGCGTTGCACCTCGGGCCGCCGCGACGGGTCGGCCCACACCGACTCGATGCGCACCAGATCCTCGAGGTCATGCCGCACCGACGGCAGCACTTCACGCACCCGCTCGACGAGATCGCTCATGAGATCGAGCGTAGCTGCACGCTCGACGGCCGCGAGCGTGCGCAAAATTCGCAGTTGTCTCGGCGTGTCCGCCGACAAACACGCACGCTCGCGGCAATTAGTCGGGGGACTCCAGGATGGCGACGGCCGCGGCGGTGTCTCCCTCGTGAGTCAGCGAGACGTGGATGGTCACGTTCGCCAGGTGCTCCGCGATCGCACCGGACAGGCGCACCCGTGGCCGTCCCCACATGTCGGTGATCACCTCGATGTCACGGTGAATGCCTTCGGGCAGCACCGGCCGTTGCGAGAACCGGGACCCCGACCATGCCTTGATCACCGCCTCCTTGGCTGCCCAGCGCGCCGCCAAATGCCGTGCGGCTGAAGAACTCTTGTCTGCGGCATCGCGGCGCTCACCCGGGGTGAACGTCTCCGCAAACACCGTTCCCGGCTGATCCACCTGTTCGGCGAAGCCTGGGATGAAGACAACATCTATTCCCAGCCCGACTATCGCCATGGCGGAAACCTACCGGGTATACACGTCGCCGTCGCCCAGGCGCGACGCCGGGTCGAGCAACATTTCCGCTTCCTGTTGCCGCTCCGGAACGTGGTCGTCGAACCGGCGGTCGGCGGGCCGCTCGTACAGCGGGCGACCGCCCGCGATCGCCGACATCAGCCGTCGCTGCCCGGCGACCACCCTCGCGTCGGCGCGCTTCCGGAACGCCTCGCGCTCTTCCGCATCCAGCGAGGCGAACAGGGCCTGCGGGTGCACAAGAGCGACCAGGCCCGAAACGTGCCCGAACCCGAGGCTCGTCACCAGACCCGCCTTGAGCGGGAACTTCTCGCCAAGCCGCAGCGTCTCTCTTGGCCACACGAAGTGTGCGGAGGATGCCATCTCGTCGTCGACGCAGTCCAGGCTGCGGTTCGGGGGCACCACCCCATCGCGCAGGATCTGGCAGAGCCCCATGATCTGGAACACCGCGGCACCACCTTTGGCGTGGCCGGTGAGGCTCTTCTGCGACACGACGAATAGTGGTGCGCCGTCCGAGCGACCGAGCGCGGCGGCCAACCGCTCATGCAGTTCGGTCTCGTTGGGATCGTTGGCCAGCGTCGACGTGTCGTGCTTGGAGATCACCGCGATGTCGTCGGCGCCGACACCGAGCTTTGACAGCGACCGGGCCAACCGCGACTGCCTGCCCCCCCGGCCGGCGCCCAGCGCGCCCATGCCCGGCGCCGGGATCGACGTATGCACGCCGTCGGCGAACGACTGCGCGTACGCCACGACGGCCAGCACCGGCAGCCCCATCTTGACCGCAAGGTCGCCCCGGGCCAGCAGGATCGTCCCGCCGCCCTGCGACTCCACGAACCCCAGCCGGCGCCGGTCGTTGGCACGCGAGAACCTGGCATCGCTGATGCCCTTGGCCCGCATCATCTGCGTGTTTGCAGTGGCCGCCATGTCACCGAAGCCGATGATCGCCTCCAGTGTCATGTCGTCGAAGCCGCCGGCGACGACCAACTCAGCCTTGCCGAGGCGGATCTTGTCGACGCCCTCCTCGACCGACACCGCGGCCGTCGCGCACGCGCCAACCGGGTGAATCATCGCGCCGTAACTGCCGACGTAACTCTGAATGACGTGTGCTGCAACCACATTCGGCAAGACTTCCTGCAGAATGTCGTTGGGCTTGTTAGTGCCGAGTAGGTTGCCGTGGTACATCGTCTGCATCGACGTCAAGCCACCAATGCCGGTGCCTTGCGTGCTGGCCACCAGGCTCGGGTGCACCCAGCGCATCAGCTCGGTCGGGGTGAATCCGGAGGACAAGAACGCGTCGACGGTCGCGACGATGTTCCACAGCGCCACCCGGTCGATCGACGTCGCCATGTCGGCGCTGATGCCGTACACGGTCGGGTCGAACCCGGTGGGGATCTGCCCGCCGACGGTGCGCGACAGCTTGGTCTTGCGCGGGACCCGGATTTCGGTGCCGGCCTTACGAGTGACCTGCCAGTCGGGCGAATCCGCAACCGGCGCAATCACCGTGTGCTCTGGATCGAACTGCACGAACGCGCGCGCGTCGGCTTCCGATGCCACGACGAACGTGAAGTCGTTGTCCAAGAACACCGATACCAGAAGCGGTGACGCATGGTCGGGATCGATCGCGCCGTCGTCGACGAACTCGCGGATCCCGATGCGCTCGACGACCGCGTCGTGATACCGCTCGACCAGTTCGCTCTCGTCGACGAGCTCGCCGGATTCGGTGTCGTACCAACCCGGTTTCGGGTCGTCCTCCCACTTGATGAGGCCGGTGGTCCACGCGAGCTCCAGCACGCCTGCGGCGGAAAGTTCGTTGCCCACCTCGATCTCGTAACGCGTGCGCGACGAGCCGTACGGGCCAAGCTCGGCGCCGCCGACAATCACGACCAGATCCGCCGGATCGACGTCGAGGTCGTCCCATGCCGGCGGCGGTGCCGGGGTGTAGCCGCGCGGCGGCGACGGCAGTGCAGTGATCGTGCCGGGGCCGTCGTCGGTTGCATCCGAGACCTTTTCGGTCAGCATCTCCTCACGCGCCTGACTGGCCAACTCGGCCATGTCGAGGTCGGCGTCGCCGAGGCCACCGGTGAAGTCGGCGTGCAACGGCTCACGCGCCGCGGCCACCCGCGGCTCGGGGTCGCACAGCGCCAGCAGCATCGCCGCCATCTCGTCGGTGGAATACGTCGTCACGCCGGCTGCCTCGACGGCACTGACGATCGCGTCGTTGTGGCCCATCAGGCCTGTGCCGCGGGTCCAGCCGATCAGCGCGTGGGCCAACGAGACTCGCTGCGCCCACGACGACTCGGCCTTCCATCGCGAGACCACCGCGTCGAGAGCGGACTTGGCCTCCCCGTACGCGCCGTCGCCGCCGAACATGCCGCGGTTCGGCGAGCCCGGAAGCACCACGTGTAGTCGTGATGCGATGTCGCGCTCGGCGCCGATCGACGACAGTCCACCGATCAGCCGCTGCACGGCCCACAGCAGCACCTTCATCTCCATCTCGGCGCGCGCACCGGCCTCCGACAGATCGCCGACGACCTGCGGCGCCGCAAACGGGAAGAGCAACGTCGGCGACAACGCATCCTTCAGATGAATCGATTGTGGCCCAAGGCTTTCCGTCTGCTGGTTACCGATCCACGAGACCAGCGCATCGATGTCGGAGTAGGACGCCATGTTGGCCGGCAGCACCCACAGCGTCGCGCCGAACCTCGCGTTGTCGCGGTACAGCGTGCGGTAGAACGCCAGCCGGTCGTCGTTTAGACGCGACGTGGTTGCGACCACCGTGGCGCCGCCGTCGAGCAACCGGGCGACCACCGAGGCTGCGATCGATCCCTTCGACGCGCCGGTCACCACCGCGACCTCGTCGCTGTAGCGGCCCTTGCCAGGATTTTCCGCTCCCGCGGCGGCGCGTCCGAACAGCGACGCGTGCAGGTTGCGGCCGGCAGCCAGCGCTCTGCCCTGCCACCACGAGGCCTGGGTGCCGACGACGTGCCCCGCGCCCTCGAACCGTTCGGCGAGGTCTTGCCATTCGGCGTTGACTTCGTCCTCGTCCATCAGCCAGATCTTCACGAGATCCTCGCGGGCGCTGGCCCAGCGGTCGTCGAACACGACTGCCTTGCGACCGTCGAACACCGGCGCCACCAAACGTGGCCAATCCGAGCCGAGTTCGGCGCTGACGAGGTCGATGAGTTCGGCGTCGGACGCATTCTCTGGAGCGCTGACCGGTTGGTCGAGACCGAGCTGGTTGAGCACCAGTCTCGCCGCGTTTGCGAGAACGCCTGTGCGACCGGTGATCTGCTCGGTGAACTCGCCGAGCGCGGCGGCATCGACGGCGGCGCCGACGCTCGCGGTCCCTGGCATCGCCACCGTGACGCCGCGGCGGGCGGCCACGGCGGCGACTGCGGCGTCGACGGCCCTGTCGACACTCGCCGCATCTGCCAGCGCGCCGTCGTGCAGACCGCCAAGGTCGCCACCGCGGACGCTGCTGCCGTCGCGGGTGCCGAGGGCGACCTCGACCGTAACGTGCTTCGCCCACCCCTCCCCGAGCTCCCACGTCTTGCCGACGCGTTCGGCGATGTAGCCGGGACGCTTGCCGGACGGGCCGAGCGCGGTGCGCAGCTGGTCGTTGATCGCGTCGGAGAGCACCGGACCGAATGGCTTGTAGGTGCGGGCCAGTTTGGTCACTTGACCTTTCAGGCTCGACAGGTCGGCCTCGGCAGCACCGTCGATGGCGCCGAGGTCCAGCTCGGAGCCGAGGTCGACGAGCAACTGGTTGCGCCGCGACGAGGCACCGTCGGTGATCGACTCGATCGAGTCGAGCTGCTCGATCTGGTCGATACGCATCTTCGCCGACAGCGCGATGAGCGCCAGCGTGGCGTCGGAGGCGTCGAAACCCAAGTCGTCGGGCCGCGGAGCGCCGGCGGGCGCGACATTGGGAGGAGGAGCGCCGGCGGGCGCGACGGGAGCCGTCGGCGTGGGCGCGGCAGGCGCGTGCGGTGCCACCTGCGCGAGATCCGTTGTCGGTGGCTCGGTTTCCGCCTGCTCGTCGATCTCCTCCTCTGGCTCGGGGTCGGTATCGGTGGCGAACAGCACCGACGCATCACGCTCGCTATTCAAGACTTCCACTGTGCTGTGCGAATACTCGGCCAGCTTGAGCGTGTTGGCCGCCAGCCCGGCAACGGTCGGCGACGACTTCACGCCGATCTCGACAAAACGTTCGATGCCCAGGCCACCGGCGGCCTCCTCGGTGAAAAGCAGATCCTGGGTCTCGATCCAACGCACCGGGCTGGCGAACTGCCAGGCAAGCAGCTCGATGACGACCTTGCGGCACAGCTCCCGCGGCTTGTCGTTTCGCCAAGTGTCGTAGTCGGCGAGAATCTCGTCGAGCGGCTCGGCCGGCACCAGATCCCGGATTTCCTGGACGAAGTCGCGATCGAGACTGAATGGCCGCGGCACCAGATTGGGGATGTAGCGCCCGACGATCAGCTCCGGATCCTTGTCGCGTGGCATCACCCGCTCGAGCGAGCGCCGGAACTCCGGCACGCCGACACGCAGCACCGATGAGTGGAACGGCACGTCGATGCCCGGCACCAGGATGAACGAGCGCTTACCGCCTGTGATCTCGCGACGCCGCTCCACCTCGGCTTCCAACTCCTCCAGACCGCGAACGGTGCCCGCGACCGCATATTGGCTGCCGCGCAGGTTGAAGTTAACGATTTGCAGGAATTCGCCTGTGCGCTCGGAGATCTCGTCGATGAAGGAGTTGACGTCGGCGTCGTCGAGGTCGATCTGCGACGGCCTTATCGCGGCCAACCGATAGTTGGACCGGCCCCGCTCGTCGCGCGGCACGATGTCGTGCATCTTCGACCCGCGTTGAAAGACGACCTCCAGCAACGTCTCAAGCTGGTAGACGTTGCTGACACACGCAAGCGCCGTGTATTCGCCGACGGAGTGGCCGCATGCGATCGCGTCTTCGACGAACGCACCGGATTCGCGCATCTCGGCCACTTGTGCCGCCGCGACCGTCGCCATGGCAACTTGGGTGAACTGGGTCAGGTTCAGCACACCGTCGGGATGGTGGTAGTGCACACCGCGCGCGATCAGGCGAGTTGGGTTGTCGCGCACGACGTGCAGCACAGAGAAGCCCAGAGTGTCGCGGGTGAATTTGTCCGCGCTGTCCCACACGTTGCGGGCGGCCTTGGACCGGGCACGCACCTCCATGCCCATCCCCGTGTGCTGGATGCCCTGGCCGGGGAACGCGTAGACCGTCTTCGGCGCCGCGAGCCGCGCCGTCGCCGACATCACGAGTTCCGAGCCGATGCGTGCGGCGACCTCCAACACCTCGGCGCCCTGGTCGATGCCGACACGATCGACGCGGAAGTCGATTGCCGCGCCCGGCTCGACCATGCCGAGGAACCGGGCGGTCCAGCCGGTCAGACGGGCAGGCGGCCGGTTCTGGCCGTCGGCTGCGGTGGCGGCGTGTTGCGCCGCCGCCGACAGCCACATGCCGTGCACGATCGGCTTTTCCAGGCCTGCCAGCAGTGCGGCGGCGTGGTCGGTATGGATCGGGTTGTGGTCACCAGAGACGACGGCGAATGCCCGCATGTCCGTGGGTGCGGTGACTGTGACGTCACGGCGACGGCGGCGCGGCGTGTCGGTGGCGTTCTCGGACACGGCACCGCCTGCACGCACCGGGTCCGTCAGCTCCGCTGCCCCGGCGCGACCAAGGATGGCAAAGCGCTCCTCGAGCGCAGCCAGCACGGTGCCGTCTGGCCCGGCTACGGTGACCGACACCGTGACCACACGGCCGACGTCGGTGTCTGTTGCATTGAAAGCCGTTGCGGTGACGCTCAATTCGGCTGGCTCAGTGGGCAGCGTCCCAAGCAGATGTGCGGCGTGGTCGAGGTGCACAAGGCTCAAAAGCCCCTCGACTACGGGGAAGCCGGTGTCGGTAACCGCCGAACCGATGGCCGCGAAGACCGCGGGCCAGCAGCGCCCGACAATCGCATCGGGCACCACGGTCAGCGTCGGCGCCAGTGGCGCACCGAACGTCGCCGTCACACCGGTGTGGTCTGCGACCCGCTCCGGGTCCCACACGACAGTCAGCCGGGCCACGCCGTTGCGCACCGGCGGCAGTGACCCCGGCCCATCTACTCCCGCAGCGATGGCCAGCACAGCACGCATCGCCGCCGAGGCGTCCTCGACCGAGACCACCGGCGCACCGCCGTCGCGCGCGACGTCGGTGAGCGTGAACGGGATCTCTATCCACGTGCCCGAGAGCGCCACGCTCAGAACTACGCGTTCGTCGGAGACCAGTTCCAGCCGTGCGCCCGTCGAAGCGTGTGTGGCACTTCGATTTTCGAGTACCTGCCACTCCGACGGGTCGCCAAGGCGGTGCACAGGGTTTGTCGCCATCCGGCCTGCCCACATCACGTCGGTCGCATCCAGCACGACCGCCAACGGACCGGTGATGTCGTTGCGCACCTGGCGCCGCGAGATCACCGGTTCGGGCTGGGCCCCCGTGCTCAGCACCTCGTCGATGGCGGCTTGCTCGAACCGGTCGAGCAGTTCGCCGACGGGCTCGTCGACACGGGTGATGCCTGCAACCGATGCTGTACCGGGGATGATGCACACCGCATCGGCGTCGTAGCGCGCGTCGTGGGCCTGCCACAAGGAGTCGCTGCGCCACCAGCGGCGCACGTCCTTGTCGATGACCGGGACGAAGTTCACCGGCTTGCCCAGCGTCTTGCACAGCTCGACGAAGAACGGCACGTCGGCCGGATGCAGCTTGACCGTCTCGGCGTCGGGAAAGCGCACCAGCAGGGCTGCGATCGCGTCCTGCGGCCGCTCGAGCAGCTGCTCGTCGCTAAACAATGTGTCGATCGGGCCGAAATCCCTTGGATGCAAACGTGCTTCGGCCCGCTTGAGCATCTCTTCGAACCGGTCGCGCCAGGTGTCGGCCAACCACGGACTGCCCGGCGCGGCCGTGTCAGCGGTCGAATCGGCTTCTCCGATGGCCAGTTCCACGTAGCGGCGCAACCACTGCGCATAAGTCATCTCGGCGACATCGCCGAAGTACGGCTTGCACGTATCGGCCATGGCCGCGATGATCTCGTCGCGCCTTGCCGCTACGGCGTCGGCGTCGCCTGCGACCTCGTCGAGCAGCCGGCCGCAGCGCGAGGCGGTGTTGTCGATCTCGTGGATGTCCGCGCCGAGCTGACTGCGGCTGGATGCCATGCCGCCCTGAGCTTTTCCGGCACCGATCCAGTTTTCGGTGCCCGTGGTCTCCACCAGCATGTGCTTGACCTGAGGCGAGGTCGTCGACTCCTTGGTAGCCATCGCAGCGGTGCCGACGAGGATGCCGTCGATGGGCATGATGGGATAGCCGTGTCGCGACGCCCACCGGCCGGTCAGGTATTCCGCGGCACGCTCCGGCGTGCCGATGCCGCCACCCACGCAGACCGTGACGTTCGGCCGCGCCCGCAGCTCGGAGTACGTGGCAAGCAGTAGGTCGTCGAGGTCCTCCCACGAGTGGTGGCCCCCGGCTCGCCCGCCCTCGATGTGGGCGATCACCGGTTTGGTGGGCACTTCCGCCGCGATCCGGATCACCGAGCGAATCTGCTCGACGGTGCCCGGCTTGAACACGACATGGGTGATACCGACGCCGTTGAGCTCGTCGATGAGGTCGACCGCCTCCTCCAGGTCGGGGATTCCGGCGCTGACCACCACACCGTCGATCGGTGCGCCGGACTGACGGGCCTTCTGCACCAAGCGCTTACCGCCGACCTGCAGCTTCCACAGATACGGGTCGAGGAACAGCGCGTTGAACTGGATCGCGCGCCCCGGCTCGAGCAGCGTCTGCAATTCCTCGATGCGCTCGGTGAAGATGGGCTCGGTGACCTGCCCACCGCCGGCGAGCTCGGCCCAGTGACCGGCATTCGCTGCTGCCGCAACAATTTTGGCGTCGACAGTCGTCGGAGTCATCCCCGCGAGCAGAATCGGCGAGCGGCCAGTGAGGCGGGTGAACTTCGTCGACAGCTTCAGCGATCCATCGGGCAGGCTCACGACGCTTGGCGCGTAACTCGACCACGGCCGCGCCACCTCGGGTACAGCACCGACCGTGAACAGGTTGCGCTGGCCCCCGCGAGTCGCCGCCGGCACGATGCCGATGCCCAGGCCGCGAATCACCGGCGCGGTGAGCCGGGTGAGGATGTCCGAGGGGCCGAGGTCGAGAATCCACCGAGCGCCGGCGTCCTTCAGTCGGTCGACCTCACTCACCCAGTCGACTGGGCGCACCAGGATCGCGTCGGCCATCTCGTGGGCCAGTTCGGCGTCGAGGCCCATCGTGGCCGCCCACCGATCGATCAGCGCCACGCCGTCGGCCAGCCTTGGGGTGTGGAAGCCGACCTCGACCGCGACCGGTTCGAAGACCGGGTTGAAGACGGCGCCACCGCGGACCTTGTTCTTGCGTTGTGCGGCCTCGGTATCGGCGATTTGTTGGCAGTACAGCTCGAAGCGGGCCAGCTGCTCGGGACTGCCGGTGATGACTGACGAGCGCCGCCCATTGCGGATGGACAGCGCGGGCGGCAGCACGGTTCGAACGTCTTTGGTGAACTCCTCGAGCAGCTCACGGATGTGACCCGGATCGGCGTTGGCGACCGAGAGCATCGGCGAGCGATCACCGAGTGCGGCGATGCCGCGCCTGCGAGCGACGAGCGTGCACGCCGCACCGATCAGCTGGATCAACGCCAGCAACTCGGCGTCGCGGGCGCCGCGCGACGTCAACGACTCGACTGCCAGCACACCCTGCGAATGCCCGGCAGCCGCGACGGGCGGGACGCCCGAGAAGTCCATGCCCTGGCGGGTGAGCGCGCGAATGGCGGCGATCTGCGTGAGCAAGATACCGGGCATCGAGGTGGCAGCCGACGTGAGCAGCTTGGCATCGGGCACCGCCTCGTCGGCGGCGTGCGCACGCACCCAACGCATCGGTTCGAACCCGACCGGCCGGACGACGACGACCTCGTCGGCGACGGGTTTGAGCATCAGTTCGGACTCGGCAACCAAGCCTGCGAGCTCGTCCTCGATGCCGCCGGACGACACCAGCTCCTCGAGGTTCTCCAACCACGAACCGCCCTGGCCGCCGAACGCGACCGCGTAGGCTTCGCCGGCGCTGAGACGATCGACCAGGGCGTGTGCGGTTTGAGCCGATACCCGGTCTTGCTCGTGGATCGTCACGTTTCGCGTCTCCTCGATACGTCTTTCGGTTTCGTGCTTGGCGTGCCCCCGCCGCCCAAGGCACTGCCGCGCAATCCACGGCAGCGCGTCCGAACAGGCCTCGCTGCTGCACTAAGAGTGTCATAAGAAATTGGGCGCGCCGGCTCCAGCAATGGTTACTGGTGAGTTCTACGCGCAAGTAACGGAGTGCCCAGGTCACGGGCGATCGATTCGCCTTAGCGAGCACAAAAGACGAACCTGCTGCGTGCCGGCGGTTACGGTGGAGTAGCTACAACACCGCTGATCACACTGTGATTGTTATCGAATCGTTATGTTGAATTTTGCGGAAAATTCGGCGGGCGCGCCAAACGCCCTCACGCGTCGTGACTGACTGCTCTCAGTCGACAATTGTTCACCGAATCTACTCAAAAAAGTTTGCTGGTTTGCGGTTAATCCCACTGCCCGAAGTTCGGTGTGAGAATTTGGTTGATGTCGACACCGACGCCGCCGACGCTGCGCTTGTCGATTTCGACCTGATGCAGATTTGCCGCCGGATGCACCACGCCCTTCGAGCCCCAGTTGTGCTGCCAGTAGTAAGAGCCCAGGCCGTCCTGGCGCGCCCATTCGATCGTCGGCGCGTTGGCGTACACCCCGACACGGTGGTGTCCCAGCACTGATTCCCAGCCCCGGAGATAGGGCGCGACCAGCTGGCGGTACTGATCGGGCGACGGGTCGTCGTCGATCGACGCGTAGATCGGCGCACCGTACGAGCCGCCGGCGGCGATGTGCAGCTGCCAGCCCCGTTGGGCGTGCCGGACGCCGGCGGCCTGCCCGCCGAGCCAGTCGGCGCTGGCCTGCTTGCCGTACTGGTAGCACGACACGATCTTCAGCCCGTGCTGGTAGAGGTCGCGCGCTTCCGGTAGCTGGATGGGCTTGCCCTTCATCCAGTCGCCGCCCGGGCGCCGGTCGGAGACGTAGCGGATGGCGCCCGAGGCGCCCGACGCCCGCAGGTCCGCGGCGCTGATCACCCCCGCCGCGTAGTCGAGCAGGACGCCCGATGGCGCGGCGGATGCCGTGGGTGCCAGGATCTGACCGCCGCCGACGACTGCTGATACGGCGGCGGTGAACTTGAGCAGTTCACGCCGGCTAATTGACACCAGCCACAGAGTACGACAATTACCTCAGAATTCCCGCTGACACGTTTAGTCACAAAAGCATCACTTTTCACGCGATGTATGGTGCGGCCGATGACGACCATCGACCCCCGGCTCCACGACGCGGTGCTGTTTGCCCTACCGCGCAGCGATGCGCTGAGCGATCTGGCACAACAACTGCGCGACGTGGGTGTCCGTTCGACCGCCGCGAGCCACGCCGGTCTGCGCGAGGCAGTGCGAAGCCTCGACGCCCGGACCGAGCGGTCGGTCGTCGTCGCCGATGATGCAGACGTCCTCGCGGCGGCCCAAAGCGGCGGCTTTTCGCTGGCGATTGGCGTCGGTCCTTCGGACCTGACCAATAGTGGCGCCGACATGGTCGTCGACGATGTCGCGGATATCCGCGTCCGCACGAGCGATCGCCGCATGTCGGAGATCCCCGACGCCCTCGCCTCGTACCGTGAAGTGGCCGAAGCCATCGAAGGTCACTGTCCGGCGGTGTGTCTCGACTACGACGGCACGGTGTCGGTGATCGTGGCAGAGCCGGAGTCCGCGCGACTGGTCGACGGCGTCGCCGACACGCTGGCCCGACTGGCCGGGCGATGCCCGGTCGCGATCCTGTCCGGCCGCGACCTCGCCGACATCCGCGACCGGGTGAACGTGGCGGGCCTGTGGTACGCGGGCAGCCACGGCTTCGAATCGGTGGCACCCGACGGCAGCTACCGGCAGAACGAGGAAGCCGCTGCCGCTGTGCCCGTGCTCGAGCAGGCTGCGGCGGACTTGCGCGCAGAACTCGCGCATATCGACGCAGCGCGGGTGGAACACAAGCGATTTGCCGTAGCCGTGCACTACCGCGACGTCAGCATCGACGATATCGGTGGTGTCGTCGCGATTACGCACCGCGTCGGGTGCGCAGCACACTTGCGAGTTACCAACGGGCGCAAGATCGTCGAGCTGCGTCCCGACGTCGACTGGAACAAGGGCACGACGCTGGCGTGGATTCGCGAGCAGGTCACCGGAACGGCCGGGCGGCCCGTGTTGCCGATCTACATTGGCGACGACCTGACCGACGAGGATGCCTTCGACGCCATCCACACCGATGGGATTTCGATCCTGGTGCGCCACACCGAAGATGGCGACCGCCGCTCGGCGGCACGCTTCACGCTCGAAAACCCCGAACAGGTACGGGACTTTCTCGACCGCCTCGCCGACGACCTCGACACCTGAGCGCGGCTGCAGTCACCCAGTGGCGTCACCGGCAGTGTCGGCTTCGAACCGTTCGACCGCCTCTTCGAGGCGGTGTCGCAAGAACAGCGCACCGGCGACTCCGCACACCAGTGCCACGACGAGGGCGATCCACGAGAATCGCGCCAACCACCGCTCGGCGGCGACTCCGAGGAAGTAGACCACCGCCGTCGTGCCGCCCGCCCAGCAGAGCCCGCCGGCGGCGTTGGCCGCGAGGAAGCGTGGGTAGTGCATCTTCAACGCTCCCGCGAGCGGGCCGGCCAAGATACGCAGAAGCGCCACGAACCGGCCGAAGAACACCGCCCAAATTCCCCAGCGGGCGAACAGATGCTCGGCGAACGCGACGTGGGCCGGCCGGAAATGCTTCGGGAATGTGCGCTCGAGCCGGTCGAAAAGGTGCATGCCGAAGCGGCGTCCGATGGTGTAGCCGATCGAGTCGCCGACCACCGCGCCGATGACCGCCGCGGCGCCGATGCCCACCGGGTTGATGTCGGCGGCGTGGTGCGCTGCCAGCGCCGCAGCACTCACGAGCATGATCTCGCCCGGCAGCGGCACGCCCAGACTTTCGATGCCGACCACCGCGCCGACAGTTGCGTACACCGCCGGGCCCGGGATGGCCTCGAGCACCGCATCCACGTTCACGCTATGAACAATGCCGGATGGCTCGCCGCCGCACCATGCACCGTAGGATGCGCGCATGCCGTTGGCCGATGGCCAGAGTTTCGCGGGCTACACGATCCTGCGGCACCTGGGCTCCGGGGGGATGGGTGAGATTTATCTGGCCCAGCATCCCCGACTGCCGCGCAGCGACGCTTTGAAGGTATTGCCGACCGCGGTCAGCGCGGATGAGGAATACCGGCAGCGATTCAACCGCGAAGCCGATATCGCCGCCACACTGTGGCATCCCCACATCGTCGGCGTCCACGACCGCGGAGAGTTTGACGGCCAGCTGTGGATCTCCATGGACTACGTGGAAGGCACCGATGCCGCCGGCTTGCTCAAAGACCGCTACCCCAACGGAATGCCGCCCGACGAGGTGATCAAGATCGTGCGGGCGGTCGCCGAGGCGCTGGACTACGCACACCAGCGCCAGCTGCTGCACCGCGACGTCAAGCCCGCGAATATCCTGATTTCTCAGCCTGATTCGACTGGTGAGCGAATTCTGTTGGCGGACTTCGGAATCGCTCGCTGGGTCGACGACGCCAGCGGACTGACGGGCACCAACATGACGGTGGGAACCGTGGCGTATGCCGCGCCGGAGCAGCTCATGGGTGAACAGCTCGACGGCCGCGCTGACCAATACGCGCTTGCTGCAACAGCTTTCCACCTTCTCACCGGCGCTCCACTGTTTGCGCATTCCAATCCCGCAGTTGTCATCAGCCAGCACCTGAGCGCGCCGCCGCCGTCTATCGCCACCCGGCGTCCCGCCCTGTCGGATCTGGGTCCGGTGTTCTCCAAAGCCCTCGCCAAGGCACCGGGGGACCGCTATGACACCTGCACGGCGTTCGCCGACGCACTCGCCCAGCGGCTCGGCGCCGTCGCCGCCCAGACAGGGGCTACCGAAGCCACCGTGTCCGCGCCTGCGACGTCGGGTCCCCAGCACAGCATGCGCCCGCGCCGACGAACGAGAGAGGAACCGAGAAGGCCGCGCGGAGCCATCGTCGTCGCAGTGGCCCTCGGAGCGCTGCTCGTCGGTGTGGCGGCCGTCGCGCTCGTGCTGTTCGGGCATGACCGCCACGTCGTTGCGTCGCCGGCGCCCTCGCAACGGGCGCACGCACAAGCCAGTCCGTCAGCCCCGCCGGCCAGCCCGCCTGCGCCCGCCGTGCCGGTCGTGCTGATCGGCGCCGACTGCGCCACGCTCGGCGCGGCCGGGGTCAGTGCGAGTGGCGCACAGGCGTACTGCTCGAAGCTGTCGTTGACGGGCGACACCGTGTGGTCGCTGTACAGCGGCGCGGTGCCCGCCCCGTCCGTCACGCCCGGCGCCACCGACGAGGTGTATCCGGATGGCATCGAACAGCAGGTGCGGGTGTGCGTCCAGCAGACCGGCCAGACGCGGCTGAAATGCCGCGAGGACATCCGCCGCGGCAACCTCTACGGGCCGCCCTGACCCGACACCGACCGGTTGACCGCTTCGGCGGCATGACGCTGACCGAGCAGTTCGAATGCCACCACGCTGACGACCGGCGCGAGCATCACGAGCAGCAGGCACACCGGCGTCGACACGCCGGCCGCCGCCAGCGCCACCGAGGCGACGAGCACGGCTGCCGTCAGCGCGACTAGCAGCAGATGGAACGCATCCCGCGTCCCTGCGAGCAGGAGGTACAGCAGGTACAGCGAGGCGATGTATGCCGCCACCGGAATCGCCACCGACAGCACGGTAGCCGCGGAACCCAGCTTCGACTGGCGCTCGATGTAGTAGGCAGCAACGTGCAGGCCGGCGCCGGTGGCCACGATCGAGCCGAACGTCGCCAACGGCAAGTACCCGAACGCGAACGAGCGCCGGCGGTGCGCGTGCAGAAGTTCCGCCATCGGCACGGTGTAGTAGATCCACCACATCCCGAATGTCAGCCCCACGCCGGCCAGCGCGATGAACATGGCGCCGACGCTCCAGCCCTGTGCGGTGACGATCGCCGACAGCGACGCGACTGTTCCCACGACGCATTCGCCGAGGGCGATGATCGTCAGCAGCCCGTAACGCTCGGTGATGTGGTGAGCGTGCCACGGCGTGCCGACCGTACGGAATTCGGCGATCAACGGCCCGAGCAACTCGACGAAGATCAACAGCCCGTACCAGACAAAGGTCACCCACAACGATGTGTGGACGAAAATCATTGCGATCCAACCGATCTGGGCCACCGTGATCGTGGCCGCGTAGGTCAGACAGGCCGAGCGGCGGCGCGGATCAGCCTTGGCGGCGCGCAGCCACTGGGCCACCATCGCCACGCGCATCACCACGTAACCGGCAACCATCACGCGGTTGTCGACGTGTTGACCTTGCTCGATCGAGGCGAACATCGCCGGCAGTCCCAGCGCCAGAATGATGACGCCGACCATCTGCAGCATGGTGGTCAGCCGGTAGATCCAGTCGTCGGTGTCGTACGCGGACGCGAACCAGCTGAAATTGATCCACGCCCAGCAGACGGCGAACGTCGCGAACGCGAACCCGGCGAGTCCGGCCCCCACGTGGTTCTGCGACATGGCGTGAGCGAATTCTGAGGCGGCGATGCCGAAGCCGATCACGAAGGTCAGGTCGAAGAGCAGTTCCAGCGGTGTCGCCGCGCGGAACTCCTCGTGCGGGTCGCGCCCGGACATCGGGCGCAGGCGGGCGGGGGCCGGCCCATGCGGCCGCGGTTCGACGTCGGTCACGCTGCGATTATTGCCGTCGTAGACCCCGCGCTAGCGTGTAGCATATTGCTACACTCTGTTACAGATCGAAACAAGATCGGAGATCGCGATGCCTGACGCCGGACGTGTTACCCGCGTCGCCGCTGACCTCATTGACAGCGCCTCCGCCGAAGGTGCGCGGCAAAGCCGCTCGGCAAAGCAACAACTCGACCATTGGGCCCGCGTGGGCCGTGCGGTCTCCGCGCAGCACACCGCGTCGCGGCGCCGCGTCGAGGCAGCCCTCGCCGGCCACCTCGCCACAGCGGACCTGACGGTGGAGGAAGGCATCGTCTTCAATGCTGAGATCTCCGCCGCGATCGAGGAAAACCTCGCGCGTACCCACTACGGCGACATACTCGCAGCGCAGGGCATCATTACCGTCGCGCTCAACGATGCCGGAGACCTCGTCGAGCACCGCTCCGATGGCACCGAGGTTGCGCTGACGCACGAATGATCCGGCTCGATTTGGTTGTCGGCCCAAATGGCGCCGGCAAGTCCACGTTCGTCGCGCTCACCCTGGCGCCGTTGTTGCCCGGCAGCGCCTTCGTCAACGCCGACGAGATCGCTCGCCGCCGCTGGCCGGAGGATCCCGAGGGGCACGCCTATGAAGCCGCGAAGACAGCCGCCGAGACCAGGTCACGGCTCATCGCACTGCGCCGCCCGTTCATCGCCGAGACCGTGTTCTCACACCCGTCGAAGCTCGCGCTCGTCCGCGACGCCCGTGCCGCCGGCTACACCGTGGTCACCCACGTGTTGCTCATTCCTGAAGACCTCGCGGTGGCCCGCGTGGAACATCGGGTACGAGCCGGCGGCCATGCCGTGCCCGAAACGAAGATCCGTGAACGCCACCGCCGTCTATGGGCTTTGGTCGCCGAGGCGATCGCCCAGTCCGACACTGCGACCGTCTACGACAACAGCCAATTCACGGGGCCGCGCATTGTTGCCCAGATAAGCGGAGGCGACATCGTCGGCGCCGCGGCGTGGCCGGCTTGGACACCGCCGCCGCTGCGCTCGCGCTGGCGCTAGGCCGGTTCGTCGTAGTCACGCCCGCTGGCAAGATCGCTGCACTCAACGGCCTCGACGTCCGGCGCCACCCGCAGATACGCTCCCGCGCCGTGGTCCCCCGCCAGAGTTGCGATCACCCGGGCCCAGTGTGCATGTGAGATCGCGACCGGATGGCCCGGCCGGCCGTCGTAGAACGCGCGGGCCAATCCGCTGCGAGATGCCAAGGCACGCTGGACAACTCGCGCCACCACCGGCGGGCCGACGTCGGGAGTGTCCACAACGTGCAGCACCGCCCAGTCCGCGTTCATGTGATCGGCGGCCTGAAGGCCGGCACGCACAGACGCGCTCAGTCCCGTGCACCAATCCGGCGCGACCACCGCGGTGACGCCCGGGGGTGCCGGCACCACTGCGGCACCGAGCACCACGACGACGCGCGCGCATCCGCCGTCGCTCAGCGCGCTCACCGCAGTCGGCAGCCACCCCTCGACGAGCACCTTCGGCTGGCCGTACCGTCGCCCCGCACCCGCGGCCAGGAGCACTCCGGCGACCAGCGGTGCGTCGTCTGCGCTGATCATGTCCCGCCTGAAATTACACTTCGAGGGCGATGCGTGATGTGCTCGACGAGTTGATGACCATCTGGCGCGCGGGCGGCACCGCCGGCGTGGCCACCGTCGTCCGCACCATCCGCTCCGCACCCCGTCCGCCCGGCGCGTCGATGGTCGTGGCTCCCGACGGCAGCGTCGCCGGGTCGGTGTCCGGTGGGTGCGTCGAGGGCGCGGTGTACGAGCTCGCCGCCGAGGTCGTGCGGACCGGGCGTTCGGCATTGCAGCGCTACGGCATCACCGCCGACGACGCATTCGCCGTCGGCCTCACCTGTGGCGGCGAGATCGACGTTTTCGTCGAACCCGTGTCCGCGCAAAGCTTTCCGCAACTACAGGTCGTCGCCGACGATATCGCCGCGCACCGGCCAATCGCGATCGCCACCGTGATCGCCCACCCCGATCCGGACTGGGTCGGCCGCAGGCTGGTGGTGGGCCCCGGCAGTGTGGACGGGTCGCTGGGCTCGACACGCGCCGATGACGCCATCGCCGACGACGCGCGCGGGATGCTCGGCGCCGGCTGCTCGGCCGTGTTGACGTACGGCCCCGACGGCCAGCGCCAGGACGCCGGCATGGAAGTGTTCGTCGCCAGCCACGCCCCGCGCCCCCGGATGCTGATCTTCGGCGCGATCGACTTCGCGGCGGCGCTGGCGCGCCAGGGTGCGTTCCTCGGCTACCGGGTCACGGTGTGCGACGCCCGCGCGGTGTTCGCCACCGCGGCGCGGTTCCCGGCGGCCGACGAGGTCGTCGTCGACTGGCCCGACCGTTATCTCGCCGCGCAAGCGGCGCAGGGTGAGATCGATGCTCGCACCGCGGTGTGCGTGCTGACGCACGACCCCAAATTCGACGTGCCGGCGTTGCAGGTGGCGCTGCAACTACCCCGGGTCGGCTACATCGGGGCGATGGGCTCGCGCGCGACCCATGACGATCGGCTGAAGCGGCTGCGTGAAGCCGGATTGACCGATGCCGAACTGGGCCGCCTCGCCAGTCCCATCGGGCTGGACCTCGGCGCCCGCACCCCCGAGGAGACGGCGGTGTCGATCGCGGCGGAGATCATCGCCCAACGATGGGGCGGCCGTGGGCGGCCGTTGACGGAGCTCGACGGGCGGATCCACCACGACGCACGCTAGACGGCCCACCCGCTCGGCCACTATGGTGTGCTGAGCGACTGCTTAGCAGGCGTTTTTCAGGATGGGAGCGAGATGACGGAAGCCGTCGCCGCGCGCTATGCAGGCACCCGGGTCCAGCGCGTCGAGGATCTTCGACTGCTCACCGGCCACGGCACATTCGTCGACGACGTCACCCGGCCGGGCATGCTGCACGCCTGCTTCGTGCGCAGCCCGTTCGCGCGCGCCCGGATCGACGGCATCGACGCGTCTGCGGCGCTGGCGCTGCCCGGCGTGCACGCCGTGTTCACCGCTGCAGACCTCAACCCAGAGGTCAAGGAGGCCTGGCACGCGGTCGCGGGCAAGGACGTCCCGGACACGCCGCGTCCGCCGCTTGCCGAGGGCGAGGTGAAGTTCGTCGGCGATCCCCTCGCGGTCGTCGTGGCGGACAGCCGCTATGTCGCCGAGGACGCCGCCGAGCTGGTCGACGTCGACTACCAACCTCTTGCCCCCGTCGCCGATTTCACGAAGGCAGTCGGTGCCGAGGTCGTCGTGCACGACGCCTATCCAGACAATGTGGCCGGCGGGATGGCCGGTGCTCCACCGGACGAGGAAGCGTTCAACACCGCCGCTCATGTCGCGAAAGAGCGTGTGTATCAACAGATCTACGCACCTGTGCCGATCGAAACCCGCGGGATAGTCGTCGAGTGGCAGGCCGCCGCCGGGGAACTGACGATTTGGGCCTCTACCCAGACCCCCCACGAGCTGCGGGCGTTCGCCGCGCGACTGCTGGGCATTCCCGCGCAGGGTGTGCGCGTGATCATGCGCGACACCGGCGGCGGCTTCGGCCAGAAAGTCGTCCCGATGCGGGAGGACATGTGCATAATGCTGGCCGCGCGCAAGGTGCCCGCGGCACTGAAGTGGATCGAGGACCGCCGCGAGAACCTGATGTCGGCCGGCCAGGCCCGCCACGTAGATGGCATGGCACGCATGGCCTTTGACGATGACGGCAACTTCCTGGCCGTCGACATCGACTTCGTCCAGGACATCGGTGCCTACCCGACGCCGTATCCGGTGCTGACGACAGCGGCGATCGGCATGTTCTTCCCCGGGCCCTACCGTGTGCCGAAGGCCAGCTTCAACTACAAGACGGTGTTTTCCAACACCGCTGGGCTCGCGGCGTACCGCGGACCGTGGCAGTACGAGACGCTGGCGCGCGAGATCCTGATCGACATCGCGGCCCGCAAGATGGACGTCGATCCCGTCGAACTGCGCCGGCGCAACATCCTGCGCGGCGATGAGATGCCGTACTTCAACGCCAACGGCATGCCGTACGACCACGTGGCGCCTGCCGACACGTTCGAGCAAGCGGTGAAAATCCTTGACCACGAAGGCTTTCGCAAGGAGCAGGCCGACGCGTTGGCGCAAGGACGCTACATCGGCCTGGGTTTCTCCGCGTACATCGAGCCCACCGGCGCCGCGACCGGCCACCTGGGCACCGAGGGCTGCACCATCCGCGTCGAGCCGACCGGCAAGATCAACGTCTATGTGAATGGCGGCTCGACGGGCAACAGCATCGAGACGACAGTGAGCCAGCTGGCGGCCGACGCGCTGGGTGCCGACATCGACGACGTCGCCACGATCCAGGGCGACACCGCGGTCACCCCGTACGGTGCGGGCACCCAGGGCAGCCGCAGCGGGCCGATGACGGCAGGCGCGGTCAACGAGGCGGGCACGATGCTGCGCCATCAGATCGTCGCGATGGCCGCCGCCCGGTTGGGGGTCGAGGAATCCGACATCGAGCTCGCCGGCTCCGTCGCCAGTTCGCGCTCCGACGCGTCGAAGAGCGTCACGTTCGCCGAGCTTGCCTACCGTGCGTACTACGAGCCCGCGCAGTTGCCGCCGGGCACCTCAGCGTCATTGGAGGCGACAGCGCGTTTCAAGGCCGAAACGATGATCCACTGGGCCAACGCCACCCATGCGTGCACCTGCGAAGTCGATGTCAAGACCGGTCACGTCACGCTGACGCGTTACATCGTCAGCGAGGACGTGGGGCCCATGATCAACCCCAACGTCGTCGAGGGCCAGATCGCCGGCGGCACCGTACAGGGCATCGGCGGGGCACTGCTGGAGGACATGGCTTATGACGACGACGGCAACCCGCTGTCGTCCACATTCGTCGACTACCTGCTGCCGACGGCGACGGAGGTTCCACCAATCGAGTTCGGGCACATCGAGATTCCGAGCCCGGGCGTCGGCGGGTACAAGGGCGTCGGGGAGGGCGGCGCGATCGGCTCACCGCCCGCAGTGATCAACGCGATCAACGACGCGCTGGCGCCGCTCGGGGTGTGCTTGACACGGCTGCCCGCGAGCCCGGCGGCCATCGTCGAGCTGATCGAACAGCAGTAAGGACCAAAAGTGGAGTTAGTCAACGAGTTTCGGGTGCCGGTGTCAGCGGCCCAGGCATGGGAAGTGCTGACCGACGTCGAGCGCGTGGCGCCGTGCATCCCCGGTGCGCAGCTGTTGAGCGTCGACGGCAACGACTTCACCGGCGCGGTCAAGGTCAAGGTCGGGCCGATCACCGTGTCCTACCAGGGCGATGCGTCGTTCCAGGAGAAGGACGAAACCGCGCGGCGTGTGGTGATCAAGGCCAACGGCAAGGAGACGCGCGGTTCTGGCAACGCCGCAGCCCTGGTCACCGCCCAGCTCAAAGACGAGGGGCAAGCGACGCAGGTGGTCATCACCACCGACCTCACGATCTCCGGGAAGGCGGCGCAGTTCGGCCGCGGTGTGCTGGCCGACGTGTCGAGTAACCTGATCGCGCAATTCGCCAAGCGGCTGGAGGCCGACTTGCTCGGCGGCACTCCTGAGCAAACCGGCCCTGCCGCACCGGAACTCGCTGCCGTCGCGGACGGCGATTCCGTCGACATGCTCAAAGTCGTGGCGCTGCCCCTGGCCAAGCGAGCAGCTCCGGTCGTCGCCGGTGCGGTCCTGGGCGTCGTGGTCGGGTTGCTGCTGGGACGCCGAAGCCGCCGCGAGGCCCCGCGCGCCGAGGACCTGCTGGCTGCCCTGTCACGGCTGGTCTCATGAAGGCTGCCGCGTTCGCCTATCACCGGCCCGCCTCTGTCAAGGAGGCCGCCGACCTGCTGGGCGAGTACGGCGACGACGCAAAGATCCTGGCCGGCGGGCAGAGCTTGGTGCCGATGCTGGCTATGCGGCTGACGTACTTCGAGAACCTCGTCGACATCTCCCGCATCGACGAGCTGCGCTGCATCGACCTGTGCGACGGCGAGATACGGATCGGCGCGGGCACGCCTCACGCGTTCGTCGGAATGGACGACGAGGTCGCCGAGTTGGTTCCGTTGCTGACTCTGGCCACCCCGCACATCGGTCACTTTCAGATCCGGACCAGGGGAACGCTGGGCGGCGCGATCGCACACGCCGACCCAGCCGCCGAATACGCGGCGGTTGCCCTCGCGCTCGACGCCACGATAGAGGCAGTGTCGTCTCGTGGCAGCCGGGAGGTCGCGGCGGCCGACTTCTTCACCGGCCTGTGGGAAAACTCGCTGGAGCCCGCCGAAATCCTGACCGCCGTGCGCTTTCCGGTCTGGGGCGGCCGGTCCGGGTTCGCGATCGAGGAGTTCGCCCGCCGCCACGGCGACTTCGCGATCGCGGGTGCGGCCGTTGCGCTCGAACTCGGCGACGACGAGCGCGTAACCCGCTGCGGCGTCGGGCTTCTGGGCCTGGGATCCACCCCGCTGCGCGGGTCGGCGGCAGAACACGCGGTGCTCGGCCGCGCGGTCGATGACATCGACGCCGAGGAGGTCGGGAATTCCGCGATCAACGCACTGGACGACATCCCGGCCGACCTGCAGGGCTCGTCTGGCTACCGGGCCACGGTTGGCGCCGAAATGCTGGCCCGCGCACTGTCTTCGGCGATCAGGGAGGCCCGCGATGCATGAGCTAGGAGTCAAGATCTCGGTCAACGGCCGGCTCACCGGCGCAAGCGTCGAGCCGCGACTGACCCTGGCGGACTACCTTCGCGAGCGCTGCGGACTGACCGGCACGCACCTGGGCTGCGAACACGGTGCGTGCGGCGCGTGCACAGTGCTTCTCGACGGACAGGCCATCCGGTCCTGCCTAATGTTCGCCGTGCAGGCCGACGGTCAGGAAGTCACCACAGTCGAAGGGATTGCATCGGCCGACGGCGAGTTGTCGCCCGTGCAGGCGGCGATGCGTGAATGCCACGGGCTTCAATGTGGTTTCTGTACACCGGGTTTCGTGGTGTCAATCACCGCGCTGCTGAACGACAATCCCCATCCGACCGAGGAAGAGATCCGCGAAGGGCTCTCGGGCAACTTCTGCCGGTGCACGGGTTATCAGGGCATCGTCAACGCGGTGCACCGCGCCGCCGAAGCGGCCCCGCGACTATCGCCGGAGCGGTAGTCCGCGCGGAATAGTGCGAGAACGGGCCACGGGGACTACCGTTCCGGCGCAGACCGAGCGCTACTTCAGACAGCTGCCGCCATCGACCGGAAGTGCCACGCCGGTGATGTAGCGGGCCTCGTCGGACGCCAGGAACAGCACCGCGTTGGCGATGTCCTCCGGCTCCACCCATCCGATCGGCAGCGTATGCATGAACTGTGCGGCGACCTTCATGTCATCGGGACCCGGGCTCTCCAGATCGGGACGGAACAGCTTCATCGTGCCCTTGTTCATGAACAGCGGTGTGTTGACGTTCGTCGGGCACACGGTGTTGACGCGGATGTTCTGCGGACCCAGCTCGACGGCGAAGAGGCGCATGAGCCCGACGACGCCGTGCTTGGCTGCGATGTAGGCGCCCGTGTGTGGGTGGGCTTTCAGGCCGCCGACCGAGCTCGTCAGGATGACCGAGCCGCCACCGCCCGCAAGAAGGTGCGGCACACCGGCTTTCACGGTCTTCCACACGCCTTCGAGATTGACGCCGATCATCTCCTCCCAGTCGGCCTCGCTGAGCTTGTCCAGCGTCCCGCCACCGTTGCCGATGCCGGCGTTGCCGACGATGATGTCGAGCCGGCCGAGCTCCTCCACTCCGGCGTCCACCGCCGCCTTCAGCGCGTCGTAGTCACGGACGTCGACCTCGGCGGTGTAGATGCGGCGGCCGAGATTTTTGACCAGATCCGCGGTCTCGGCGAGATCCTCCGGCTTGGACAGAGGTATCCGCACAGTGGCCAGCTGCTTGCAGACGTCGACGGCGATGATGTCGGCGCCCTCCTGCGCCAACCGCACCGCATGCGCGCGGCCCTGACCGCGCGCCGCCCCCGTGATGAACGCAACCTTGCCCTCGACCCGGCCAGCCATCTCCTACCTCGCTTCGACGATTGTTGAGCAGTCGCTCAGCACTCTGTCACCTGGGGTGGCGAGTGTCAATCCGCACACTTTCCACATCGCGAACGTGCACAGAATCGGCTCCAAACTCGGCGTGTCGACCAGCAGACGCGCACGCTCGCGCCTAGGCCTGCGGCGCCTTCACCGGCGGGCGGTAGAAGATCACCAGCTGGCCGATGCCGCCGGCGAGGCCCAGCACCACCGAGATCAGCAGCCCGATCCAGCCGTGCAACCAGTCGGCATTCGGGAAGACCAGATTGTCGAGGCTGAACCGGCCCGCGCCGATCGTGGCCACCGCGACCGCGCCGGCGGCCAGCACCAGGTTGTACTCCCAGCCCTCCTTGACAATGAAGAACCCGTTGGGCCGGTGCACCGTCCACGCCGCGGTGAGCATCAGCGCGACGAAGCCCGCCGCCGGGATCGGTGTCAGCAGACCCGCCGCCAGACCGAGCCCGGCCAGCACCTCGGTGGTCGCTGCGATGCGGGCGTGGAAGGTGCCGGGCTTCATCCCGATGCTCTCGAACCACCGGGCGGTGCCGGGGATCCGCCCGCCCCCGAAGAACTTGTTGAACCCGTGCAGCGACAGCGTGATGCCCAGGCACAGCCGCAGGATCAGCAGGCCGGTGTCAACGGCGTAAGCCTCTGTCATGGAACCCTCCTTGTCGTCAACGCGTTTCGGGCGCCACCGGCGCCGCCTTGATGATCGCCGCAACGGTGCGCCGGCAGCGACCGCAGTCGGAGCCGGCGCCGCACGCCTCCGCCACCTTCTTCGTCGTCGACGCGCCGTCGGCCACCACCTCCGCGACCGTCTGGCTCGTCACGCCGTTGCACAGGCACACATACATCAGTTCGTCTCATCGACTCGCATCATGTGTTGGAACTTGCCGACGAATAACGGCGGATAGGCGCCCATCCCGGCGTTATCCATCCACTCGGCCGTCGCGTCCGGGTGCTCGATCCACTGTCGCGCGTTGGCCTCGGTGTCGATCTGCTGGAGGATCATCACCTCGCGGGGATCGTCGAACGCCTGGAATACCCACGTCTTCTGCACGCCGGCGGCGCGGAACCGCTCCAGCGCACGGTGCACGTGTTCGAGCAGTGTCGACACGTCCTGCACCGACGTGGTGGCGGCAACGATGACACCGGGCGGCATCGGGGACTCCGAGTCGGTGAGGTCGATCCTGTCGACGAGCTCGCCGGCGAAGACCGCAGGAATGTCTTCGACGCCGACGGCGTCGAACCACTCGAAGAACACCCGCGAACGCAACAGGTCGACGATCGGCTCTTTGTTGTTGAGTGCGATGCTGACAAGGACGCGTCCGGGATCGAGCGTCGAGGAATGCACAATCACGTGGTGCGCCCCGATGTCGGCGAGCGCGGACTTGCGGCTCTCCAGCAGCCGCGGCACCCGCGACGGATCGGGCACGCGGTAGTCCGACGCGATCACCAGCGAGTGCATATCGGCGGTCATCGGAGTCAGTCGCTGGCCGGCAGCGGCTTCGCCTCTTTCAGGCTCATCGGCACGTCGCCGATGCTCAGTGTCCCGGCGCCCGCCTTGGTCACTAGCACCTCGGCTCCGGTGTCGTCGACGTAGCGCTTACCCATCACGGTTCCGTCGGCGAACTTCGGGTCCAGCACGGCGTCACTCGAGGCGTCGGTGCCGATCTCGGCCATCGGTGTGCCGCCGGCGCGCAGGTCGGCGAGGCCGTCACCGGGTTTGATCACGATGACCTCGGTGTCGCAGACTTGGCTTTTCAACCGCGTGCCTGTCTTGATCATTGTTGTCTCCTCTTCGCGCGAGCGCTCATCGGCCCTGTCCCTTCAGCTCGTCGGTAAGGTTGCGGCGCAGGACTTTTCCGGTCGGTGTGGTCGGCAGTTCATCTCGGAAGACGATCCGGTCGGGGGTGCGGGAGCCGCGCAGCTGCCTGCGCACATGTGCGCGCAGTTCCTCCGGATCGGGCTCGGCGCCGTCAGCGGGGACCACGACGGCGACGATGATCTGACCCCATTGGGTGTCCTCGACGCCGACGACCGCGATGTCACGCACCGACGGATGCTCGACGAGGACGTCTTCGATCTCCGCGGGGGCGATGTTCTCGCCGCCTCGGATGATCGTGTCGTCGCAGCGTCCACTGATGAAGAGATAGCCGCCGCGGTCAAGCGTGGCAATGTCTTTGGTGGGAAACCATCCGTCGTCGTCGAGCACCGAGCCGATCTCGGCGTAGCGCCCCGACACCTGGTCGCCCCGCACGAACAGCTCCCCTGGCTCGTCGGGCCCGAGGACGACGCCGTCGTCACCGCGGATCTGCACTTCGATCCCGGGTACCGGTTGGCCCACCGAACCGAGCCGGCGTCGGACGCCGTCCTCGCTGGACGCTTGCGCAGCGCGGTGGTCGTCTGGGGTGAGCACGGCGATCGTCGAGCTCGTTTCGGTGAGTCCGTAGGCGTTGACGAAACCCACGTCGGGAAGCAACTCGAGCGCGGTGCGGACAAGGGGCAGCGGGACTTTCGAGCCGCCATAGGCCAGAGTCCGCAGCGTCGGCAGGGACGTCGGGTTCTGCTGCAGCTCACTGATGATTCGGTCCAGCATCGTGGGCACGACGGTTGCGCTCGTCACCGCCTCGTCACGCACCAGCCGGATCCAGTCTTTGGCGTCAAACTGCCTCAGGTACACCATCTTCCGGCCCGCGTACAAGTTCGACAGCGCAGCACTCAC
>DATBFF010000026.1:0-6131 GCA_036558625.1 Mycobacterium sp. | reverse complement strand
AGGGATGCATGTCGGTGCTGGACAAGTCCGCCTTCTCGTACCAGGTAGCAGCCGGCAGCACGACGTCGGAGAGCAGCGTGGTCGAGGTCATCCGGAAGTCGATGGACATCAGCAGGTCGAGCTTGCCTTCGGGGATCTCGTCGGGCCACTCAATGCCGTTGGGCCGCAGTGCTTCCGGTGTAGGTTGGGCTTGCAGATTGGACGTGGTACCGAGCAGGTGGCGCAGAAAGTACTCGTTGCCCTTGCTCGACGAGCCGAGCAGGTTGGCTCGCCACACGTTGAGTACCCGCGGCCAGTTCACCGGATTGTCCGGGTCAGTGACGGCCAACTTCAGCTTGCCGGATGCCAACTGCTCGGCGACGTAGGCGGGAATCTCCTTGCCCGCGGCGCTTGCCTCGTCGGCGACGTCGAGGCTGGAGCGGTCGAACTGGGGGTAAAACGGGCTCCAGCCCATCGCCGCCGCGGAGGCCAGGACATCCATGGTGTGCTTGCCGGCGAACCGGCCGCGGCCCAATGGGCTGGCGAGTGCGTCGGCGCGGTACCCGTCGTAGCGCCACTGGTCGGTGTGCGCATACCAGTACGAGGTACCAGGGGCTTGCCGCGGCGGCCGTGACCAGTCGCCGGCCATCGCCATCGTCGACCAACCGGTGAGCGGGCGGCACTTCTCCTGCCCCACGTAGTGCGCCCAGCCCCCGCCGTTGCGGCCCACCGACCCGGTCAGCAGCAGCAGGGCCAGCACCGCGCGGTAGGTCGCGTCGCCGTGGAACCACTGACAGATGCCCGCACCCATGATGATCATCGACCGACCGCCGGATTCCTCGGCGTTGCGTGCGAACTCCTTGGCGATCCGAATCGCCTGCGCAGCAGACACTCCGGTGATCGGTTCCTGCCAGGCCGGCGTGTGCGGTTGGTTGGGATCGTCGTAGCCCGTAGGCCAGTCGCCCGGCAGTCCGGGCCGTGCGACACCGTACTGGGCGAGCATCAAGTCGAATACCGTGCACACTTTGTGCTCGCCGACACGGCGCACGGGTACCCCGCGCACCAGGGCCTCGCCGTGCCCGTCAACCGCATCGAAGTGTGGTAGTCGGATCTTTGCCGTTTCACCGCCCTCGCTCGCCACAGTCAGGGCGGGGACCAAGTCACCGAGATCGAGATTCCACTTGCCGACACCGTCGTCGCCGTACCGGAATCCCAGCGAACCGTGAGGCACCGCAACGTCGTTCGTCCTCCCGTCGAGGATCACCGGCTTGAATGGCGCATTGTCGACATCGTGACCCAGATCGGCCGCGGTGAGGTTCTTGCCCGGCACCAATGCGCCGCCACGGTCTTCCAGTTTGACCAAGAACGGCAGATCGGTGTACTTGCGAGCATAGTCGACGAAGAACGGGATGCGTTGGCGGACAAAATATTCCGATAGAATCACATGGCCCATGGCCATCGCCAGCGCACCGTCGGTGCCCGCCGCACACGGCATCCATTCGTCGGCGAACTTGGTGTTGTCGGCATAGTCGGGGCTGACGGCGACGACCTTGGTGCCCCGGTAGCGCACCTCAACCATCCAGTGCGCGTCCGGGGTTCGGGTGATGGGTACATTAGAGCCCCACATCATCAGGTAGGAGGCGTCCCACCAGTCGCCGGACTCCGGGACGTCGGTCTGGTCGCCGAACACCTGGGGCGAGGCCACCGGCAGGTCGGCGTACCAGTCGTAAAACGACGTCATGACGCCGCCGATGAGTTCGACGAAACGAGAACCGGCGGCATGGCTGACCATCGACATGGCGGGAATCGGCGAGAAGCCCGCGACGCGGTCCGGCCCGTACTGCTTGATCGTGTGCACGTGCGCCGCGGCGATCATCTCGGTGGCTTCGGCCCATGTGACTCGGACCAAACCACCTTTGCCACGCGCTTTTTGGTAGCGACGCCGACGTTCGGGGTCGTTCTGAATGTCGGCCCACGCCAACACCGGATCGCCGAGCCGGGCCTTGGCCTCGCGGTACATCTCGACCAGGACGCCGCGCGCATAAGGGTGGCGCACCCTGGTCGGGGAGTAGGTGTACCACGAGAACGCGGCGCCGCGGGGGCAACCGCGGGGCTCGTACTCGGGCCGGTCAGGGCCCACCGACGGGTAGTCGGTCTCCTGGGTTTCCCACGTGATGATGCCGTCCTTGACGTAGATCTTCCACGAGCACGACCCGGTGCAGTTGACGCCGTGCGTGGAACGCACGACCTTGTCGTGGCTCCACCTGTCGCGGTAGAACACGTCGCCTTCGCGCCCGCCGCGGCGCGTGACGGTGCGCAGGTCCGGGGAGAACTCGCCCGGCGTGAAGAAACGGCCGCTGCGTTCGAGCAACTCCTCGACCGGTCCGCCGGTGCGTGGTGTTCCGGTCACGTCACTGCCTTTCTGGGAGCGGCGATGGGTTCATGGGCGTGTAGCCGCACCGCGGTGTAGGTAAGCGCCGCCAGCGCAGTCACGACCAGGAGCATGAGGCCCACGGTGTAGTCGTTGTCGGCGGCGTCGTAGGTGGCGCCCATCACGAGCGGCGGGAAGTAGCCGCCGAGGCCGCCGGCGGCGGCGACGATGCCGGTGACTGAGTCCGACCGAAGTGGCCGGCGCGCGTCGAGCCACCCAGGCGAATACCCCGCCGGTGCCGATACCGAGGAAGATCGCCAGTGCGATGAACGTCATGGCCGACCAGATGTCCGGGGGTGGTTGGTACGCGGCGATAAAGGCCATCGTCGCCGTGCCGGCGAAGGACGCGAGCACGACGTACTTCGGTGCGGTGCGGTCGGCGAGCGCTCCGCCGATCGGCCGGGCCAACACCGCAGCCAGCGCGAACCCGGCAGTGCGGGCGCCCGCGTCGACGGCGGAAAAGCCGTAGATCGTTTTGATGTACGTGGGCAGGTAGTTGCTGAATGCGACGAACCCGCCGAACACCACCGCATAGAGCAGCGACATTTCCCACGTGACGGGTAGCTTCGCGGCGGCCCTCAGTTTCGGCACCACACGATCGGTGTTGGCCACGAACCGCGGGGAGTTGCGCATCGAGACCAGGCACAGCGCCGCGGTTGCAGCCAGCGCGACTGCGACGATGACATGGGTGGGGAAGAAGCCGAACCAGTGGACGAACCGCGGGGTGAAAAACGCCGACAACGCCGTACCGACCATCCCCATGCCGAACACGCCCGTCGCGAAACCACGCCTTGCCGGGTCATACCAGTTGTTGGCGAACGGAATACCGACGGCGAAGATCGTTCCGGCGATGCCCAGGAAGAAGCCCGACACCAGCAGCAGCGGATACGACCCGGCCGACCCTGCCGCGCCGACGGCAAGCACCGGAACGATCGACACCAGAGAGATCGCGATGAACATGGCACGCCCGCCGAACCGATCGGTGAGCGCCCCGACGACGATGCGGCCCAGCGAGCCGACCAAGATCGGCGTCGCGACCAGAAGCGACGCGTCGGTGCTGGACAGTGACAAGTCCGTGGCGTAGGTGGTCGACAGCGGCCCGATCATGTTCCAGGCCCAGAAGTTGATCGCGGAGACCCAGGTGGCGAGGACCAGGTTGCGGGTTGCGCTGCCGATGTCCGTCGTCGCGGTGTCCACGCCTCCTACCGAATCAGGTGACCGCGTTATCGGCAACGCATCCTCGCGCCGAAACCGAACTCCCGGCTGTCGAATCGCGGCAACCACGACCGGGAATTCGGTTTCGGCGCGGGTTCAGCGTTTGACTATGTAGCCGGCGTCGACGGGCAGCGTCACGCCGGTGACGTAGCGGGCCGCGTCGGACACCAGCCATGCGACCGCGTTGGCGACGTCCTCGGGTTGAACCACCTGCACAGGCATCGCGTTGCCCATGTCGACGTCGGCAGTGCCCACTATCTTCTCGAGCCAGTCGCGGATGAACTCGTTGTTGATCATCGGCGTGTCGACGCCGGCCGGATGAATCGAGTTCACCCGGATGCTGTGCGGTGCAAGGTGGTTGGCGTAGACGCGCATCAACCCGACCATCCCGTGCTTGGCGGCGGCATAACCGATCGACCCGGCGTCCTCGCTGCCGATGCCAGCGAGTCCCGCGGCCGAACTGATCATGACGATCGACCCGCCGTCTTTTTGCTCGACCATCGTCTTCTTGGTGACCTCGACGGTGTTGTGCACGCCGGTGAGGTTGACGTCGATCACGTCGCGCCAACCGTCCTCGCCCGCCTGCATCGGCGCGATGCCCGCGTTCGCGACCACGATGTCGAGGCGGCCGAACTCGTCAAGGCCCGCCTGAAATGCAGTCGTCAACGAGGCGGCGTCGCGCACGTCAGCCTGCCGGGCAACGATGCGCGCACCGGTGTCCGCCACTAACTTGACCGTCGCAGCGAGGTCGTCGGGCGTCGCCATCGGGTAGGGCACCGACGCGATCTGGTCGCATAGATCCACCGCGATGACGTCGGCGCCGTCGGCGGCCAACTTCACTGCATGCGCGCGCCCCTGCCCGCGGGCCGCGCCGGTGATGAACGCTACTTTCCCGTCGAGCGAACCCATCAGCCGCGCAGTTGGCCCTTGGCCGGATCCCCGGCGACGACGGGCTGCAGCATTTTGATGTCGGGCGCACCGTCGAGGTGGTCGCCCACCTCTCTGAACATCGTCGTGATGCCTGGTGCGGTGCTGTGTGTCTGCAGCGCGTCGGCGTCGGCCCATTGTTCGACGAACACGAACGTCCCGTTGGCCTCGTGCAGCGCGTACAGCTGACATCCCGGCTCGCCGTGCACGGACTCGATGGCTTTCTTGCATGACTCGCGCACCGCGTCGACGGACTCGGGCTTGGCGGTGAAAGTGGCGACGACGACGACTGGCATGGGAGTCACCCTACTAACCCGCCCAAACCAACATTTAGGCGGAAGAGTGCGAGTAAAGCCCGCCAAAACGTCGATCTCGGCGTACCCCGCTCGTGACCAGTGTGGCGAATGGTGCGAATGAGGCTGATGCGACTAGGCTTGCGAGCATGCCCAGTAAGACCGCCACGCGTTCAGGAAACCGAAAGCCCAGGTCAAGCACCAGTTCGCGCAGCGGCACACGCACGACAACCCGCAAAAAGCCGGCGAAAAGGGGTAAATCCGGAAGTCCGGTGGCCACTGCCGCTCTGGCTGTCGGCCGCGGAGCGCGCGGCGCGTGGTTGATGGTGGCCAAGGGGACCGGGACGGCGGCGCGTTCGGTCGGTCGCGCACGCGATATCGAGCCGCACCACCGCCGCGACGGGATTGCGCTCGCGTTGCTCGGCGTCGCGGTCGTCATAGCCGCGAGTTCCTGGTTCGGTGCCGCCGGGCCCGTCGGCCGGTGGGTGGACACCGTTTTGCGCACGATGGTCGGTTCGGCGGTCGTGCTGGTGCCGCTGGTCGCGGTGACGCTGGCCGTGGCGCTGATGCGCACCGAGCCGGATGCCGAGTCGCGCCCGCGGCTGGTGCTGGGCGCGGCGATGATCACGCTGCCCGGCCTGGGCCTGTGGCATCTCTGGGCGGGGTCGCCGCAGACGCCGGCCGGCCGCGAGCACGGCGCCGGCTTCATCGGGTTCGCGATCGGCGGGCCGCTTTCCGACGGACTGACCGCCTGGATCGCCGCGCCGGTTCTGTTCATCGGAGTGCTGTTCGGGGTACTGCTCGTGTCCGGCACGACGGTCCGCGAGGTGCCCGCAACACTTCGGGCGATGTTCGCCGTGCGCGGCCTGCCGTCTGCCGAACCGCCCGAGGACGACGACGGCTACGCGGACGAGGCACCGGCATGGGAACCGGACCCATTCGACGCCTATCCGCTCGACGACGACGCACCCACGGTCCCCGAACCCGTGGCGTTCACCGACCCACCGGCCAAGGCCAAGCCCACGCGGCGCAGAACGGCCGGAAACTCCCGTGGCTCAGCAGGTCTCGACCGTGTCGTCGAGGGGCCGTACGCGTTGCCGTCGCTGAGCCTGCTCATCCCAGGCGATCCGCCGAAGCGGCGCACGGCCGCCAACAATCACATGGCCGACGCGATCACGTCGGTGCTGACCCAGTTCAAGGTCGACGCCGCGGTCACCGGCTGCACGCGCGGCCCGACGGTCACGCGCTACGAGGTTGAGCTTGGTCCCGGCGTCAAGGTCGAGAAG
>DATBFF010000025.1:0-1683 GCA_036558625.1 Mycobacterium sp. | reverse complement strand
TTGCCGCGAGCGCCGCTTCCGCGCTGACGCCATGCCGCGCCGCCCGCTCGGTCGTCGTCCGATCGACGATCGCGCCGGCGGCGTCCGTCGGTCCGTCGATACCGTCAGTGCCCACGCTGGCGAGCACCATGACGGTTCCGCGTGGTGCCTCGTCGATCGCGGGCAGCGCGCCGAGCGCAAACTCCTGATTGCGCCCGCCGCGACCGCGACCGCGAACGTGCACAGTTGTTTCGCCGGAACCGATGACGCACAGCCGCGACTGTCCACCCAGACGCAGCGACTCGGCGGCAAACACGGCTCCAGCGTCGCGTGCCTCGCCACCGGTGGCGGCGGGAAAAACGTGAACCGCGTAGCCGAGACGCTCGGCGACGCGTGCGGCTCCGTCAACCGCCAGATGACGGTTGCCAATGACCTCGTAGTAACCATCACGAAGCCGAGCGTCGCCAGGCTTCGGCGACTCCCCGGCGCCTCGTTCAAGGTGCTCGAACGCCTGGCGTGGAATCGCGTCTTTCACACCGGCACGTTCCACGATGCGAAGGGCGTCGGCATACGTGGTTGGATCGGCGACGGTGGGACCCGAACCGATAACGGCAGGATCATCCGGGAGTGGTCCGTGCACGTCCGAGATGGCAAGCGTCACCGTTCGACCTGCGACCGCGGCAAGCCGCCCGCCCTTGATCGCCGACAGATGTTTGCGCACGCAGTTGAGGTCGGCAATTGGTGCGCCAGCGTTCATGAGCACACGCGCCGTCAGCATCTTGTCGGCGAGCGACAGCCCATCGGCTGGCACCGCCATCAGCGCCGACGCGCCGCCAGAAAGCAGCACGAGCAGTCCGCCGCGCGATCGGCTCTCGGCCGCCAGCGTAAGGGCACGACGGCCGGCGGCTTCACTGGTGGCGTCCGGCGACGGATGCGAGGCATCGAACCATTCGAACCAGTCGGGCAGCTCTGCCGAGCCCACCCGTGGCCCCGCGACGATGCCGACGAGGTCATGGCCGATCAGCCCAGCCGACCTCGCCTCAGCCAACGCCATCGCCATCCGCCACGCAGCCTTGCCGGCGGCGACCACAGCGATCGACTTCGTCGCGAAACGCTTCAGGACACCGCGGGAAAGAGAGGCGTAGACGAGCTGATATGGATCGATACTGCTGACCCCACCAGCGAGGATCTCGTGCAGGTCAGAGCGAATGGTCTGGAGAGAACCGGTCAGTGAAACTGGTTGGGATCCGACCAGCCTGAAAGGCCGGTGACGGCGTTGAACTTTTTGAGGAGCTCGCACAACAACTGGTCCGCATCGTCTTTCGCGCACAGTTGTTCGAGATGCCCGAGAACGAGAGCCAATGCATGGTCGGCATCGGTGATCGCGCGCTCAGAGAAATACTCGCGTTGTTGCTGAAGACATTCCCGATGTTTGATGAATTCTTGACGGTAGAAGTCGGAAGGAAGACTGACAGGGGCGTTCAAGACCCGAGCCGGGCTGACGACGCGTGCCATGCGACTCCTCGCGTAAGGCATGTGAACGATAAAACCAGTGTAAGCGGATACCGTTGGACTGTCAAACGCGACAGTATGCCGTGACAGGTCACCGAACCGCGCGCGCGACGATCATGCCCCCCAGACACCCGAGTACCATCCCGCCGAGAACCAGAAACAGACTCAGCCACAATGGCAAAAATGTAATCG
>DATBFF010000024.1:0-41280 GCA_036558625.1 Mycobacterium sp. | reverse complement strand
GTGATAGGTCCACCCCTGGAGGCGGCCCTGGGCCGGTCGCGGTACGGCGCGCTGTATCTATTGAGTGCGCTAGGCGGCTCCGTCGCGGTCTACCTCTTGTCCCCGCTCAACGCCGCGACGGCCGGTGCTTCGGGCGCGGTGTTCGGTCTCTTCGGCGCCACGTTCGTGGTGGGCAAGCGGCTCAATCTGGACATTCGGTGGGTGGTGGCGTTGATCGCGATCAATCTGGTCATCACCTTCGTCGTTCCCGGGATCAGCTGGCAGGGCCACCTCGGCGGGCTGGTCACTGGCGCGGTGCTGGCCGCCGCATACGTATACGCGCCCCACCAACGCCGAAACATGACTGCCGTCGCCGCGACCGTCGCCCTCGCGGCGGTGTTCGCGGCCCTGATCTGGTGGCGTACCAATGATCAACTGGCGGAGCTGGGCCGCCAGCTCTCCTCTGGGCTGATTGCCACTGCAACGACGAGTCATACTCGACGGCTATGACCAATCAGGCGACCAACCGTCCGCTCCGTGTCATCCAGTGGACCACCGGCAACATCGGGAGGCGGTCTCTGCACGCGATCATCGGCCGCCCCGACATGGAGTTGGTCGGCGTGTATGCGCACGGTGCCGACAAAGTCGGCGTGGACGCCGCCGCCCTGTGCGGCTGGCCAGAACCCACCGGCGTCGCGGCGACCAACGACATCGATGCATTGATCGCGCTGGGCGCCGACGCATGTTGCTACAACCCGCTCTGGCCAGATATCGACGAACTGGTCCGTCTTTTGCAGTCCGGCGTCAACGTCTGCTCGAGTGCAGCGTGGATCACCGGGGGCAAGCAGACCTCCGAAGACCTCGAACGCATCCAAAAAGCCTGTCGTCAAGGCAATTCCACGATATTCGGCAGCGGCGCACATCCGGGCATCAGCAATCTCGTCGGTATGGTGCTCAGCGGCTGTTGCGAGCGCGTCGACGAAATCAGGATCACCGAGTCGGTCGACTGCTCGGCGTATGAGTCGGCGGAAACCCAGAAGGCGATGGGCTTTTCGCAGTCGCCGGACACCGAGGGCCTTGCCGAAAGTGTCCGGCGCGAAAGCGAGGTGTTCGCCGAGTCGGCCGCGATGATGGCAGACGCCATCGGCGCCCCGCTCGACAAGATGACGTTCGACGTCACGTTCACTGCCGCGACCGCCGACTCCGATCTCGGTTTCATGCGCATTCCCAAGGGCACGGTGGCCGGCGTATATGGTTATCACCGCGGCTGGGTCGGGGATCGCAATGTCGTCAGCGTCGGTTTCAACTGGGTCATGGGCTCGGCCGTCGAACCGCCGAAGCCACTCGAGCACGGGCACGTGGTACAGGTGTTCGGCGTGCCCAACATGCGCACGGTGCTCCACTGCCTACCGCCGAAGGATTGGACCGAGCCGGGTTTCATGGGGCTGGGAATGATCTACACAGCAATGCCGGTCACCAATGCGGTCCCGAAAGTCGTTGCGGCCCAGCCTGGGATCCTCACTCTCGCCGGCCTGCCGCCGGTCACCGGGCGAGCTTGAAGTTAATCGCCGATGGCGACGGATACCGCGACCGCGCCCGCGCCGACGTGAACCGCGAGAACCGGACCCATGTCGGTGACGGTGGGCGGATCGGCCGGATGCAAGCGCGCGATGATCCCACGCGCGACATCGTCTGCACCCTCGGGGTTTTGGACGTGATGCACCGCGACCACGACGGGGCTGTCCCCGACGTCGGCCGCCACCAGCTCGACCATCGCGTCCAACGCCTTGCTGGCAGTTCGCACCCGCTGCGCCAACACCAGCCTGCCGTCGGAATCGACGCGCAGCACCGGCTTGATGGCCAGAGCAGTGCTCAACCACGACGCACCTCTGCCGATCCGTCCGCTGCGGCGAAGGTTCTCCAGCCGATGCACGACGACGTATCCTCGCACGCGGCCGCAAGCTGAAATCGCTTTCTGCTCAACGGCGTCCAGCTCGGCACCGTCGCAGGCCGCTTGCGCGGCGGCCAGCGCGACAAATCCGGTGCCCATTGCGGCCGACCTCGAATTCACGACGCGGACAGCCCCGCTGAATTGTCGGGCCGCCTGCTCGGCGGAGGTGACGGTGGACGACAACGCCGCCGAAATGTGCACCGCCACCACACCGTCGCCCTCGCTGTCGTCAAGCGCCTGGCGGTACACATCGCTCAGCTCGGCGGGGGTGGCGCCAGCGGTGGTGACGTTCGTCCTGTTATGGATGTCGTCGGGCACGACGTCGACGCCGTCGCGCAGGTTTTCGCCGTCGACGAGGATGTGCAACGGCACCTGCCGAATCCGCCACTTGTCGCGGTCGTCGGCGGGCAACCGCGACGACGAGTCGGTCACTACGACGACGGCCATGAGACCCCGGCTTCGGCGAGGGCCTTGAGCATCAGCTCGGCGACGGCGTGGTGTGCCTCGAAATTCCAGTGGATGCCGTCGGGATTGCCGCGCCCGGACATCACGTGCTCCCCCACGGCGGCCTTCAAATCGACCAGCGGAAGTCCCTGCCGCTGCGCCCAATCGGAGATCGCGGCCGCAGTGCCCTGGCGACCGCGGTGCGCGCGACCGTAGGTGTCGGCGATGTGCACGGAGGGCAGCGACGCGACGATCGGGATCCCGGGGCGGTTGAAGTCAATGGCGCTGCGGGTCATTTCCAGGTATTCGGCCGACAAGCGTGGCGGTAGCGCCGAGCGGGCGATCGGCGACAGCTTGGGCTGCACCCAGCAGTATCCGTCGCGCACCCAACGACGCAGCAGCGCGGGCCGCACATATCGGATCGACTCGCGCAGCACCGTCGGTAATGGCGACGGCAGCGAGTCCATGCCGCCGGTCGCGAAGATCACCGCGCCGGCGCGTGGCAGTGCCGCCCACGCCCGCGGATCCTGGGTTGCGGCCCACCACACGTCGCGACAAGTCCAGCCGATCCGGCCGATCAGCTCGACCTCCCAACCCAGTTGGGCCCCTACGATATTCGGCCAGATGCGCGGGTCGTCGGCGGGAAGCCCGCCACTCGGGCCGTAGTAGGCCAGCGAGTCGGCGAAGATCAATAGCACCGGGGTGTCAGAGGACATCGCCGGCCACCTGAGCCGAGGCGTTCCAGACGTCGAGACGCCAGCTGATCTGTCCCAGCCCGGCCCGTTCGGCGGAGTGCCCCGACAACTGCACCCAGCTGGCGTTGCCCATGCCGCCCAACACCGGCCAGCTCTCGACCGGAAGGTCGAGAAGCTTGGCTGTCAGCGCGGCGATCACACCACCATGAGCCACCAGCACAACGGGCCGGTAGGGTTCGTCGGCACCCCAATCATGTTGACTCTCAACGAGTTCAGCGACCAGCGGCAAACTGCGCCGGGCGACGTCGACGCGGCTCTCCCCGCCGTGCGGCGCCCAGGTCGCATCGTTGCGCCAAGCGATTCGGGCGCCCGGGGCGGAGGCATCGACCTCGCTGTGCGTCATGCCCTGCCAGCTGCCCAGGTGCGTCTCGCGAAGCCGCTCGTCGACCACCACACGGGAGCCGATGCGTCGCCCGAGAGCCACGGCGGTGTCGTAGGCACGGTGCAGATCCGAGGAGACAATCAGTAGCGGATCGAATTTGGCCAGCACTTCGGCGGCGGCCATCGCCTGTTCGCGACCCAGTTCCGACAACTGAGAGTCGAGTTGCCCCTGCATCCGATTGGCCGCGTTGAACTCGGTCTGGCCGTGGCGCAGCATCACCAGCCGGCGCACCCTCATGCCGGCTCCAGATCAACCGCAACCGGCGGGCAATCCCGCCACAGCCGTTCCAGGCCATAGAAGTCGCGTTCGTCCTCGTGCTGGATGTGCACGACGATGTCGATGTAGTCCAGTAAAGTCCAGCGACCCTCACGGGTGCCCTCGCGCCGAGCCGGTTTGTATCCGGCGCGACGCATCTTTCCCTCGACCTCGTCGACGATCGCGTTGAGTTGGCGCTCGTTGGAGGCGGAGGCGATCACGAACGCGTCGGTGATCACCAGTTGCTCTGACACATCGAGGACGACGACGTTGTTGGCCAGTTTGGCCGCCGCGGCGCGCGCAGCCACTGTGGCCATGGCGACGGCTTCCTCGGAGGCGGTCACGACTCGTCCTTGAGGCAGCCGTACAAACGGCGCTTGGCCACGTACTGCACGACGCCGTCGGGCACCAGATACCAGATCGGCCGGTTCTGCGCCGCCCGGGCACGACAGTCGGTGGACGAGATCGCGAGCGCCGGCACCTCCATCAGTGTGAGCGCATCCGACGGCAGCGAGCGCAGCGCGGCCGACACGTGTGCGCCGTCGAGGTCGTAGCCGGGCCGGCTGACGCCGACGAAGCGTGCCAGCGAAAACAGCTCCTCGACGTCCTGCCAGGTCAGAATCGATGCCAGCGCATCGGCACCGGTGATGAAGTACAGCTCGGCCTGTGGGTGAAGCGCACGCAGGTCATGCAGCGTATCCCGGGTGTAGGTGCGCCCGCCGCGGTCGATGTCCACGCGGCTCACCGAGAACCGCGGGTTGCTCGCGGTCGCGATCACCGTCATCAGGTACCGGTCTTCTGCCGCGGTGACGTGACGGCCGTGTTTCTGCCAGGGCTCGCCGGTGGGGACGAACACCACTTCGTCGAGCGCAAACCGGTCGGCGACCTCACTGGCCGCGACGAGGTGACCGTTGTGGATGGGATCGAACGTCCCGCCCATCACGCCCAGCCGCTTGCCGCCTCTCGCCACGTTTGAGCAGCTTACTTGGCGCCGAGCGTTGGCTTGATCCACGCTTTCCGGCGATCAGCGTGGGTTAACCCGACACTCGGCGCGGCCACCGCTCAGACCGGCAGCAGCCCGTCGATCACCTCGGCCAGCTGTTTCGCATTGCGGCACTCGTGCATGGTGATCACGTCCTGATAGCGCGGCACCGCGGAATCGCCACTGCCCCATAGATGCTTGGGCTCCGGGTTCAGCCAGTACGCGTGCCGGCTCTCGGTGACCATTTGGTGCAGCAGCTCGGTTTCCGGGTTGCGGTAGTTGTTGCGGCCGTCGCCGAGCACAAGAAGCGAGCTGCGCGGCGAGAGCACCGTTGAGTAGTTCTCCGCGAACGAAATGAACGCGTTGCCGTAATCACTGTGCCCGTCGCGGGTATACACCCCGGACTCGCGGGTGATCCGCTGGATCGCCATCGCGAGGTCCGCGTCGGGGCCGAACAGATGAGTGACCTCGTCGGTGGTGTCGATGAACGCGAAGACGCGGACCCGAGAGAATTGCTGACGCAGCGCATGTACCAGCAACAGGGTGAAGTGGCTGAAACCGGCCACCGAGCCCGACACGTCGCACAGCACCACCAGTTCGGGACGGGCCGGACGGGGCTTGCGCAGCACCACGTCGATCGGCACGCCGCCGGTGTTCATCGACTTGCGCAACGTCTTTCGCAGGTCGATCTCCCCCGCGCGCGAGCGTCGGCGCCGCGCGGCCAACCGCGTCGCCAGCGTGCGGGCGAGCGGCGCCACCACCCGCCGCATCTGGCGCAGCTGCTCACCGGACGCGCGCAGAAACTCGACGTTTTCCGACAGTTGAGGGATGCCGTACATCGTGACGTGGTCGCGCCCCAGCTGCTCTGCGGTGCGGCGCTTGGTCTCCGCCTCCACCATCTTGCGCAGCTTCGAAATACGCTGTGTCGCTATGGCTTTGGCGATCTGCTCTTGCGTCGGTGTCGGCTCCTCGCCGTACGGCGCCAGCAATCCGGCGAGTAAGCGTCCCTCGAGCTGGTCGAGTGCCATCGCCTTGAGCGCCTGATACGACGAGTACGACGGACCGCGGCTGCTGCTGTACCGGCCGTAGGCCTCCACGATGTGGGCGACCAGCGCCTCCATCCGCTCGTCTCGGTTGCCGGGATCGCCGTCGGCGCCCAGCAATTCGACCAGTTGCGCCCGCAACGACTCGATGTCGTCGGGAAGCTCCGGCGCGTCCTCGGCTTCGACGAGCAGTTCGGTTGCGCGCGTACCCAGCGCGGCCGGAAACCACAAATCGAACATCGCGTCGTAGGTATCCCGATGATCAGAGCGGCGCAACACCGCGCATGCAATGCCCTCGCGCAGCACCTCCCGATCACCCAGTCCCAGCACGCTCATCACCCGGCCCGCGTCAACTGTCTCCGACGGGCCCACCGAAATACCCTGGGCGCGCAGCGCCTCCACGAACCCGACGAGATGGCCGGGCAGGCCATGCGGGGCCAGCGGCTGCGGCGGCCGGGTGCGGCGGGCGGCCATCAGTTGAGCCTCAACTCCCCCGCCGCGCGTGTCACATCGCTCTGGTGCTTGAGCACCACACCGAGCGTCGACGCGATCGTCGCGTCGTCAATCGTGTCCAGTCCGAGCGCCAAAAGCGTTCGGCCCCAGTCGATGGTCTCGGCCACCGACGGCAACTTCTTCAGCTGCATGCCACGCAGCACGCCGATGATCCGCACCAGCTCGTCGGCCAGGTGCCCGGGCAACTCCGGTACGCGCGACAGCAGTATTCGCCGCTCGAGGTCAGGATCGGGGAAGTCGATGTGCAAGAACAAGCACCGGCGTTTCAAAGCCTCAGACAGTTCGCGTGTCGCATTGGAAGTCAGCACGACGAACGGCGTCCGCTCGGCGACCATGGTGCCCAATTCCGGGACCGTGACGGCAAAGTCGGACAGCACCTCGAGAAGCAGGCCTTCGATTTCGATGTCGGCCTTGTCGGTTTCGTCGACCAGCAGCACGGTGGGCTCGGTGCGCCTGATCGCGGTCAGCAGCGGGCGCGACAGCAGGAACTCTTCGGAGAAGACGTCCGTTTTCGTGTGCTCCCAGTCGGCGCCGGCCGAGCCGGCAATCGAATCACGGCCGGCCTGGATGCGCAGGATCTGCTTCGCGTGGTTCCACTCGTACAGCGCGCGCGACTCGTCGACGCCCTCGTAGCACTGCAACCGCACCAGCCCGGAGTCGGTCGCCTGGGCGACGGCGCGAGCAAGCTCGGTCTTGCCCACGCCCGCGGGACCCTCGACCAGCAGCGGCTTGCCCAGCCGGTCGGCCAGGAAAACCGCTGTGGCGGTGGCGGTGTCGGGCAGATAGCCGGTCTCGGCGAGGCGACGTGCCACGTCGTCGATGTCGGCGAACAACGGCACGGGCCGTGCGGGGACGCTCATTCGTATTCCTCTTCGTCAGGCCGGGCGGGTTTGGCCGTTGCCCCACACGATCCATTTGGTCGATGTCAGTTCGGGCAGCCCCATCGGACCGCGGGCGTGCAGCTTCTGGGTCGAGATGCCGATCTCGGCGCCGAAGCCGAACTGCTCGCCGTCGGTGAAAGCCGTCGACGCGTTCACCATCACCGCCGCCGCGTCCACTTCTTCCGTGAAGCGTTGAGCGGCAGCCAGATTGGTGGTCACGATCGCTTCGGTATGACCCGTGCCGTATTCGTTGACATGGCTGATGGCCTCGTCGAGCCCGTCGACCACCGCGACCGCGATGTCCATCGACAGGTACTCGCGGCGCAGATCCTCTTCGCCGTCCCCGGAGTGGATGGTCACCCCGGCCGCCTGCAGCGCGTCGGTCAACCGCGGCAGCGCGGTCTCGGCCACCGCGGCGTCCACCAGCAGCGTCTCGGCCGCGTTGCACACGCTGGGCCGGCGGGTCTTCGCGTTCAGCAGGATCCGCTCGGCGACGTCGAGGTCGGCCGCCTCGTGGACGTACACGTGGCAGTTGCCGACCCCGGTCTCGATGGTCGGCACCTGCGCGTCGCGCACGACCGCGTCGATCAGCCCGGCGCCGCCGCGCGGGATCACGACGTCGACCAGGCCGCGGGCCTGAATCAGATGGGTGACCGTGGCACGGTCGTCGCTGGAGAGCAACTGCACGGCATCGGCGGGAAGATTCTCGGTGGCCAGCGCGGCGCGCAGCACGTTGACGAGCGCGGCGTTCGAGCGTGAGGCCGACGAACTGCCGCGCAGCAACACCGCGTTGCCGGACTTGAACGCGAGGCCGAACGCGTCGACGGTGACGTTCGGCCGGCTTTCGTAGACGATTCCGACGACCCCGAACGGCACCCGCTGCTGGCGAAGCTCCAGACCGTTGGGCAGCGTGCGTCCCCGCAGAACCTCGCCGATCGGATCCGGCAGGCTTGCGACCTGGCGCAAACCGGCGGCGATGCCGTCGACACGTTGCGGGTTCAGCGCCAGCCGATCGACCAGCGCGTCGCTCATCCCCGAGGCGCGGCCGGACTCCAGATCCTCGGAATTCGCGGCCAGAATGTCGTGCATGTGGGCCAGCAGCGCGTCGGCTGCGCCGTGCAGTGCCCGGTCCTTGTCGGCGGTCGGCAGCGTGGTCAGGACACGGCTCGCGTTCCGCGCGCGGCGTGCGGCGTCGTGCACCTGCTGGCGCAGGTCGGACTGGCTGGGTGCCTGCACACTCATCTGACCAGGGTATCGGAACCAACCGTCCGGTTGGGTGGCCGGGGCTAGCCTGGCCGTGTGACGCGAGTGTGCGTGGTCGGCAGCGTGAACACCGATCTCACATTCGCCGTCGCCACGCTGCCGCGGCCGGGCGAGACCGTGCTGGGGACGGCGCTCGCATCGTCGCCGGGCGGCAAGGGCGCGAATCAGGCGGTGGCCGCCGCGCGCGCCGGCGCGAACGTCCAGTTCGTCGGCGCGCTGGGCGATGACGCGGCCGCCGATGTGCTGCTGGCCCACCTGCATGCCAATGGCGTCGGCACCGACGGCGTGGTCAGGGTCCCCGGGCCGAGCGGGACGGCCGCGATCGTGGTCGACGGGCGAGCGAAGAACATGATCGTCGTCGCGCCAGGTGCCAACGCCCACCTCGTTCTCGATGGGGCGCCGATGCGCCGGGTGATCGCCGATGCCGACGTGGTTCTCATGCAACTGGAGATTCCGGTGCCGACGGCTGTAGCGGCCGCACGCGCCGCGCGCGACGCCCATGTGACCGTCGTTGTCAACGCATCACCGCCGAGCACGTCGCCGCAGATGAACGAATTGGCCTCGCTGACCGACGTCGCCGTCGTCAACGAAGCCGAGGCGGCCGAATGGCATTGGCCTGTAACACATCTCGTGGTCACCCGAGGCGCCCGCGGTGCGTCCTGCCTAGTCGGCGGCGCAGGTACCGACGTCACGGCGCCGCCGGTCGAGCCCGTCGACACCAGTGGTGCCGGCGACGTGTTCGCCGGTGTGCTCGCCGCCGGTTGGCCGGTCGATCACGATCGGGCGTTGTGGCGGGCCTGCGCGGCCGGAGCCCTGGCGACGTTGGCGTCCGGTGCAGGCGACTGCGCGCCCCCCGACGATGCCATCGAGGACGTGCTTCGCGGCTGAAAAGTGTTGAGCGTCAGCCCTGCGAGCCCCTGATCGAGTTCGGCGCCGCCGGTCCCGGGTGCTCCCACCAGGCGTAGAGCGCGTCGAGGTCCGGCCCCTCGACGACAGCCTGAAGCAGTGTGGTGTCGTCCGTCCAGCCGACTACCGGGCTGTTGTTGTTGTCCGGGTCCGTCCCGCAGACGATCGAGCCGACGGTCTCTCCCTGCGCGCCGTAATGCCATTTGCCCGGAGACGCATTTCCGTTCGGGCATGACACGACGGTGATGTCGTTGAGGGTGCGGTTGGTGAAACTGGCTTCCAGCGACTGGCTGTCGGGATAGAGCGAGTAGCGCGCGAGCGCGGGGCCGCCCTGGCCGGAGTTCTGTCCGCAATCGACGGTGGCGATCGCGTTGGTGGGCCGCTTGGTCACCGGCTGGCAGGAATTCGGGCCGTAGCCCGACGGCAGAATTCCGATCAGCTGTTGCTCTTGGGCGCTCAGCGCGCCCGTGACAGAGCCGCCTTGCACGCCTTGCAAATTCTTCGCGGCGGGAGCAGATCCCGCGTCGGACGCGGGTTGTCCGGTGGTGTCGGTGGTGGTCGCGACCGCCGATACCTCGACCTGGTGCACCGCCTGAGAGCCTTGATGCGGTGCGTCCAGATAGACGGCGATTCCGCCGAGGGCGCCCAGGGCGACTACGCCCAGTGCGGCCGGCGCAGCGCGTCGTCGCGCATCGTTCGAAAGGTGACGTGTGGTGCCCATGTGAATCCTCCTCGGGGCCTGGCTGATGCGCGCAGACTATGCCAACCGCACTGCGGGATGACCGAAAATGGCAAGATGCGAACATGTCCGACATGGCCGCAGCCGCAGCGGCACTCGTGATCTACGTGATTGGGGCGGCTGTCGGCATCGTCTGGCGCGCATGGTGGCAGTGGAAACGGACTGGGTCGACGGGTTTGCGTGGCGTCAGCGGCCACGTCGGGTCGGCCGAGTGGTTCGGCGGTGCCGGGCTGATCTTGGGTGTGCTGATGACATTCGCCGCGCCGATCCTGCAACTGGCCGGTGTCGTCGCGCCGGTGCCGCTTCTGCGCATGCCGTGGATTCAATGGTCCGGTGTCGCGATCTCGGTCGTCGGCATCGCAGCCACGGTCTATGCCCAACTCGCGATGGGCGACTCCTGGCGAATCGGCGTGGACGACAGCGAGAGAACGACTTTGGTGCGCAGCGGGGTGTTCGGTGTCGTGCGCAACCCGATCTATGTCGGCATGTTCACGTTCTGGCTCGGCACCACACTGATAACGCCGACCATCATCGCGATCGTCGGGTACGTCGTGGTGGTGGCGTCCATCGAGTTGCAGGTCCGGTTGGTCGAAGAGCCGTATTTGATGACAGTCCACGGTGATGCCTACCGTGAATACACTTCCGCGGTCGGGCGATTCGCGCCTCGGGTCGGCTTGATCCGCTAGACCGCTTGCGGCGAGCGTGCACGGTTGTCGGTGAAAATCGGCGTGTCGCGCAGCAGACACGCACGCTCGCAAGAGGGGTGACTAGTCCTCGGGGATCTCGCGTTCGATCTCGTCGAGCCAGGTGCGCGCCGACATGTCCGACGGTGCCCGCCAATCACCGCGCGGCGAAAGCGACCCGCCGTGCGAAACCTTGGGCCCGTTGGGCAGGGCAGACCGCTTGAACTGACTGAACGAGTAGAACCGCTCGACGAAGACCGCCAGCCAGTGTCGAATCTCCTTCAGCGAATACGACGGCCTCTTGTCTGGGGGGAACCCCGGCGGCCAGTCGCCGCGCTCGGTGTCGCTCCAGGCATGCCACGCCAGAAATGCGATCTTCGACGGACGGAATCCGTAGCGCAGCACCTGGAACAACGAAAAGTCCTGCAGCGCATACGGCCCCACCTTGGCCTCGCTGCTTTGCAGCTCTTCCTCCTCACCCGTCGGCACAAGCTCGGGGGTGATCTCGGTGTCGAGTACCGACTGCAGCACGTCACACACCTCGGATTCGAACTGGCCCGACGAGATGACCCACCGGATCAGGTGCTGTATCAAGGTCTTCGGGACCCCGCCGTTGACGTTGTAGTGCGACATCTGATCGCCGACACCGTAGGTCGACCAGCCCAGCCCCAATTCGGAGAGGTCGCCGGTGCCCAGCACGATCCCGCCGCGCTGATTCGCAATCCGGAACAGGTAGTCCGTGCGCAGGCCGGCCTGCACGTTCTCGAATGTGACGTCGTAGAGCTCTTCTCTTCGCGCAAGCGGCTCATCGCCGACCTCTTCGCCGCGGCCGAACGGGTGCCCTATTTCCTGCAGCATCAGCTTGGCCGTAGGGCGGATGTCGATCTCCTCGAACGTCACACCCAATGCGCGCGACAGCCGGATCGCGTTGTTCTTCGTCTTGTCGCCGGTGGCAAAGCCCGGCAGCGTGAACGCCAGAATATCGCTGCGCGGGCGTTTTTCCCGGTCCATCGCGCGGGCGGCGACGATCAGCGCGTGCGTCGAATCGAGCCCGCCGGACACGCCGATGACCACCTTGGGGAAGTCGAGCGCGCGTAGCCGCTGCTCCAGGCCGGCCACCTGGATGTTGTAGCCCTCGTAGCAATCCTGTTCCAGCCGTTCGGTATTGGACGGCACGAACGGAAAGCGCTCGACCACGCGTCGCAACCCGACGTCACCGCCCGGCGGGTCGAGCCGAAACTCCGTGCGCCGGAACGACTCCGCGGCCTCGGCCCGACGGCGGCGGTTGTCGTCGAAGGTGCCCATCCGCACCCGTTCGGAGCGCAGCAGCCCGAGGTCGACGTCGGCGACCGAGCGCCGGGGACCCTTCGGGAACCGCTCGCTGCACGCGAGCTGCAGGCCGTTCTCCCAGATCATCGTCTGCCCATCCCAGGCCAGGTCCGTCGTCGACTCGCCCTCCCCGGCCGCGGCGTACACGTAGGCGGCCAGGCATCGCGCCGAGGCCGAGCGAGCCAACAGACAGCGGTCTTCGGCCCGCGCGATCGTGATCGGGCTGCCGGACAGGTTGGCCAGCACAGTCGCTCCGGCCAATGCCGCGTCCGCAGAAGGCGGCACAGGCACGAACATGTCCTCGCACACCTCGACGTGCAGCACAAAGCCTGGAATGTCGGAAGCCGCGAACAACTGGTCCGGCCCGAAGGGCACCTCGGAACCGCCCAGCCGAAGCATCCCTCGCACATCGTCTCCGGGGGCGAAGTAGCGGCGCTCGTAGAACTCCCGATAGGTGGGGAGGTAGGACTTCGGGACCACACCGAGCAGCCTGCCGCGGTGCACGACCGCAGCCGTGTTGTAGACGCGGTGCCGGTACCGCAGCGGGGCACCCACCACGAGCACCGGCAGCAATTCGGCCGACGCGCTGACAATGTCGAGCAGCGCCGCCTCGACAGCATCCAGCAGCGCATCCTGCAGCACGATGTCTTCGATCGAATACCCAGAAAGGGTGAGCTCGGGGAAGACGGCCAGCGCGACCGCGTCGTCGTGACAGTCGCGCGCCATTGTCAGCACCGACTCTGCGTTCGCCGCCGGGTCCGCGATCGCGGTGTGGATCGTGGCTGCGGCCACGCGGACGAAACCGTGCCGGTAAGCCGAGTAGAAGTCCATGACACATTGTTGCCCGTAGGCGTCAATCCCTAACAGAAAGGGTATTGCCGACCCATGAGCGAGACCGATGAGCCGCTTGCGCGAAGAGCATCAAACACCGATGAGCCGCTTGCGCGAAGAGCATCAAACACCGCGGTGCTGGTCATCGACATGATGAACACCTACGCGCATTCCGATGCGGAAAAGCTGACCGGCAACGTCGAAAAGATCATCGACCCGTTGGCCCGGCTGGTCGGCGAAGCGCAACGCCGCGACGAGGTCGACCTGATCTATGTGAACGACAACTACGGCGACTTCACCGCCACCCACCACGACCTCGTCCGCTCGGCTCTCGACGGGCAACGACCGGACCTCGTCAAGCCGATCGTCCCGCCGCCCGGCTGCCGCTTTCTGACGAAAGTGCGCCATAGCGCGTTCTACTCGACGGCGCTGGAATATCTGCTCGGAAGCCTGGACACAGAACGGGTGATTCTCACCGGCCAAGTCACCGAGCAGTGCATTCTCTACACCGCGCTCGACGCCTATCTCAGGCATTTTTCGGTGACGGTGGCGTCCGATGCCGTCGCCCACATCGATCCCGAGCTCAGAGACGCTGCGCTGACGATGATGCAACGCAACATGAGCGCGGAGATCGTCGAAGCCGACGCGGGGCTGCGCTAGCAAACCCGGATTTACCGGGCAGTCGCCGATTACTTCTCCGCCATTCGCCTCCGACGTGGTATGACACATGCGATGGGGGTGCCGACTGTCGAGCAGGGGCAGCCGACCGCACGCATTATTGCTGCGTAAAACCACGCGGCGGCCTGAGGGGAGGTGTGGGACGTGACCCAGTCGCCCAGCACCTGGCCTGGCGGGTCCCGCGCGAACGTGTCGCCGTTCGTCGGTGGCGGCGAGATGGCTGCCCGGATGGCCGCGTTCAACTGGGCCGCCACCCCGCTGGGGCCCGCGAACAGGTGGCCGCAGAGCCTGCGCACCGCCGTCGGGCTCTGCCTGAGTTCTCGGTATCCGATGGCGATCTGGTGGGGCCCCGACCTGGTCCAGCTGTACAACGACGCGTGGGTGCCGATCCTCGGACCCGACAAGCACCCCTCACTGGGGTGGCCCGGCCGCGCGGTGTGGCGGGAGACGTGGCACATCATCGGGGAACAGCTGCGCAGCGTGCTGGCCACCGGCCAGGCCACGTTCTCCGACGACCAGCTACTGCCGGTGATGCGCTTCGGCTATTTGGAAGAGGCCTATTTCACCTACTCCTACAGCGCGATTCACGACGAGTCCGGCGCAGTCGGCGGCGTCTTCACCGTCGCCACCGAGACGACACAGCGCGTGCTGAGCGATCGGCGGCTGCGGACACTGCGCACTCTCGGGGAACGAACGGCGGTCGCCGCCGCCGAACAAGGCGCCACACTCGAGGAAGTCTGCGATGCGGCGCTGGAAACGCTCGCCGAAGACCGCGCCGACATCCCGTTCGCGGCCATCTACCGCTTGGACCCCGGCGATCCTGTCGCACATATGGTCAGCTCGATGGGGATGTCCAACCCGTCGGTGCTGGCGGGCGCGGTGTACGGCTCCACGTCGGGCTTGGTGTTGCGTGACATCGTAAACACGGGCGCCTCAACGGTTTTGGACACACTTCCGCAAGCGTGGGGTCAAGCCCTCGAGCCCGGGGCCAGCCCGGTGGGCGGCCAGCCGCCCGTGACCGCACTGATCTTGCCCGTCCAGAGCGGTGGCGACGACCTTCCCGCCACCGCAATGGTGGCCGGGGTGACGCCCTACCGCAGCCTCGACGACGACTTCCGCGGCTTTTTCGATCTGGTCACTGCGCAGATCAGCCGCGCGATGGCCGACGCCCAAACACGCCAGGTACATGCGCGCGAGTACGAGCAGACCCGCGCGGTGGCGTTGACCCTGCAGCACGCCATCCTCGGCCCGACTCAGATGCCGCACGGATTCGCCGTGCGCTACACACCCGCCGTCGAACCCCTCGAAGTCGGCGGAGACTGGTATGACGTCATCGATCTCGACGAGGGCCGCATCGGCATCGTCGTCGGCGACTCCGTCGGACGCGGACTACCGGCCGCCGCGGTGATGGGCCAACTGCGGTCGGCGGCGCAAGCCCTGCTGTTGCGCACGCCCAAACCCGGGCAGGCCCTGGCCGACCTCGACCGCTTCGCGCGCCGAATCCCGGCGGCGAGTTGCACCACGGTGTTCTGCGCAGTCGTCGACGTCGCCGCGTCGACAGTGCACTACAGCAGTGCCGGGCACCCACCGCCGGTCGTCGTCGACCGCACCGGCGCGCAGCTGCTCGACCGCGCGCAGTCGGTGCCGCTGGCCGCCACTGAAACCGTGTGGTCGCGGCCGGAGGCCGAGCTGACGCTGTTGCCGGGCGCCACCCTTCTGCTCTACACCGACGGGCTGATCGAGCGACGCGGAGAGTCTCTATCGGTCGGCATCGAACGGGCGTCGAAAGCCCTTGACAACTACCGACATTCACACCCAGACCATCTCGCCGACAGGTTGATGGTCGATCTCGCGCCACCCTCGGGATTCGACGACGACGTTGCTGTCTTGCTCTACCGGCATCCGCCGGCCTCGCTTCGGCTGCGCTCCCCCGCCCGGCCTACGAGCCTGGCGACGATTCGCGACCATCTCCGACGTTGGCTGCCTGCCGCTGCGATCGGCGACGAGGCCGCCGAAGAAGTACTTTTGGCCGTGGGCGAAGCCGCCGCAAATGCCACCGAACACGCGCCACGGGAAGCGGCGCACGACGTCGAACTCACGGTGACGGCACAACTCACCTCACGCGGGCTGACCCTCGCAGTAACCGATGACGGCCGCTGGCGCAGCTCACCTGCGCCGGACGCCAACCGCGGGCACGGCATCGCATTGATGAACGCTCTGGTCGACTCCGTCGAGATCACGGCGACCGGCCAGGGGACTACTGTGGAAATGCTCAAGGAGCTGCACTGATGACCGAGGTCCAATTCCAGCTGGCGGGCGCCGCCGGCGAACAGCCGCCGGTGGTCACCGCGTCGGGTGACATCGACCTGGCCAACGTCAACCAGTTCCACCACCTCATGGCCCAAGCGGCCGGCAGCGCCGAGGCGATCATCGTCGATCTTTCACGGGTGTCCTACTGCGACAGCGCGACGGTGCGGGCGCTGTTCTCGGTCGCGGCCTCCACCAAGCTCACCCTCGTCGTGAGGTCCACCGGCTCGATCATGACGCTGATCTCGGTGGCCGGACTGGACAGGGTCGCCACCGTCACCACGCTCGACGAGTAGTCATGCCCTCACCGCCGTTTCAGCCGCGCAAGCACCCGCAGCTTTTCGCCTTGCTGCATCGCATCCTGGACCGTCTGCGCCGGGAGGTGCCCGAGGCCCTCGGGATCACGATCACCATGCACGGGCCGCGTTTCAGCGGCGGGCCGGTGGTGGCGGCCGCCTGGGGATCTGGAACGGAGATCGTTTCCGCGTCGCTGTCGGACGTCGGCGGCCCACTCGCAGACGCGCTGCGACACGAAGTCCCGGTGCTCAGCCTCGATCTGTGGACCGACGAACGCTGGCCCGGGCTCACGATGGAAGCGATGACGGCTCGCGCGCCCGAAGCGCGGGAGGTCTGGGAGCGCGTTCGCGGCGCCGTCTCAGTGCCCGGTCTGTGGGAGGACGACGGAAACATCGTCATCTCGTGCCTTCTGTCCCGTCCGGCGACCGCGGGCACCGTTGCGACACTGATCAGCTACGAGCGGTTGGTGAACGCGGCGTTCGTGACCACCGCCGCGGAGCACGCGGCCGGAATCGAGGACATGCTGACGGTCCTGCAGTCTCGTGGCGCGATCGAGCAGAGCAAGGGCGCGATCATGGGCAGCCTGGGATGCGACGCCGACCACGCCTGGGAGGTCCTGCAGCGCGCCAGTCAGGACTTCAACGTGAAGGTCCGCGCGCTGGCCGTCGCACTGCTGGAGCACATCAGTAACGCCCCTGCCGAGCAGCCGGGCTTCGGCGCGCCGATCGTGCCCGATCAGCAGGCTCGCGATGCGGCCAGGCGGGTTTGGGCCGACATGCGTGTCGGCGCATAGTCTCTAGCTCGTGGACGCACCCCGACTGCTGCGGGCGCTGGCCGGCCGGCGGATCGCGGTCCTGACCGGTGCCGGCATCTCGACCGATTCGGGCATCCCGGACTACCGAGGGCCGGATTCATCGCCGAGTAATCCGATGACAATTCAGCAGTTCATCTCGGATCCCGCGTTCCGCCAACGGTATTGGGCCCGAAACCATGTCGGTTGGCGGCACATGGACACCACCGTCCCCAACGCCGGCCATCGCGCACTGGCCGTCCTCGAGCGTGCAGGCGTCGTCAGCGGCGTGATCACGCAGAATGTCGACCTGCTGCACACCAAGGCGGGCAGTCACAACGTGGTCAACCTGCACGGCACCTACGCGCAGGTGATCTGCCTGGATTGCGGGCACACGACGACGCGGGCGCGCCTTGCTGCGGTCTTGACCGCGCTGAACCCGAACTTCGAGCCGACCGCCGAGGCGCTCGCCGTGGCCCCCGACGCCGACGCGGTGGTGGCCGACACGTCGTCGTTTCGGGTCGCCGACTGCGGCGCCTGCGGCGGCATGCTCAAGCCCGACATCGTCTTCTTCGGTGAAAGCGTACCTAAAGACATTGTCGCGCAGGCGTACTCGTTGGTCGATGATGCCGAGGCGCTGCTGGTCGCGGGTTCGTCCCTGACGGTGTTCTCGGGCTACCGGTTCGTCCGCCGCGCCGCCGCGCGCGGCATCGCCATCGCGATCGTGAACCGCGGATGCACCCGCGGCGACGATCTCGCCACGGTGAAAGTCGACGCCGGCTGCTCACCGATTCTCAAGCTGCTGGCCGACGAACTCGGCGCCAGGGCGGGTGTGGCGTGACCGCGGCAATTCGTTCGCCGATGGCGGGCACCGTGATCGCCGTCGAGGTCGAGGTCGGGCAGACGGTCACCGCGGGAGCCACTTTGGCGGTCATCGAGGCCATGAAGATGCATCATCAGCTCACCGCGACGCACGGCGGGCGCGTCGAGCGCATCCGCGCGCAACCCGGCGACATCGTCAAGGCCGGCGACACCGTGATCACGCTCGGCGCGGCCGTCGACGAGGCGGCGCCGATGAGCCGCTCGCGCGAAGAGCAACAGGCGTTGCCCGCGGACGACGTGCCCGTCGATCTCGACGCGATCCGCCCGGACCTCGCCGCACTTTACGAACGCCGCGGCAGGCTCACCGACGAGCGCCGCCCGGACGCCGTCGCCCGCCGCCATGACCGAGGGATGCGCACGGCACGGGAGAACATCGACGACCTCACCGACGACGGCCTGCTGTTCGAATACGGTGGATTGGCCGTTGCCGCACAACGTAATCGACGGCCTGTCGCCGAGCTGGAAGACGCGACACCTGCCGACGGGGTGATCACCGGCCTGGGCCACGTCAACGGTGCGTCGTTCCCGCGGCAACGGTCCACCTGTGCCGTCATCGCCTACGACTACACGGTGCTGTCGGGCACGCAAGGTTATTTCGGCCACCGCAAGACTGACCGGCTGCTCGAGCAGGCACTGCTGCACCGCTATCCGGTGGTGTTGTTCGCCGAGGGCGCGGGCGGCCGGCCCGGCGATGTGGACGCGCCGTTCGTCGCGGGCCTGCATTTCGGCACGTTCGCGGCGATGGGTGCCCTGTCCGGTGTGGTGCCGATGGTCGGCGTGGCAGCCGGGCGCTGCTTCGCCGGCAACGCCGCGCTGCTCGGCACCTGCGACGTGATCATCGCAACCGCCGACGCGACTATCGGCATGGCGGGACCGGTGATGATCGAGGGCGGTGGGCTGGGCACCTTCGACCCAGAGCAGGTGGGGCCCATCGACGTTCAGACTCGCAACGGCGTCGTCGACATCGCCGTCGGCGACGAGGCGCAAGCCGTCGCAGCCGCGAAGAAGTATCTGGCCTATTTTCAGGGTGCATTGCCGGATTACACGGCGCCCGACCAGCGCCGGCTGCGCCAGCTCGTGCCGCAGAACCGCAAACACACCTACGACGTGCGAACGGTGATCGAGACGCTGTTCGACGCCGGCTCCGTGCAAGAGCTGCGGCGGGCCTTCGGGGATTGCGTCGTGACCGCGCTCGCCCGCATCGACGGCCGGCCTGTCGGTGTGGTCGCCAACAACCCGGCGGTACTCGGCGGAGCGATCGACGCCGACGGTGCGGACAAGCTCTCGCGGTTTCTGCACTTGTGCGACGGATTCGGATTACCCGTGGTATCACTATGTGACACACCAGGTTTCATGGTTGGCCCGAATGCGGAGAGGACGGCCACCGTCCGTCATTTCTCCCGGCTGTTCGTGCTCGGCGGAAAGATGACCGTGCCGATGATCACTGTGGTGCTGCGCAAGGGATACGGGCTCGGCGCAATGGCGATGGCCGCAGGCAGCTTTCACAACACCGCCGCCACCGTGGCATGGCCGACGGGCGAATTCGGCGGGATGAACCTCGAGGGCGCCGTGCGGATCGGGGCACGCGACGCCCTGGGCGCCATCGACGATCCCGGCGAGCGCCAGAAGGCCTACGACGCGTTGCTGGCCGCTGCCTACCGGCAGGGCAGCGCGCTGAACACCGCGTCGCATCTGGAAATCGACGCGGTGATCGACCCGGCCGAAACGCGCGCCGTCATCGCCGCGATCGTGCTGTCTGCACCGGTACCGGTCGACGGCTGGGCTAACCCGAACCGCCGCACCGGGATCGACACGTGGTGAGCGGCCGCTAACGCGCGACGATCACCGGCATACGCGCGCCTTGCACGACCGCGGAGCTGACGGACCCCAACAGCATTCCGGCGAACCCCCCGCGTCCGCGGCTGCCGACGACGACGAGTTGGGACGAGTCGGATTGCTCGATGAGCTGCCGTGCCGGCTCGTCGCGCACGACAAGACGACTCACCTCGACGTCCGGATACTTTTCCTGCCAGCCGGCCAGCCGCTCGCCGAGCGCCAATTCCTCCTGCGCTTTCGTTGTCGCCCAGTCCAAGCCCGGCAGTTCGATCACCCGGGAATCGCTCCAGGCGTGCAGCGCAACCACGCCCACACCGCGCCGGGATGCTTCGTCGAACGCGATCGCCGTGGCCAACTCGGACGCCTCAGACCCATCGATTCCGACCAGTACCGGCGCCTGCGCGGGGTGGCGCATCAAGGGGTCCTCGTCGTGAATGACCGCGACCGGGCAGCGCGCGTGGCGGACAATCCCCGCGCTCACGGAGCCGAGCAGGACCCGCGCCAGCGCGCCGCGGCCCCGCGAACCGACCACGATCATGTCCGCGTCGTCAGACAGCTCGACAAGCGTTGGCACCGTCGACCCGAAGAACACCTCGCTGTCGATTCTGGCCGGCCCCCGACCGGGGCAGTTCTCCTCGACGACCTTGATCGCCTCGTCGATGTAGTCGGCGGCGTGCTCCTGTCGCCACTGTTCGACCTCGACGGGTACCGGAACGTGTGGAGACGTCCCGATGATTGGGTTCACCACATACACCAGCGTCAGCGGGATATTGCGCATCGCCGCGTTGAGGCCGGCCCAGTACACGGCGACCCTTGCCGAATCCGATCCGTCGACACCGACGACGATGCCGCGGCGATGAAAAGACATAGTCCCGACCATAGTTTCGCCGGCCTCAACAGGTAGGTGCCATTGGTCACCGACGACCGTGCCCAAGGTCCCGTCCTAGACCGCCACGAGATCATCGGCGTGCACGGCCGGGCGTCGTAGCTCGATCGGCAGCTCCGAGGTCGAGCGGCCGATCATCGTCGCGAGTTCGGTTGCGTCGTAAGCCACGACGCCCCGCCCGATGACCGTCGCGTCGGCGCTGTGTAGTTCGACCACGTCGCCGCCGAAGAACCGGCCGCTCGTCGCGGTGATGCCCGCTGGCAGCAGTGAACGCCGGTGCTCGATCACCGCGCGCACTGCACCGTCGTCGAGCGTGAGGGTGCCGGCGGCCTCCGCGGCGTAGCGCACCCAGAACCGGCGCGCAGACATCCGCGCCCCGCGCGGCGCGAACACCGTGCCCACCGATGCATCCGCCAGTGCGGTCGCGGCATCGGAGGCGGCGGCCAGCAGCACGGGGACTCCGGCATCAGACGCGAGCAGCGCCGCCGACAGCTTCGACGCCATCCCGCCGGTGCCGAGATGATGCCCGCGGCCGGCAACCACGCCATCGAGGTCCGCAGGCGCGGATACCTCGGAGATGAAGCGCGAGTTGCCTTTTCGTGGATCTGACTCATAGAGACCGTCGACGTCGGACAGCAGCACCAGGGCGTCGGCCCCGACGAGATGCGCGACGAGCGCCGAAAGCCGGTCGTTGTCGCCGAACCGGATTTCGTTGGTGGCAACGGTGTCGTTCTCGTTGACGATCGCGACTGCGTGCAACGCCCGCAGACGGTCCAGCGTGCGCTGCGCATTGGTGTGCTGCACGCGCTGCGCGATGTCGTGGGCGGTCAGCAGCACCTGACCCACAGCCCGTTGATACCGCGCGAACGCAGCGCTCCACGAGTTCACCAATGCCACCTGACCCACACTGGCGGCGGCCTGCTTGGTAGCCAAATCACCTGGGCGGCGCGACAATCCGAGCGGGCCTAGCCCGGCGGCGATCGCCCCTGAGGAAACGATGACCACGTCGGAACCGGCCTTCATCCGCGTCTCGATCGCGTCGGCGAGGCCTTCCAGTCTGCCGACCTCGAACATACCGGCATCGGTGGTCAACGCCGTGGTACCGACCTTGATGACCACCCTGCGTGCAGTGCGCACCGCTTCCCGCGTCTGCGATGTCATGTCTGGTCCGGTTTCTTGCGGCGTTCGCGCCGGGCCGCCTTGCGCTCCGAGGCCGACACGCGCTCGGTGCGATCGAGCCGGATGTCGGTGCCGCGCTGCGACAGCGCGACGTCGGCGCCGGCCGGGGTTTGCGGCTCCCAGTCGAAGGTGACGTCGCCGATCGTCACCTCGCACCCGGGTGTCGCGCCGAGGCGCAGCAGTTCGTCCTCGACACCGAGGCGGGCGAGCCGGTCGCCGAGGTACCCGACTGCTTCGTCGTTGTCGAAATCCGTTTGATCCACCCAACGTTCGGGCCGGATACCGCGTACGACGAATGCTCCCTGTTGCTGCGGGTCGGGCGCGACGGTGAATCCGCTCTGGTCGATGGGGACCGGCCGAATCACCGGCCGCCGCGGCGGCGCGGGAGGATGCGCCGTGCGGTAGGCAGCCACCATCTCCCACAGCGCGAACGTCAACGGCCGCAAGCCTTCCCGAGTCAGCGTCGAAACGCCGAAAATCGGCCACCCGAAGCGCCGCGCCACCTCGTCGCGGACGAACTCTGCCAGCTCCCGCGCATCGGGTAGGTCGATCTTGTTCAATACGACCGCTCGCGGCCGCTCGGACAGGTCGAGAAGTGCCGAATCGGCATGCAGGGTCGGAGAATACGCAGCCAGCTCCGCCTCCAACGCCTCGATGTCGGAGACGGGGTCGCGGCCGGGTTCAGCGGTCGCGCAGTCGACGACGTGCACCAGCACCGCGCAGCGCTCGATATGCCGCAGGAATTCCAGACCCAGCCCGCGGCCCTGCGATGCGCCGGGAATCAGCCCCGGCACGTCGGCAACGGTGAACGAGTTGTCTCCTGCCGACACCACCCCGAGGTTGGGCGCCAGCGTGGTGAACGGGTAGTCGGCGATCTTGGGCTTGGCCGCCGACAGCACCGACACCAACGACGACTTGCCCGCCGAAGGAAACCCGACCAGGCCCACGTCGGCCACGGTCTTGAGTTCCAGAGTCAGGTCGCGGGACTGGCCTTTCTCGCCGAGCAACGCGAAACCCGGTGCCTTGCGGGCCCGGGACGCCAGCGCCGCATTGCCCAGTCCACCTCGGCCTCCCGCCGCGGCGGCGAATGTGGTTCCGGCGCCGACGAGATCGGCCAATATCCGTCCGTTCGCGTCGAGGACGACGGTGCCGTCCGGGACTTTGAGGTGAAGGTCGTCGGCGGCGGCGCCGTCGCGGTTGCCGCCCTGCCCCTGCTTGCCCGACTGCGCGACGACATGAGGGTGGAAGTGGAAGTCGAGCAGTGTGTGTACTTGCGGGTCGACCACGAGATAGATGCTGCCGCCGCGGCCGCCGTTACCGCCGTCAGGGCCACCCAGTGGCTTGAACTTCTCCCGGTGCACCGACGCGCAGCCGTTGCCGCCGTTGCCGGCGCGGGCGTGAATCACGACGCGGTCGACAAACCGGGACATCAGTACTCACCTCCCTCGTCGAGACGCACGTTTCGCCGCAAAAGTCCGAGTGGGCCCCTGCGAAACGTACGTTTCGCGGCGAGGCTAGTGCGTGACGGGGACGATGTTGACCGTCTTGCGTCCGCGCTTCTCGCCGAACTCGACCGCGCCCGCCGCCTTGGCGAACAACGTGTCGTCGCCGCCGCGGCCGACGTTGACGCCCGGGTGAAAGTGGGTGCCGCGCTGCCGGACGATGATCTCGCCGGCTTTGACGATCTGCCCGCCGAACCGCTTCACGCCGAGCCGCTGGGCGGCCGAATCGCGACCGTTGCGGGAGCTGGACGCGCCCTTCTTGTGTGCCATGTGAGCTCCCCTAACTTGGTCTGTTCTTCGCCTGACGGCTCATTACTTGATCCCGGTCACCTTGAGCACGGTCAGCTGCTGACGATGACCCTGCCGCTTGTGATAGCCGGTCTTGTTCTTGAACTTGTGGATGCGGATCTTGGGGCCCTTGATGTGCTCGAGGATCTCGCCGGTCACCGCGACCTTCGCGAGCTTGGCCGCATCGGTCGTGACGTCGGAGCCGTCGACGACCAGGGCGACGGGCAAACTCACGGTCGCGCCGGGTTCGCCGTCGAGCTTTTCCACCTTGACGACGTCGCCGGCGGCCACCTTGTACTGCTTGCCGCCGGTCTTGACGATTGCGTAGCTCGCCATCGTTGTCCGTTCCGCTCTTCGTGGCGCGCGCCACCGGCTCGCGCAGGTCTGGGGTTTTGCCGTCGGCCGTCGTTGCTCACAGGGCCTGGCGACAACTGGTCAAGGGTACGTGACCAGCGCCTTAGGGGTCAAACCGCCGCATTGACTCATTCGTCGTGGCGGGGCGGGCCGGCCGGTCGGGCTGCGGCCCGGCGTGGCCGGCGGCCCTGCGCGACGGCGTTCACCACAGGCGCCGCGTCGTCCCCCGACTCGTCGTCGTCGGACTCCTCGGACTCGTCGTCCTCATCGTCATCCACGTCGAGATCGTCGTCGAGGTCTTCGTCGTCCTCGTCAAGGTCGACGTCAATCTCGTCGTCGTCCTCGTCCTCGTCGTCGGTCTCGTCGAGATCCTCGTCTTCGAGATCCTCGTCCTCGGCGGCCACTGGCCTGGTGACCAGCTCATCGGCGTCCTCGTCGACGAGACCCACCTCGTCCTCTTCCTCGGTGCGGGCCGCGGCCATTGCCTTGAACAGCGGATGCTCCCCGGGCGCGTGGGTGGGCACCTTCGCGATCGCCGGTTCGTCGCTGCGGGACTTACGGGAGCGCTTGCCCCGCCGGCCGCCCTCCTTGCGCGTGGGCGTCGACTCGACCGGGTCGGCGTGCAGCAGAATCCCCCGGCCGGCGCAGTGCGGACACGCGGTCGAGAACGCCTCGACCAGCCCGGTGCCCAGGCGCTTGCGAGTCAGCTGCACCAACCCCAGCGACGTGACCTCGGAAACCTGATGCCGGGTGCGATCCCGAGCCAGCGACTCGGTCAGCCGACGCAACACCAGATCGCGGTTTGACTCGAGCACCATGTCGATGAAGTCGATGACGACGATCCCGCCGATGTCGCGCAGCCGAAGCTGACGCACGATCTCCTCGGCGGCCTCCAGGTTGTTGCGCGTGACGGTTTCCTCGAGGTTGCCGCCCGAGCCGGTGAACTTGCCGGTGTTGACGTCGACGACGGTCATTGCCTCGGTGCGGTCGACCACCAGCGTGCCGCCCGACGGCAGCCACACCTTGCGGTCCATCGCCTTGGCGAGTTGCTCGTCGATGCGATGCACAGCGAACACGTCGGGGGCCGTCTCGGCCCCGGAAGGAACGGGCGGCTCGTACTTGGTCAACCGCGAAACCAGGTCCGGCGCAACGGTGTTCACGTAATCGTTGATCGTGTCCCACGCATCGTCACCGGACACGACGAGGCCGGCGAAATCCTCGTTGAACAAGTCGCGGATGACCTTGACCAAGACGTCGGGTTCCTCGTAGAGCGCGACCGCCGCTCCCGCGGTTTTGCCCCGGATCTCCTCGGCCTTCTCCTCGATCTGCGTCCAGCGCTCCTGCAACCGGTTCACGTCGGAACGGATGTCGTCTTCTTTGACGCCTTCGGACGCGGTCCTGATGATCACTCCGGCGTCAGACGGCACGACCTCCCGCAGGATCTCCTTGAGCCGTTGGCGTTCAGTGTCGGGCAGCTTGCGGCTGATCCCGGTCGACGAGGCGCCCGGCACGTACACCAGATATCGTCCGGCCAACGACACCTGCGTGGTGAGCCGCGCGCCCTTGTGCCCGACTGGGTCTTTGCTGACCTGCACGACGACATAGTCGCCGGGCTTGAGAGCCTGCTCGATCTTGCGGTTACTGCCGCCGAGACCCGCTGCGTCCCAATTGACTTCGCCCGCATACAGCACACCGTTGCGACCACGGCCGATGTCGACGAACGCGGCTTCCATCGACGGCAGCACATTCTGCACGATGCCCAGGTAGATGTTGCCGACCAACGACGCCGATGCTGGGCTCGTGACGAAATGCTCGACCAGCACGCCATCTTCGAGGACTGCGATCTGCGTGTAGCGGGCGCCCTCGTGCGGCGGCTCCGTGCGTACCTTGTCGCGTACGACCATCATTCGTTCGACTGCCTCGCGACGGGCGAGGAACTCGGCCTCACTCAGGATCGGCGGGCGGCGGCGGCCGGCATCACGTCCGTCGCGGCGACGTTGCCGTTTGGCCTCCAGGCGCGTGGACCCGCTAATGCCCCGAATCTCGTTGTCGTCAGACTGATCTGATCTGTCTGACGACCGCGGAGCGCGTTCATGCACGACGGTGTTCGGCGGGTCGTCGGGCGAACCGTCACTGTCGTTGTCGTCGCCGTTGCCCGTCTTGCGCCGTCGACGGCGTCGCCGCCGCCGGTTGCCGCCGTCACCGGTGGCGGTGTCGTCGTCGGCGTCCTCGTCGTCGTCGGAGTCGTCTGATTGGTCCGCACTGTCCAACGCGTCGTCGTCGGATTCGTCGCCGCCGCCCTGCTCGCCGCGGCCGCGGCCCCTGCCTCGTCGGCCCCGGCGGCGGCGCCGACCGGCGGGCCGATCGGACTGGTCGCCGTCGGAGTCGTCGGTGGAGTCGTCGCCGTCGTCGTCGTCGGAGTCGTCGTCGACACTGCGCTCGACCGGCTGCGGCGCGACGAACAGCGGCATGTAGTCGGGTTGATCCGACGATTCCTCCGCCGCGACCTGCGTCAGCGTGTGCAGGCTGCCGGCCTCCGGCGTCTGGTCTTCGCCCTCCGGGCCGCTGTCAGGTTGATCGTGTGAAAGGTCATGGTCGGCCACGTAATCTCCTATAAGCCCCCGGGCGCGTCGGCAGACGCGGCCACGCGAGGGCTATCTCTGTGAACTCGGGGCGTGCCCCGAGCCTTGTAGGTCTCGCGCCGAGCGGTTCGGCTGAACCCCGTCGGCACCTGGTGCGAATGACGGCTGTGACGGTCCGCGCCGCATCGCGGGGTCGCGATCGTCGCGCTCGTCGAAGTCTTCATCCGGATCTCCGGAACCGCGGGGGTGCCGGCTATCCAGAACCCAGTATCCCACACCGGAGCCTGTGCGCGGCAAAGAGCGCTATAGACCGGGAAACCACAGCGCAATCTCGCGCGCCGCCGACTCAGGCGAATCTGAGCCGTGCACGAGGTTGTTCTGGGTTTCCAGCGCGAAATCGGCCCGGATGCTGCCCGGCGCGGCCTTCTCGACCGGGTCGGTGCCGCCGGCGATCTGCCGGAACGCTGCCACCGCACGCGGGCCTTCGACGACCGCTGCGACGACCGGGCCCGAGGTGATGAAGTCCAGCAAAGACGCAAAGAACGCCTTGCCCTCGTGCTCGGCGTAGTGCTGGCGGGCCAGCTCGTCGGTGACGGTCTTGAGCTCCAGCGCCGCAAGCGTCAGCCCTTTGCGCTCGATACGGCTGATGACCTCGCCCACCAGCCCGCGTTGCACACCGTCGGGCTTGATCAGCACCAGGGTTCGCTCAGCCGCACTCACGCCGCCACCCTAATCCAGCGGTGGCTGCTGGCCGGGCAGCTGGCCGCGCTTCTCCCGGCGCCGCACCTCGGCGCGCAGGTACACAAGCAGCAGCCACACCCCGGCGAACAGCACGCCGATGGCGCCTATCGCGGCGTGCACGACGAAGCCCGCGATCACCACGAGCTGCACCCCGAGATCGACCCAGATCGCCCACGGCCAGCGCTGCAGGCCGGCCAACACCACCAGCAGCGCAGCCACGCCGATCACGTACGTGCCCGTGGCCGTTGTCAACCCCCTGCCGACGACGGCGACCACCGGCAGCGCCAGCAGCACCACGATCGCCTCCAGCACCAGAACACCGGCCATCACCCCGCGGAAGCTCTTCCACGGGTCGGGAGCGTGGGCGGGTTCGGTCACGCGGGATCCTTTCCGAACAGCGTGCGGGCGGCGCCCGCGGTGACCACCGAACCGGTGATCACGATCCCCGTGCCCGAATACGCCTCGTCGGCGGCCTCTTCGACCAGTGCAGTGGCGGTCTCGACAGCGTCTGCCAGTGTCGCGGCCCGCGCCACCCGGTCCGGCCCGAACCGCTCGGTGGCGATGTCGGTCAGCGTGTCGACGTCCAGACCGCGAGGCGAGCCGTTGTGCGTGACGACGAGCTGGTCGAACACCGGCTCCAGCGCCGCCAGGATTCCGCCGACGTCCTTGTCGGCCATCACCGCGACCACTCCGACGAGATAGCGGAAGTCGAACTCGCTGCCCAGCGTGTGCGCCAACGCCGCCGCACCGGCCGGGTTGTGCGCCGCGTCCAGCAGGACGGTCGGCGCCGATCTGACTCGTTCCAGTCGCCCGGGACTGGTCACGCCTGCGAATCCGGACCGCACAGCGTCGACGTCGAGCTGGCGCTGCGCGCCGGCACCGAAGAACGCCTCGACGGCGGCCAGCGCGATTACCGCATTGTGCGCTTGATGCTCGCCGTGCAGCGGTAGAAACAGGTCGGAGTAGACGCCGCCGAGACCCTGCAGCGTCAGCATCTGGCCGCCGACCGCGATCTGACGGTCCAGCACGGCGAACTCGGAATCCTCGCGCGCGACGGCGGCGTCGGCGCGCACAGCCTGCGCCAGCAGCACCTCCATCGCCTCGCCCGGCTGGCGCCCGATGACCGCGACGGTGTCCGTCGGATCGAGCGACTCCGGTTGGCGGGTGATGATGGCGGCCTTTTCCGCGGCGATGCCTGCGATGTCGTGGCCGAGGTACTCGGTGTGGTCGACGCTGACCGGCGTGACGACCGCGACGGGCGCGTTGACGACGTTGGTGGCGTCCCAGCGACCACCCAGGCCGACCTCGACGACTGCGACGTCGACGGGCGCATCGGCGAACGCTGCGAATGCCATCGCCGTGACGACCTCGAACTTGCTCATCGCCGGGCCGCCGCCGGCCTGCGACTGTTTGTCCACCATCTGCACGAACGGTTCGACCTCCCGGTAGACCTCTACGTAGCGGGCCGGGCTGATCGGCTGGTTGTCGACGGCGATGCGCTCGACCGCCGATTGAAGATGGGGGCTTGTGGTGCGACCGGTACGCCGGCCCAGAGCGCTCAGCACGGCGTCGGCGATCCTGGCGACCGACGTCTTGCCGTTGGTCCCCGCGACGTGGATCGACGGGTAGCTGCGCTGCGGCGACCCGAGCAGGTCCAGAAGCGCCGTGATGCGCGTCAGGCTGGGCTCGATCTTGGTTTCGGGCCAGCGCTGGTCCAGCAGATGCTCGACTTGCAGCAGTGCAGCGATCTCGTCAGGAGTAGGGCTGGTCATCGCGGCCTTCATCACCGCCGGAACGGTATTCCGCGCGGAAAAGTGCGGGTAAGCACCTCGTGGACTACCGTTCCGGCGGTCACAGGGCGGCCAGGCGGTTCGTGATGCGCTCGACTTCCTCGCGCGCTAATTGCTGGCGCGCGCGGATTTTGGCGACCACCTCGGCGGGCGCCTTGGCCAGGAACGCGTCGTTGCCAAGCTTGCCTGAGGTGCCTGTGAGCTCCTTTTCCGCTGCCGCCAAGTCCTTTTCGAGCCTGCGGCGTTCGGCGTCGACGTCGACGCTGCCCGACGTGTCGACCTCGACGGTCACGGTCGCAGTGGACAGCCGCACCTCCACCGACGCGGTGGGGTTGAAGGCGTCGACGGCCTCGGTCAGCCACGCAAGCGACGTCACTGACGCCACCTGCGTCGCCAGGCCGGCGGCATCGATCTTTGACATCCGCGCCGGGACCTTCTGCCGGTCGGCCAGCCCCTGGTCGCTGCGAAAGCGGCGCACTTCGGTGACCAGCTTCTGCATATCGGAAATTCGCTGTGCAGCAACGGGATCCAACGTCACGCCGGTAGACACCGGCCATTCGCTGATCACCACCGACTCACCACCGGTGACCTCCTTCCACAACGCCTCGGTGACGAAGGGCATCACCGGGTGCAGCAGCCTCAGCAGCACATCGAGGACTTCGGCCAGCACAGCGGTAGTGTGCGAGATTCCCTCGGACAGTTGTACTTTCGCCAACTCGACGTACCAGTCACAGAACTCGTCCCACGCGAAGTGGTACAGAGCTTCACAAGCCCGGTTGAACTCGTAACCGTCGAATGCTGAATCCGCCTCGGCGCGAACCTCTTCCAGCCGACCGAGAATCCACCTGTCGGCATCGGTGAGCTCGTTCACATCCGGCAGCGGCGCGGGACGAGTGCCGTTGATGAGCGCAAAACGAGTGGCGTTGAACAGCTTCGTGACGAAGTTGCGCGACGCGCGTGCGTGGTCTTCGCCGATGGTCAGGTCGCCACCGGGGCTCGCACCGCGGGCCAGCGTGAACCGTAACGCGTCGGCGCCGAACAGCTCCACCCAGTCGAGTGGGTCGATGCCGTTGCCTCGCGATTTGCTCATCTTGCGGCCGAACTCGTCGCGGATCAGCCCGTGCAGGAACACGTTTCGGAACGGCACCTGCGGAGCGCGCTCTCCATCGAGGGTGATCGCGTCGTCGTCGGCGACGAACATGCCGAACATCATCATTCGCGCGACCCAGAAGAACAGGATGTCGTAGCCGGTTACCAGCACTTCGGTCGGATAGAACTTGCGCAGCTCTGGCGTGCGATGCGGCCAGCCCATCGTCGAGAACGGCCACAGTGCTGAGCTGAACCACGTGTCGAGCACGTCTGGGTCCTGCTCCCAACCTTCGGGTGCCGACTCGTCGGGCCCGACGCAGACCATCTGCCCGTCGGGGCCATGCCAGATCGGGATGCGGTGCCCCCACCACAGCTGCCGCGAGATGCACCAGTCGTGCATGTTGTCGATCCAGTCGAACCACCGCGGCTCGAGGCTCTGTGGGTGAATCACGGTGTCGCCGTTGCGCACCGCGTCACCGGCGGCCTTGGCCAGCTGCTCGACCTTGACCCACCACTGCAAAGACAGCCGCGGTTCGATCGGTTCGCCGCTGCGCTCAGAGTGCCCCACGCTGTGGGTGTACGGCCGTTTTTCGGCAACGACGCGGCCCTGCTCTGCGAGCGCCTCGCGCACCTTGATCCGCGCCTCGAATCGGTCCATCCCGTCGAAGACGGTTCCGGTGTCGGCGATCCGGCCCTTGGTATCCATGATCGTCGGCATCGGCAAGTTGTGCCGCAGCCCGATCTCGAAGTCGTTGGGATCATGCGCCGGCGTGACTTTGACTGCGCCCGTGCCGAATTCGGGGTCGACGTGTTCGTCGGCGACGATGACGAGGTCACGTTCCGTGAAGGGGTGGGCCAGCGTGGTGCCGACGAGGTGGCGGTAGCGCTCGTCGTCGGGGTGCACGGCGATCGCCGTGTCGCCGAGCATCGTCTCGACGCGGGTGGTCGCGACCACGATGTGCGGCTCGTCGTCGTCGAGCGAGCCGTAGCGAAACGACACCAGCTCCCCGTCGATGTCGTCGTATTTGACCTCGAGGTCGCTGATCGCAGTCTGAAGCACTGGCGACCAGTTCACCAGCCGCTCCGCGCGATAGATGAAGCCCGCGTTGTAGAGCCGCTTGAAGATCGTGCGCACCGCGCGAGACAGGCCGTCGTCCATCGTGAACCTGTCGCGGCTCCAGTCGACACCGTCGCCGAGGCGGCGCATCTGGGCTCCGATCGTGCCGCCCGAGTCGCGCTTCCAGTCCCACACCTTGTCGATGAACAGTTCGCGGCCGAAGTCCTCTTTGGTCTTGCCGTCGACCGCGAGCTGCTTCTCGACGACGGTCTGGGTGGCGATGCCGGCGTGATCCATGCCGGGCAGCCACAGCACCTCGTAACCCTGCATGCGCTTGCGGCGGGTGAGCGCGTCCATCAGCGTGTGGTCCAACGCATGGCCCATGTGCAGGCTGCCCGTCACATTGGGCGGCGGCAATACGATCGAGTACCCGGGCTTGCCGCTGTGTGCGTCGGCGGTGAAGTAGCCGGCATCGACCCACCCCTGGTACAGCTCACCCTCCACAGCCGGATCCCACGCCTTCGGCAGACCGTCAGGCGCAGCAGAGCGGGGAGTCACCGCTCAATTCTAGGAATCGGCGGCGAGCGGACGGAAAAGCCCCTACTTGCCGCCGCGGATCAGACCGCCGATGATGTCGCCGATCGTCCCGCCTTTGTCACCGCCGAGGATGCCGCCCAGGATGCCGCCCAGCGGGTTGTCCCCGCCACTGGATTTGCCGCCGAGGATGTTGCCCAAGATGTCGCCAAGCCCGCCGCCTGACGAGCCCTCCGTAGCAGGCGCCGAGCCGCCGGCACGCTCGGTGATCTTCTTGCCGATGTAGGCCAGCACGATCGGGGTGATGATCGGCAACAGCTGCTTCATCAGATCGTTGTTGCCGGCCCCGGCGTTCGACAACGCCGTCGCGACTTGCGATGCGTCGTTACCGCCGAAGATCCGCGCGACGGCTTGTTGGCCGTCCTGCTCGTCGACCTGATCGACGCTGACGCCACCGTCGAGCAGTCCGGTTGCTGCCTGCTGGGTAGCAGCCGACTCGATCTGTGATGCCGCATCGGGATCTTCGACGTTGTGGTGCAAGCCGCCGACGAGAACCGGAACGAGTGTCTTGATCGCGTGGTCGACGCTGTCGCGGTCGGCATCGAGCTTGCCCGCGATCTCGTCGGTGGGAATTTGGGCATAGAGCTCGTCAAGATCTGCCATCGCTGTCGCCGCCTTCGTCATGTCGCCGGTCAGTCCATGATGACCATAATCCGAATTGCGACCGGCTCGGCCGTCTTCGCACCGCGGTTTACCGGGAGGAAGCGGTGCCGCCCTGCATCATGTGGGCCAAATCGACGTGCCCTTCGAAGCCAAGCGATTCCGCCATCGCGCGATAGCGGCTCACCAGATGCCGGTATCCAGTTTCGTCGCCCCGGGCGCGTGACAGCAGCGCACGCAGTCGCATCAACCAGATGTCCCGCACGGCCCAACCGTCAGGCGGTAGTTTCGCCAAGCGGTCTATCGTGGCCTCGGCTTCGCTGACTTCCGCGTCGGTGCCGCCGTCCAGCAGCGTCTCGATCAGAACGGCGATGGCCAGACCACAGGTACCCCACTGCCCCTGATGGAACAGATCGTCGACGGCTTTCCGCATCACCGGGATGGCGCCGTCGCGGTCGCCAACCATGACCATTTCCCGGGCCACTACTACTTCGGCAGACGGCACCAAGTACAGGCGAGTTCGCTCGCGCACCCACGTGTCACGGACCTGCGTCACCAGCTCTAGGCCCCGCTGACGGTCTGCCGCGGCGTCCTGAGACATCAGCACGACACCAAGGAAGTACTGCGCGCTGCCCAATGCCGTATCGTCACTTGACTTCTCGGCGGTCTGCAGCGCGACTTCGATCTCACGCACCGCGCGGTCGTCGGCCCGCAACACCCCGCTGGTGATCGCAGAACCGTATGTGACCGCGACGATCAACGCGCGGGTTACCGGATCGCTTCTTTGGGCCGTCGCCAGGGCGTCATCGAGATCCTGGCGCCACCCGACAAGTCCCAGGCAATATCGAGCGAGGCCGCGAAATAGCAATGCTGCAGCCAGCGGTGATCCCATTGCGAGGTTGGCGCCCTTGGCAGCGTCGCCTTGAGCCAGCTCGATGACGGTCTGCGACCACCGCAAAACGTCGGCGAACTCACCGGTTTGTATCTTGACGGTGATTGCCACGTACGCGGCCCCTATGGTCAGCGCCGCGTCGCCGATCGACTCGAGAAGCGTCATCTGCTCGGTCGCCAGACGCGACGCCTCGCGGGCGCGCCCATGCCACAAGAGCTCGGTTGTCAGCCCCGTCATGGCGATGGCCAATGAGGCCTTGTCCCCCGCGATAGCGCAGAGTTCCCGAAGTTGTTCGAAGTGGACGGAGCTGTCACGCCCGGCTGCTCGCCAAGCGCTGACGCACAGCATCGTGCGCGGTGTGATGCGCATTGCGGTGCGGTCCGCATCATCGGCGGGCAGCGCATCGGCGATCTGACGCGCACGCTCCCAACTGATCCGCGCTGCGGCGATATCGCGGTTGGTCGACCACCCGCCCGCACGCATAAGCCAGCCGTAGGCAGCACGCAGGTCGCCGGCGGCCTCCAAATGCTGGGCGATCAGCGCCGCATTCTCGTCCACCGTGCCCGGCTCACGCTCTGGGATCGCGGCGGCCAGGCGCCTGTGCCACTCCGCGCGATCCGACTTGAGCTGAGACTCGTAGGCGACCGCGCGGATCAAAGGGTGCCGAAACGCATAATCCGCGCGCGGGGTGAACGTCACATGGTCGATCAGCTCCGCCCTGATCAGCTCGTCGAGAACCGGCTCGACACCCAGGCTGGTCAGCAACTCAGTGCCGAACCGAGTACCGATCACCGCTGCCGCGTTGAGCGTCAGCTTGGCTTCGCGACCCAGACGATCGATGCGCGCCCCGATGGTGGCCTGCAGGTTCGGCGGCACGCTGACCTCGGTGATACCTGACTGGCACACATGGGCGCCGCGCTGCCCCCGCAGCACCCCGCGTTCGACCAGGTCCCGTACGATTTCCTCGGCGAAGAACGGGTTACCACCGACCCGCGACACAATGGCTGTGCCGAGCTCACCGACCGAGCGGTCCGAGCCAAGCAGTTCGTCGAGCAAGTCTGAGGTATCCGAATCATCCAGCGGTGCAAGCGCTATCGTCTGCGCACTGGGCAGGCCAATCAAACCTCCTCGATACTCGGGGCGATAGGTGATCAGCACCATCGCAGGGGTTTGCGGGACGACGGACAAGAAGTCGACCAGCATTGACTCACTGACCGCATCGATCCAATGCGCATCCTCGATGATGTAGAGCGCCGGCTGGGTGCGGACCAGAGAGGCGGCATTGATCAACGCAGTCAACCGGCGCCGGCGGGCGTCGGGGGCGATGTAGGACGAGGGTATGTCAGGCTCGGCGATGCCAAGAAGATCGTCGAGAAGCACCAGATCCTCTTCGGCAGCGTCCGGCATTTGCGCGCGCACGTGGGCGCGGGCGTCGCGGCGGTCCATCTCCGCAATTCCTGTGCGCGCCCGTAGCAGCCGGGTCACGGCATGGAACGGGATGTCGCTGGCGTGAGACTCGCAGAAGCTCCAAAACACCTCGAACCCGCGACCGGCCGCCAGCGCAGCGGTTTCCCGCGCGAGGCGAGACTTGCCGATACCCGGCGGGCCCGCCACCCCTACGACAACACCGCGGCCGTGGACAGTGCGGTCCAAGATCGCACCAATGGCGGCCATCTCCCGGCTTCGACCGACCAGCGTCGATTCCGGGCCCCCGACCAACACATGCCTTGGCTCGATGGCGAGCAGTCGCCGGGCGCCAATCGGCTCGTTGAATCCTTTGATGCGCACCAGCTCTCGCTCGGCCAACGTGGCAGCGTGTTCAACCAAGTGACAAGTCGACTCGGACAGCATCACGCCGCCCGGCGGTGCCACCGACTCCATCCGTTGCGCCAGGCCCACCTGCTGCCCGATCGCTGTGTAACCCGTTATGCCCGAACCGATTTCGCCGGCAACTACTTGCCCCGAATTCAGGCCCACCCGCAATTCCAGCGTGATGCCGTCGGCGCGCTGCACCTCCACCGCTAAGCGGTCAGCCTCGGTTTGAATCGCCAGCGCCGCCAGACACGCGCGAACCCCGTGGTCCTCGAGCGCTATTGGTGCGCCGAATACCGCCATCAGGCCGTCACCCGTGAACTTGTCCATTGTTCCGCCGTACCGACGCACGACCGCTGCGCTGCGGCCGACTAGCTCGGCCATGACCTCACGCAGTCGTTCCGGACCTACCGCCGCCGCGATGTCCATTGAGCGCACCACATCGGCGAACAACACCGTCACCTGTTTGAATTCGGCGTGACCGGCTGGCCCGCCCAGTGGCTTACCGCAGGCGTCGCAGTATCTAGCGCCCGCCCGCGAGGGTTCGATGCCACAGGATGAGCACACCAGCGGCGCTGCAGTCATCCGAGCCCTCCCATACAGGTCTCGGAATGCTTACCGGGCTCATCCTAGGAGCGCGCCCGCCCGGTTGAGCCCTTATCGACGAACTACCTGATCGACCATTTGCGTTTCTTGACCCGCAGCAGATACTGCGGCGCAACCGGCCGGCACACTACCCGCGGTCATTTCGGGTCATGGGCAACCCAAAAGTCCTGTCGTTCATCGGGTTTGGACTGCCGAATATTAGCTCAGCCGGGCGGTGTCCAGAGAAACACCGGCGTTGCCGAAGCGGGCGAGCAGGGCGTCGCCCATTGCCGCGGCCGGAGTCAGTACTCCACGCAGATCCGAGAGCTGGTCGCGGTCGAGCGCCAGTGCGAGGCCGCTCTCGGCCAGCAGCACCGAGGTCGCCTTGTAGCCGGGATCGCCCCGCTGGGCCATCGCAGCCACGTAACGCGCGCCGCTGGTGGTGGTCGTGTAGGTCTCCACTTTGTAGTAGCCGCGTTCGCGCGCCTTCTCGCTCGGCCCGGTGCCCGGTTTCGGCAGGATCCGCTGGACCAGTCGATCCGGCAGCAGCCGGAAGAACCGGCTGCCCAGACCGAAAGTCGCGTTGACCGCGCCGGTCAGCGCGGCAGAAGCCACCGGCGCGACGACGGACCCGCCGAGACTCATGGCCTCCGAATACCGGAACCGGCGGCCGTAGGCCCAGTCCAACAACGCGTTGCTGCGCCGCACGACGCGGGTGTTGGACGGCGCCATGACGAACCCGGCCGTCCACAGTCCGGCCAGTTCGGGGGCGATGTCGCGGCCGCGCCGCCAGGGCAGGTCGGGCTCCGCGCCGAGATCCGGTTCCGCGCTTCGATCAGGGCTCAGCGAGTACGGGTCGGCCAGCAGGCGCCGTACCTCCCGGTCGTTGGAGGCGTCGCGCATCAGCTCGGTCATCGACGCGTAGGTGCCACCCGAAAGGCCGGCGCGGGTATCACGCACTACGAATGTGGTGTCGGTCAATTCACCGGTGCCGTCCTCGGCGGCCTGGCGGTACAGCGCATACACGCTCAGGTCCGACGGAATCGAGTCAAATCCGCACGCGTGCACGATCCGGGCGCCGGTGTCGATGGCCTGCTTGTGGAACAGGTCGATCGTCGTGCGCATGAACTGGGGCTCGCCGGTCAGGTCCGCGTAGTCGGTCCCCGCGCCCGCACACGCCTCCACCAGAGGCAGGCCGTATTTCGCGTACGGGCCCACGGTCGTGACAACCACTCGCGTCCGTTCGGCCATGGCGGTCAGCGTTGGCGGCGCCGACGCATCGGCCTCGACCAGCGACCAGTCCGCGGCCGCCGCGCCCAGAGTGTCACGCACCGCACGCAGGCGGTCGGCGGAGCGCCCGGCCAGCGCGATGCGAGCGCCGTCACCTGCACGCGCCAGGTATTCGGCGGTCAGCTTGCCGACGAAGCCCGTCGCTCCGTACAGCACGATGTCGAACTCACGATTGCCTGCGGCCATGCCTAGAACCTACGCACCGCCCGTTGCTCTTCGCGCAAGCGGCTCATCGATCACATTTGCTCTTCGCGCAAGCGGCTCATCGACGCCATCTGCTCTTCGCGCAAGCGGCTCATCGCCGCCATCTGCTCTTCGCGCAAGCGGCTCATCGCCGCCATCTGCTCTTCGCGCAAGCGGCTCATCGCCGCGATATGTTCGGCGCATGCCGAGTCGGGTCGTCGTAGTGGGTGCGGGCATCGCCGGCCTCGCGAGCGTCGTCGCGCTACAGCGCCGCGGGATCGAGGTAGCGCTCGTCGAGGAACGCGACGACGCGTCGAGCGGAGCCGGCATCAGCATCTGGCCCAACGCGCTGGCGGCGCTCGATGAGATCGGCCTCGGTGATGAGGTCCGCGACGCCGGCGGGCGAGTCACCGCGGGCGCGATGCGCTGGCGCAACGGCACCTGGGTGCGTCGGCCGCACCGGGACCGCATCGTCAAGGCCCTGGGCGAGCCCCTGGTCGTGATCCGGCGCGCGGCACTCACCGAGATCCTCGCCGGCGCGGTGAAGCCAGACACCCGGCGGCTGAACCTCGCGGTGACGAGCGTGACAGAGACGGCGCACGGCCTACAGCTGCAGCTCTCCGACGGCACGACCGCCGACGCCGACGCGGTAGTCGGGGCCGACGGGACGTTCTCGGTGATCGCGGGGCATCTCAACGGCCCGCTGAAGCATTCCTACGCCGGCTACACGGCGTGGCGCGGAGTGGCCGAGCTCAGGATCGATCCTGAGCTGGCCGCGGAAACCTTGGGGCCGGGCGTCGAGTTCGGCCATGTGCCGATGGGCCCCGACCACACCTACTGGTTCGCCACCGAACGGGCACCCGAGGGGGCGACTTGCGCCGACGGCGAGCTGACCTACCTACGCAACAAGTATTGGTCGTGGCCAGAACCGGTGCCCGACATGCTCGCCGCAACCGACCCCGCCGCGGTCCTTCGCCACGACATCTACGATCGCCGGGCCGCGAAGGTCTGGTCCCGCGGCCCGCTCGTCCTGGTGGGCGACGCCGCGCACGCGATGCGCCCGCATCTCGGCCAGGGCGGCTGTCAGGGGCTTGAGGACGCGGCGATCCTCGCGGCGTTCGTCGACGGAGCCGACGACATCACCTCGGCGTTCGCCCGGTTCGTGGCGTTTCGGCGACCCCGAGTCCAGCCACTCGTCCGCGAATCTGCGCTGGTCGGCCGTCTGGTGAACTTGCGGCCGGCCATGCTGGCCGCCGCGGGCATTCGGGCGAGTGTGGTCGCCCCGGAGTGGTGGATCACCCGGCACCTCGCGACGATCGCGTCGCGCGACGCGTTCGCGATGCCCGAGGCGCTCAGCGGGCACCGACGCCGTTGAACATCTGCAGCGGCGCGCTGATCGTCGTGCACAGGTACGACAGCTTGATGCCGAACAGGTCGGGCACGTTCTGGCAGCGGGGGGTGACCGGAACGTTCCAGGTCCCCGGGCCGGTCTGGGTCGTGGCGGGGCGCGCCGTGACCGGGCTTCCGGCGTAAGCGCCGCACGTCGGCCATGCGCCCAGGCCCTGCGTCCGCAGGACGTTCTCGGCCACCCGGATCTGCTCGGCGCGGCTGGCGGTGGCCGGCGATCCGACACCACCGTTGGCCGTCCAGGTCGCCTGCTTGAACTGCAGGCCGCCGAAGGCGCCGTTACCGGTATTGGTGGCCCAGTTGCCGCCGGACTCGCACTGCGCGATTGCGTCCCAGTTGACGGTGTCGGCCTGCGCGGTCGCCGCCGAGAGGACGGCTGGCACACCGAACATCGCACCTGAAATTGCGGCCACCATGACTGTCTTGCGAATCCCCGACATTGCGATCTCCTTCGCCGAGCCCCCGAAATTGCGGTCGATGTTGTAATCGGGACGTGTCGTACGGGTGTTACCGCCGTGATCTGTGATATCTATGAGAGTTTTGTGAAAAAAGAAACGGGCGGTGCCAATGATTTGGCACCGCCCGAATTCTTTTGGTGGATATCAGCCGCGACGGCCGCACACCGGCCAGGCGCCGATGCCCTGGCTGCGCAGCACGTTTTCCGCGACCCGGATCTGCTCGGCACGCGAGGCGTTGTGCGGCGAGCCCGCGCCGCCGTTGGCCCGCCAAGTGCCCATCGTGAACTGCAGACCGCCGTAATAGCCGTTGCCGGTGTTGATCGACCAGTTACCGCCGGACTCGCAGGCCGCGACGGCATCCCAGTTCATGCCGTCCGCATGGGCGGTGGCCGTCGACAGCGCCATCGGTGCGGCCAGCAGACCGCCCGTGATCGCGCCGGTGGTCAACAGCTTGCGGAGGTTCTTCACATTGATCCCTTTCGCCAAGCGCGCGCCAAAGCCGCCCGCGTCCGCGGGCGGAGATGCCCTCGTTGGGCGAATTGCTTTTGGATCGCGCCGTCTCGGTCGGGCGCGACGCCGGGAAGCCCCGACTCACACGCAGGTTCGTGGTATTTGAATTTGTATTTGCTCCAATTAAGAAGACGAACGGACAGTACAAATTCTCGAAAAGAAAGTCACATCACGACACGCCGTATCCCAAAACAATAACGAGCAGTTCCCGGCCGTGGTCTCCAGGCTTATTACAGGTCAGCTCGGCGATTCTGAGAGTTCCTCAGGTTGGCTACGCTCTGCGATAGCGTGATCCAAATCACCGCTATTTTGTGAGGTGGCGCACGGAAATCCCGGCCCCACGTTTTCCTAAACACAATGTGACATGAGCTGACCTGCTGGTGCATGGTGGTCCCGGTTACACTGCGCGAAATTGTGACCGGTACGGCCAATTTACCGGTGCGGTCTAATTCTGGAAAAATTTCCGGCCAGAAACCATTCGAGGTGTGATCAGACAGCGCACACTGACGTCGTTTCAATCTGACGCTGCTGGTAATTAATTGCGGCGGTGCATTACGGCTATGCCAGTACGGCTAAGTCGGCTGCAGAATTCACGTTGGTGAGCGCGCGGCCATCTGCGACCACAATTCGCTGTGCCTCAACGGAATTCACCAACGCGGCCATGCTGCGCTCCCCGGCATCGACGAGCGTGGCCACTGTGTCCACCAGCGACGTGCGGTACAGCCCGGCCAGGAAATGGTCCCGGCCGTCCCAGGGCAGCACCACGTCGGCGGTCAGATTCGTCGAGGACTCGACCAGCGTGTCGATCAGCGCAGCGTCCAGGAACGGCATGTCCACCGCACAGATGAACGCCCAGGTCGCACCGGCGTCGGCTGCGGCGCGCAGGCCACGACCCGTCGCGACCAGCGGCCCGACGCCGGGGACATGGTCGCGCAACACGTCGGCGTCGGTTGCGGGCATCGGCTGTCCCGGCGCGGCGATCACGAAGACCGGGGCGCAGCGCTCACCGACCACCGTGACGACGTGCTCGAGCAGCGTGCCACCCAAATACGGCAGCGTGGCTTTGTCCCGACCCATCCGGCGCGACGCGCCACCCGCCAGCACCACGCCTGCCAGCGGCGCCGAACCGTCAGTCAACGGTCCAGGTGTCGCGTCCGCGCAGCAGTGCCTGCAGCGCGGACGCATCATGCGGAATCGCTTCTCGAGCGCTACGCACCTGCTCGTGCACGCCATCGTCGTAGGTGGGGCGCTGAACCTGCCGGAAGATGCCCATCACGGCGTGCTCGAGGTTTTGCTCCGAGAGCCGCGACAGGGCGAACGCGAATGACGGATCTTCGGTGGTGGCGTCATGCGTGACGATCACGTCCGCAGACACGTCGGCGGTCTTGGCGATCTCGAGGCTGAAGCCGGACCGCACGACGCAGTATTCGCCGTCGGGGCCGAACGTGATCGGCTGGCCTTGCTGCAGCATGATCAGGCGCTCCTCGGCGCCTTCTTTACGCAGCAGGTCAAACGAGCCGTCGTTGAAGATGGGGCAGTCTTGCAGGATCTCTACGAACGACGAGCCGCGGTGCTGGGCAGCTGCGCGCAAAACCTCCGAAAGTCCCTTGCGGTCAGAATCGAGCGCGCGCCCGACGAATGTCGCCTCGGCGCCCAGCGCCAACGAGACCGGGTTGAACGGCTGATCGAGCGAGCCCATCGGGGTGGACTTGGTGACCTTGCCGATCTCGGATGTCGGCGAGTACTGACCCTTGG
>DATBFF010000023.1:0-7554 GCA_036558625.1 Mycobacterium sp. | reverse complement strand
GAGCTGGCCGGTGTCAACTCCGACGTCCAGGGTGGCGATGACTTCGCCGGTCTGCGGGTCGATTTGGCTTATCTTGTCGTCGACGTAACTGAGGTACAGCTTAGTGCCGTCCGGGCTGAACTGATCCCAAAATGCGTTCTGCACTGAGGTTTTCGTCAGCGCCGCATCGTTTTGCAGGTCGTAGATGACCAGTGAGGGGTTGTAGTAAGTCGTCGTCCCCCCCTCGGTTTGTTCCACTACTTGGTCCAAGGCGGTGATGTAGAGGTACCGCGGGTCTGGGCCCACTACGACATTCTGGATCTCGTCAGAGTCGACGGTGATGGTGTCGACGATCGAATTGCTCTGGGCATCAACCACGATGACGGAGTTGCTCGTCGTCACGTAGACCTTTTGGCTGTCGGCGCTGATCGCCATGCTGCCCATGAAACCGCCAACCGGGACGTACGTAACGGTATTGGTCTGCAGGTCGATCGCGGCGATCGAATCCTCGCCGTCCTTGTAGGTGATCGCGTACATATGCGTACCGTCAGGACTGTACTGATGGTCGTTGAACAGTTCGCCGATGTCGATGGGTGTCGACAGTTCGCCGGTCTGGGTGTCGAGAACGATGAAGTGGATGGTGTAGGCGAAGTCGCCGTTGTCGATCCGTTGCAGGAGATAGACGTGTTGGCCGTCGAGGCTCACCCGGTCCGCGACCGCGCCGTCGAGGTCGTCGAATGTCGTAACCACCGACCCGTCCGAAACTTTCACAACGGTAACCGAGGAGGTCCCGGCTTCCCCGTCGTACCCGCGCACATAGGCCAGCGTGCCGTCCGGGCTGTACCCGACAACCTGGGCATACGGTTGCGTCGACGCCGTCGCGATCTCCGCACCTTGCACGGTGACCTGCACGGTCTTCGCGACGACTCCACCGTGACCGTCCTTGGCGTAGATCACGAACTGAACCGGCTGGTCGGTCGCCTGTGCAATGCCGGGCGGCGTGAACTTGAAGGTGCCGTTCCCGAGGTCCGTGATGCCAAGGCCGCTGAAGAAGGTCAGCATGTCGTGGTCGACGTCGGTTCCGGTCGCTTGGAACACCACGCTGTGCGGATCGGCGTCGTCGCCCGGCGTCACGGTCAGTGTCGGCGCCGTGTTTCCTGGCGCGCTGGCGTAGGTCAGAAGATAGCCGCCGCTTTGCGCGGGCGAGTAGCCCATTGGGCTCGTCGCATAGACGGCGGTGCCGTCGGGTGACACCGCAAGCAGGCCTGGTCGCGCCAACGGCGACTGGATCGTCGATTTGGCGAATGTCTCAGTGTCCACAACCGTGACACCGCTGTACGTTGGCAGGTACGCGTACTTCCCGTCCTGGCTGAGCGCGATGTCACCGGCAGCGAAGCCCGGGCTGATCGTTGCAAGCACGGCGTTGTCGTGCTCGAGATCGTAGACCTTCAGCCAGCCCGAACCGACGTAGGCCGCAGTGACGTAGAGCCGCTTGCCGTCCGGGCTCACCGCGATGTCGTTGGGATAGTTGGAGGCATCGCCGATCGAGGGGATCGTGCTTGTGACGGTGTTCGTCGCGGTATCGATGACTGAGATCGAGCGGCTTTGCCCGTTAAGCACGTAGGCAGTGTGGCCGTTGTTTGTAATCGCGATAGCCCGTGGTTGCTCACCGACCGAGATGTCGGTCAGCACAGTCTGATCCGAGGTCTGGATCACTGCCACCGAATCGGAATCGCCTTTCAGCACATAGACGAACCTGCTGTCGGGAGTGACCGCCAGATCCTGCGCCGTGCCGCCGATGTCAACCGTCGTGACTTGCTTTGTCGCCGTGTCGATTACCGAAACGCTGTTCGAAATAATATTGCTGCTGCCCAGGACGTAGGCGAATGCACCATCAGGCGTCAGCACGATGCGAGACGGGCTTCCAACGACCGGAATTTCAGCGTCGACGTCACCGCTCTTCACATTGACGAGATGCACCAGCTGCGCGTACTGGTCGGTCACGTAGGCGTGTGCGCCGTCTGAGGTCAGTGCGATCCCCAGCGGGGTAGTGCCCAGCGGCATCATGTCTGCCAGCACTGATCCGCCCGTCACGCGCGGAACGAGTGACACCTGGACAGGTATGTCCAGCGTTCCCCCGTAGCCGTCGTCAGCAGTGACGGTGAAGCTGTCGATCTGGGCAGCGGTTGTTGCGTCGTTCGCGATTGCGGCGTGCAATGCGTCAGGTTTCGGGGTGTAGGTGAAGGTGCCGTCGGTGTTGACGACGATGTCGCCCTTCGTCGTCGTCGTGCTTCCGCTGTAGCTGATCGTGTCCTGTTCGGGGTCGGTCACGCTGACCGCTCCGGTGATAACGCCGGTGGTCGCATCCGCTTGCCCCACCGTGGCGACGGCATTGCCTGGGCCGACGTTGACGTGGCCGAGGGGCGTGATGGCGATTTTGACGGTGACGGTGGTGGTGCCGCCGTGGCCGTCGTCGATGGTGGCCCTAAACGAGTCGGACTGGGCGGAGCGGCTGGCGCGTGGTGCGCTGGCGGCTTGGCGGGCGGCGTGGGTGGGCGTGTAGGTGAAGGTGCCGTCGGTGTTGACGTGGATGGTGCCTTTTCTGGTGGTGGCCGGTGCGCTGTAGGTGAACGTGTCGTGGTCGGTGTCGTCGGCGGTGATGGTGCCGGTGATCAGGCCGCTGTTGAGGTTGGTGTGGGTCACTGTGGCGGCGGGGTGGGCGGGTCGGGCGTTGGCCGCGCCGATGTCCACGGTGACGATCACGGGAACGGTGTGGCCGTGGCCGTCGTCGACGGTGACCGTGAACGAATCGGTTTTGTCGGTGGCGGTGGCGCCGTCGGCGGCCGCGGCGTGGCGGGCGGTGTCGCTGGGGGTGTAGGTAAACCGGGCGCTGGTGCGGCTTGGTTTGAGCGCGAGGGTGCCGCCCTTGGCGGTGGTGGTCGGGGCGGTGAAGCTCACGGTGTCACGGTCGGGGTCGCGGGCGGTGACTGAGCCGCTGACCACCCCGGTGGAGCGATTGGGTCGTCCCGCCGAGCTGCGCGTGGTCGGCGCGCGGTTGGCGTCGGCCAGGGCCAGGCTGGTGCTCACCAAGGGCGCGGCGGTGCTTTCGGTTTGGTCGTCGGCATGTTGGCCGAATTGGCGGCGCGCCCACGCCAGCAACGCCCACGCCGCCGGCGGTTCAGCGGGTGCGGCGGGCCCGCCGGCGACCAACGGCGCCAACAAGCTGCTGAACACGATAGCGTTGCGCGCCGGCAATAGCTGCTGAGGACTGCCCTGCGGGGCCGATGGCATCGAAAGCTGCTGCGCCGCAACGGTATCCGTACCAACCGAAACCGTATCCACTGACGCCAGCGCCGGGATCCGCGAGACCCGGGACGCATCGAAGCTAGGGGTGATCGCCCTGAACGTCGTGTTGTTCGACTTGTTGGTCAGCACGGGCGACTTGACCTCTGTTTTCGGAGAGTCCGACGTGATGGTCAACGGATTCTTCGACGGCGTCCAGGAGGGCTTGTTCCTCTTCCTGGCGCCGACAGCCGTGTGGTCCCCGCCAGAGCCACGATTGGCCGAGGACACGTCGGCCGCACCACTGGCGGTCGCATCTGAATCCTTCGCATGCCGCTCCAGCCGACCCGTGGAGCCGGCCGCCCCCGCGGAGTCCGTGCCCGGGGAACCCGCCGTGGCGGAGCCACTGCTCCCCGACGACGAAGAGGAATCGTTGGGGCCCTCGGCCCACGCCACGCCTGGCATCGATGCCACAGCAGCACCCACGCCCAGGGCCACGGCCAACGCTCCCACCCGGCCCACATAGCTGGCGTAGCTCATGACGAATCCCCTCTCGGCTTGGCTTGACGTGGGCGCAAACGTATGCGGCGCGCAGGAAATTCGAATCAGGGAAACCCCTTGCTTCTCAGTTAATTTTCGATGGGGTACAGCCAAAGCCAGCGGTCATCAGGCTCAGAGCGGTCTGGGTCGGCACCAACCCGCCGCGACGAGACTCGTCGGAGGACCTACGGGCAGCCCGCCGGCGTCTCCGGAGTCTCCGGAACCAGGATGCGGGCATCGACATCCACGGTGAGCCTGTCGACCGGATAGCCCGCGCGCATGCACGCTTGGATCACCGCGCTCGGCGACGCGGCACTGAAAACGCCGTAGAGCACTTCGTCTTGAGCCGCGGCGAACATCGCGAGCAGCACCACCGGCGGCCCCGCGTCCTCGACGATGGCCAGAGCGCGCCTCAGTTCCGCGACCGCATCGTCGACCGCCTGCGCGCACAGCCCGGACAGATACCACTCGGCGAGATAATCGGACGGCGCTGGCATCACCGCTTTCACGCCCCTGACGCTAATGGCGAGATCAATCAAAAGAATCGGGGAAACCCCTATCCGTTTCCCCTTTTCAGATGCCATCCGAGCTCGGCACGCGCCCGGATTCCGAGTTTGCGATAGATGCGCGTCATGTTTGCTTCTACGGTCTTCTCGGTGATGAACAACGCGGCGGCAATTTGCTTATTGGTCATGCCGGAGGCGGCGCTCTCGGCGATGCGCTGCTCCGACGGGGAGAGGGCCAGATCGCGCGACCACGCGCTTTTGGCCCGCTCGCGCTCGGCGTTCGCACGGGCGGCCCACGGCGCGGCGCCAATCTTCTCGAAAGCGCGCTGAGCCTCGCGAAAGGTCGCCGAGGCCGCTTCCCGCTGGCGTGACCGACGCTGCAACTGCCCCAGCAGCAATTGCGTTCGGGCCCGCTCGAATGGCATCGGCAGGCGACCATGTTCGGTCATGGCTCGCTGTGCCGATTCGGTGGCCGCTGCCACGTCGCCACGGGCCGCCAGAATCATCGCGCGGCACCGTGCGCCGACCGCCAACATCCACGGACGGTCGAAATGGGCGCCGTTCTGTTCCATTGCGGCGGTGAGCGGCTCGGCCTCGTCGATACAGCCAAGCGCGACCATCGCCTCCACCGCATCGGGAATGAATGTGGCGTGCGCGATTTCGGTGCAACGGGGGTCCTCGCGGAACCAAGTCACCAGTGGCTTCAACGTGTCGAGCGCATCCTCGTACCGGCCCAGGGACACCTCGAGAAACCCGAGCATCATCGTCGGCCACAGCCCGACGCGATCCGACCCGCAGCGCGCCGCGGCCTCAAGGGCCCGGCGACCGTAGTCGCGGGCATCCCGCTCGCGGCCCTGGTATGCCGCTGCTGCCGTCTGCACAGTCATCGCGATCAGCAAGGAGTTGTCCCCGCCGACCTGCTCGGCACGTTCGGATGCGTCCTGCGCGAGCACGGCGGCGTCGGCCAAGTTTCCCCGCCATAGCTCGATCAGCACGCTATGGACGGCGACGACGAGCAATTGGTCTTCGGCGCCGCATTCTTCGCAACTACGCCGCACTTCGGACATGAGCGCGTGGGCAGCGTCCAGATCCCCCTTCCACGCCAGCAATTGGGCATTGTTGGCGCTGGCGCGGAACACAATCGGCACCTCGACCGACGGGTCTTCCAGCTCCTGCGCGCGCTGCATGCCCGCTTCGTCGATCCCGTCGCCGCGCACGGCCTTCAGCATCGTCAGCATGCTGAGCACCTGACTGGTCAGCGACGGAACGTCGAGGGGCTCAGCCTCCGTCGCGGCGCGTTGGGCGTTGTGCAATGCCTCGTCGAGCCGATCGGCGTTGATTTGGGCGAACGAGAGCATGAGCAACGTCTGAACGGTCAGCCGGGGATGGTCCCCCGCATGCTTTAGCGCGTCTTGGAGATACTCGGCCGCTTGGATGAAGCCGTCGGTGTAAATACACAGCCCGGCAAGCAGCATCAATGCGATTGCCCGCAGCACTCCTGATTCCAGGAGGCCGACGGCAGGCTCCAAGACAGTTCGGGCCTTGATCACATTTCCGGCGCGAAAATGGTTGTCGGCGGACTGAATTCGGCGAATCGGTGTATCGCCGCCGAGCCCTATCGCCAAATCCATCAACTCGGCTGCGGCGGCGGGGGCACCCTTGGTCCTGGTGATGACGGCGGCGGCGTCGAGAGCTTCCAGTGTCGCGGTGTCACCACTGGTAGCGGCCAACGCCATGTGGCGGGCTTTGAGCTCCGGCTCTTCCACGATGATGGCCAGTTTTCGATGCACAGCCCGTCGACGCGCCGGGCGCGCGTCAGCGTAGACGCCCGTGGCTAGCAGCGGGTGCGTGAACTCGATCCGATTTCCGACGATGTCGACGACACCCGCCGCCTCCGCCTCCTCGAGCAGGTCCACGACAAAATCTGTGTCGGCTCCGCAGGCGGCCGCGATCTTTTCGACGGTAGGGACGGCGGCCGCCGCAGCCGCCAGCAAGGCATCTTGCACTGGTTGGTCCATCCGTTCGATCCGGCTCTGCACCAACGTCGCCAACGACGCGGGCAACCGATCGTTCGGGCCGTGCGGGTCGTCGGCCATCATGCGGGCCAACTCCGAGGCGTACAACGGGTTTCCGCATGACAGCGCATGGATGCGGGTCATGGTCGGCCGGGGCAGCGATCGTCCCAGCCGCGCGGCGACCAGGGCATGCACCGCCCCGAGACTGAGCGGCGTCACCCCGACCCGGTCCACTTTATGCGCGTGCGTCAGCTCCACCCACGACGCCGCGTGGGAATACTCGGCGCCCGAACGTACCGTGGCCAGGATCCCGACGCGTCCCGTCACGCGACGGGCAGCGAACGCCAGCACGGCTTCGCTTGACGTGTCCAGCCACTGCGCGTCGTCCACTGCGACCACGACCGGCGAGAGGTGAGCCAGCCGCTCGAGCAAGGAGACGAAGGCCGCTCCGAACAGACGCTCGTTGGCGCCGGCGTAGGGCTCGCCGCCCAACAGTATGGGCTCCAGCGCCTTTCGTTGAGCTTCGGGCAAATCGCCGAGTGCCGACGGCTCGACATCTGCGACCAGGTCGGCCAGCGCGCCGTAGGTCAGCGACACCTCCTGCGGGCCGGGGCGCGCCGACAGCACGCGAAAGCCGCCGGCGCGGGCCTGCTCTGTCGCCGAGAGCCACAGTGTCGTCTTGCCGATGCCGGCTTCGCCCTCGATGACGAGGCCCGCGGCGGCGTCGGTGATGGCGTCGAGGAATTTGTCGATGGCGACGGTCTCGACCGCACGCGACAACCCCCAGCCCACACACAGGAGTCTGACACCCAGCAAACAATCGCGGTACGAGATTCGACATCATCAAAAGCGGTTCTTGTGGATCGAAACCGCATTCCCGGTCGCCGCCGGCGCCGGATCACAGCCATGACTGCGGTCTCGGCGTGACCCGAGGAACCTTCCAGGTCCCGTGCGTAGATTCGATCTCGATGACGGCGAGCAAGTGGATCGCGGTGACCGCAGTTGCCGTCACCTGCTATGCGGTGCTGTGGCTGGGGTACGCGCTGCAATGGCGATGGGTCGCGGCCGCCGACTCCTGGGCGCTGAACCCGTTGCACGACTACGGCGTCGCACACCCGGCCTGGGTGCGGTTTTGGGACGTGCTCTGCGCCGTTCTCGGACCGACGGGCTTCCGCGTCTTCGCCGTCGGCGTAGTGGTCTTCGCCGTGCTCAGGCGCAACCTGCGCGTCGTG
>DATBFF010000022.1:0-14277 GCA_036558625.1 Mycobacterium sp. | reverse complement strand
GCGGACCGGTGGTATCGGGATAACCTGCGATGCGATGAGTGCACACGACTCCTTGGCTCTGACCGGCGAACGGACGGTTCCCGGCCTGGCCGAGGAGAACTACTGGTTTCGTCGCCACGAGGTGGTGTACCGACGGCTGGCTGACCACTGCGCGGGTCGCGACGTGCTGGAGGCCGGCTGTGGCGAGGGTTATGGCGCTGATCTGATCGCCGACGTGGCGCCGCGCGTCATCGGGTTGGATTACGACGAACTCACGGTCGCCCATGTGCGGGCGTGCTATCCGCGCGTCGACGTCCGGCACGGCAATCTGGCTGCGCTGCCGCTGCCAGACGCATCGGTCGACGTGGTGGTGAACTTCCAGGTGATCGAACACCTCTGGAACCAGCCCGCGTTCGTCGCGGAATGCCGCCGCGTGTTGCGACCCGGCGGGCGGCTGCTGATGTCGACGCCGAACCGGATCACGTTCTCCCCGGGCCGCGACACCCCCGTGAACCCTTTCCACACCCGCGAGCTGAACGCCCGCGAGCTCACATCGTTGTTGATCGACGGTGGCTTCACCGTGACGTCGATGAGTGGTGTGTTTCATGGACCGCAGCTGGCCGCGCTCGATCAGAAGCACGGCGGCTCGATCATCGACGCCCAGGTGCAGCGGGCGCTGGCCGACGCCGACTGGCCGCCCGATCTCCTTGCCGACGTCGCATCCGTGAGTGTCGACGACTTCGAGCTGACGTCCGAACGCGATATCGACGAAAGCCTCGACCTGGTGGCAGTGGCGGAGCGGCCGTGACCAAAACCACACCGGAATCCAATGTCGCCGGCCGAGCGGCTCCGGGACTCTTCACGCTGGTCCTGCACACCCACCTGCCCTGGCTCGCGCATCACGGCCGATGGCCGGTCGGCGAGGAGTGGCTTTACCAGTCGTGGTCGGCGGCCTACCTGCCGCTGATGCGGGTGCTGCGGACGATGGCGTCCGAGGACCGCCGTGGTGTTGTGACGTTGGGCGTCACGCCGGTGGTCGCCGCGCAACTCGACGACCCGTACTGCCTCGACGGCATGAACCACTGGCTGGCCAACTGGCAGCTGCGCGCGCTGGAGGCCACCACATTGCGGGATCCGTTGCAGGAGTTCGGCTTTCGCGAGTACGCCGAAGCCGGGCGTGCGTTGGACGACTTCGCTACGCTCTGGGCGCACGGCGCCAGTCCGCTGCTACGCGAGCTGATCGATGCCGGCACCATCGAACTGCTCGGCGGTCCGCTGGCCCACCCGTTCCAGCCGCTGCTGCACCCACGGCTGCGCGAGTTCGCGCTGCGCGAAGGCCTCGCCGATGCACAGCAACGATTCGCGCACACACCCTCGGGCATCTGGGCACCCGAGTGCGCGTACGCCCCTGGGATGGAAGACGATTACGCCGCAGCGGGAATCGGCCACTTCATGGTCGACGGCCCGTCGCTGCGCGGTGACACCGCGCTCGGTCGTCCAGTGGGCGAGTCCGACGTCGTCGCCTTCGGCCGGGACCTGCAAGTCAGTTACCGCGTGTGGTCGCCGAAGTCGGGCTACCCCGGCCACGCGGCGTATCGCGACTTCCATACTTACGACCACGACACCGGGTTGAAGCCGGCGCGCGTGACCGGGCGCAACGTCGCCGCTGAGGACAAAGCGCCGTACGACCCGGCGCGTGCACATCGCGCGGTCGACGGCCACGTCGCCGACTTCGTCGAGACCGTCCAGCGCCGGCTGGCCTCCGAAAGTGAACGGCTCGGCCGGCCCGCGCACGTCATCGCCGCATTCGACACCGAATTGTTCGGCCACTGGTGGTACGAGGGGCCGATCTGGCTGGAGAAGGTACTTCGCGCATTGCCTGCGGCCGGTGTGCGGGTCGGGACATTGAGCGACGCCGCGGCGCTCGGGTTCGTCGGGTCGCCCGTCGAATTGCCACCCAGCTCTTGGGGTTCCGGCAAGGATTGGCAGGTGTGGGCCGGTGAGAAAGTTGCTGATCTGGTGCAGTTGAACGCCGAGGTCGTCGACACCGCGTTGACGACCGTCGACAAGGCACTGGAACAGACGGACGCGCCGCATGCCCGCGACTTCGTCGCCGACCAGATCCTGCGCGAGACGCTGCTGACCGTGTCGTCTGACTGGCCGTTCATGGTGAGCAAGGACTCCGCCGCCGACTACGCCCGCTATCGCGCGCACCTGCACGCGCACGCCACCCGCGAGATCGCGGTGGCGCTGGCATCGGGCCACCGCGAAACCGCACAACGGTTGGCCGACGGCTGGAACCGCGCCGACAGCCTCTTCGGCGCGCTGGACGCAAGGCGCCTGCCTTGCTAGTTTCCGCGAGCGTGCGTGTCTGCTGCGCGACACGCCGCGAAATTGCCGGAGTCTGCGCACGCTCGTGGCCGACGAAGGTGCGTAAATGCGCGTTCTGATGCTGTCGTGGGAGTACCCGCCGGTGGTCATCGGCGGGCTGGGCCGTCACGTGCACCATCTGGCGACGGCACTCGCGGCGGCAGGCCACGAGGTGGTGGTGCTGAGCCGTCGGCCATTCGACACGGATCCGGCCACGCACCCGAGCACCGACGAGATCCACGAGGGCGTGCGGGTGATAGCCGCCGCACAGGACCCGCACGAATTCGCGTTCGGCCCCGACATGATGGCCTGGGCGCTGGCGATGGGTCACTCGATGACGCGTGCCGGGTTGGCCGCGGGATTCACTCCAGACGTCGTGCACGCGCACGACTGGCTGGTGGCCCATCCGGCCGTCGCGCTGGCCGAGTTCTTCGATGTGCCATTGGTTTCCACGCTTCACGCGACGGAAGCGGGCCGGCACGGCGGCTGGGTCAACGGGTCGACCAGCCGTCAGGTCCACGCGTTGGAGTCGTGGTTGGCGCGAGACTCCGACTCGCTGATCACCTGCTCTGCCTCCATGCGCGACGAGATCGTCACGCTGTTCGGGCCGGACCTCGCGGAGATACAGGTGATCCGCAACGGAATCGAAGCTGGCCGTTGGCCTTTCGCCAAGCGCATTGCACACCCCGGCCCGCCGAGCCTGCTCTACTTCGGACGGTTGGAGTATGAGAAGGGCGTTCATGACCTGATCGCCGCGCTCCCGCGGATCAGGCGCACACATCCAGGTACCACGCTGACGATCGTCGGGAACGGGACGCAGCGCCATTGGCTCGTCGAGGAGGCACGGCGACACCACGTGTTGAAGGCGACGAGGTTCGTCGGCCACTTCGACCACGACGGGTTGTTACAAGCGCTGCGCGACACCGACGCGGTCGTACTGCCCAGTCACTATGAGCCGTTCGGGATCGTCGCTTTGGAGGCTGCCGCCGCGGGCGCACCGCTGGTCGCGTCGAACGTAGGCGGGTTGGGCGAGGCTGTGATCGACGGACAGACCGGAACGTCTTTTGCGCCTCGGGACGTCAGCGGATTAGCCGCGGCAGTGCGCCGGGTTCTCGACGATCCAGCCGCAGCGCAACAGCGTGCTGTCGCCGCGCGTGAGCGGCTCACCTCCGAATTCGCCTGGGAGACCGTGGCAGACGAGACTGCCCGGCTTTACCTCGCCGCCAAGCGACGGGAACGCGAACCGCTGCCACGGCAGGTCATCGTCGAGCGCGCGCTGCCCGACCGTTAGGTCATCAGCTGCTGCGCGACACGGTTCGTTCCACGTCGAATCATTTCGCATCTATCGTGCGGATATGGGTAAAAACAGCGATCTGGTGCGCCGTGCGTGACGCAGCCGAACTCCCTTCAGCCGGCGACGCCGACATCGCCGCGGTGGCGTCGATGTTCGCGGACCCGGCCAGGTGTGCGGTGCTGCTCGCGCTTGACGACGGACGCGCGTTGCCGGCGAGCGTCTTGGCCGACGAGGCCGGGGTCAGCCGGTCGACAGCCAGCAGCCACCTGACGAAGCTGACCGACGCCGGGCTGCTGTCCGTCGAGACCCACGGCCGGCATCGCTACTATCGGCTCGCCGGTCCCCACGTCGGGGAACTGCTGGAGCAGCTAGTGAAAATCGCACCGCCGAAACCGGTTCGATCGCTCCGCGAAGGCACCAACGCGGCACGGCTGCGTTCCGCACGGACCTGCTACGACCACTTCGCGGGCCGTCTCGGCGTCGAGTTGATGGGAAGCCTGCTGCGGCAACGGATCCTCAGCGGTGGTGACGGGCTGTTCGAGCCCACGCGTGACAACGGCGACGCACTCAGTAAGCCCGGTCATGACGTCCATTACGAACTGGCCGCGCAGGGCCGAGATTTTCTCGAAGGATTGGGAATCGAAATCCCCTCCGGCAGTAGGCCATTGATCGGCTATTGCGTCGACTGGACCGAACAGCGTCATCATCTGGCCGGCGCGCTGGGCCGGGCGATCGCAGACCGCTTCGTCGATGCCGGGTGGGTGAAGCGGATGCCCCGCGGCCGAGCAGTCAAGGTGACGCCGGAGGGCCGCACCGCACTGGTTGATTGGTTTGGCATCGCCTGGCCGGGCTGACACCAGATGCACGCTCACCTTGCCACGAGCGTGCGCAGAATTTGCCCGCGGAGCGGCGTGTCGCGCAGCAGACACGCACGCTCGCGGAAAGAAGGTGACCGCTCGCGGCAATAAGGTGGGGCGCTACCGGGCGGCTTTCTTGCGTTCGATATCCGCCAGCGCCGCCGCCAACGCTGCCCGCTCGGCCGCCGATGTCTCCCAAGCGATCCTGCGGTTCTTCACCACTTTCGCGGGCGCGCCGACGGCGATTGAAAAGTCCGGGATGTGGCCCTTGACGACGGCGTGCGAGCCGAGCACGCACCCGCGGCCGATGATCGTGTCGCGCAGCACGGTGACCTTGGCCGCCACCCAGGTGTCCGGCCCGATGCGCACCGGGCCCTTGACGATGCCCTGGTCCTTGATCGGCAGGTTGACGTCGTCCATCCGGTGGTCGAAATCGCAGACATAACACCAGTCGGCCATCAGCACCGACTCCCCGAGCTCGATGTCGAGGTAGGTGTTGATGACGTTGTCGCGACCCAGCACGGTCTTGTCGCCGATGCGCAGCGATCCCTCGTGGCAGCGGATCGTGTTCTTGTCGCCGATGTGCACCCACCGGCCGATCTCCGTCTGGGCGAGCTCGGGGGTCGACTGGATCTCCACACCCTTGCCGAGAAACACCATGCCGCGGGTGATGATGTGCGGGTTGGCCAGCTTGAACTTCAACAACCGCCAATAGCGCACCAGGTACCACGGTGTGTACGCGCGGTTCGCCAGCACCCACCGCAGCGAGGCCAGCGTCAAGAACTTCGCCTGGCGCGGATCACGCAGCCGCGACCCGCCCCAGCGCTTGTGCAACGGCGCTCCCCACATCGTCGTCATGGCCGCAAAGCCTACTCAAGTCGCCGGGTACCCTTCGGAAGACCGACAGGAAGGACGCATGCTCCCGCGACACCGCACGCCTCGGCGCCGCGCGGCGTTCGCGGTCACGGCCCTCCTGTTGACAGCGGGCTGCGGCAACACCGATAGCTGGGTAGACGCGAAACCTGCCCCCGGGTGGCCCGCCGCGTATGCCGACGCCGCCAACAGCAGCTACACCTCGACCGGCGGTGCCGAAGCGCTGAGGCTGCAGTGGAGCCGGTCGGTCAAGGGCAGCCTTGCCGCATCGGTGGCGCTCGGGTCCAGCGACACCCACTACCTGGCCGCCAATGGCCAGACCGCGGGCGGCTGCTCGCTGATGGTCTGGGAGTACGAGAACAACGGTCGCCAGCGTTGGTGCCAACGGCTTGTGCTCGGAGGCGGGTTCGCCAGCCCGCTTTTCGATCAGTTCGACAACCTCTACGTCGGCCAGCCGGGCACCATGCTGTCGTTTCCGACGACGCAGTGGGTGCGGTGGCGGCACCCGGTGATCGGGATGCCGCTCACCCCGCGGTTCATCGACGGCAACAGGCTGCTCGTACTCACCCATCTCGGCCAGATGCAGGTAGTCGACGCGCACCGCGGCGAGATGGTCGGGTCCGCGGTCGACCTGGTTCTCGGCGTCGACCCCACCGACAGCAACCGCGGGCTGTCCGACTGCCAGCCGGCCGGCCCGGCGTGTCCGGTCGCCGCCGCGCCCGCGTTCTCGCCGTCGGCCGGGCTCGTCGTCACCAGTATCTGGCAACCCGGTGCTCCGGTCGCCACATTGGCCGCCGTGAAGTACCGCGCCAGCGACGGCCCGATACTGACGCCCGAGTGGAACAGCGACGCCGTCACAAGCGGGGTGATCGGCAGTCCGGTGTTCTCCGACGACGGTTCGACGGTCTACGCCAACAGCCGCGACGGTCACCTGTGGGCACTCAACGCCAAGGACGGCACAGCGAAATGGTCTGTGCCGCTTGGGTTTCTAGCTCAGACTCCACCGTCTGTTGCGCCGAACGGGCTGATCATCTCCGGCGGCGGCCCCGACACGAAGTTGGTGGCCGTCCGCGACGACGACGAGCACGGCGAGGTCGCCTGGCGCCGCGACGACCTCAACCCGCTCTGCACGGCCAGCCAGGCCGGCCACGACATCGCCTACACCGTTGTCGGCGCCGCCGGCAACGGCCTGGCGCTGCTCGTGTTCCGCCCCAAAGACGGGCAGACCGTCAAGACCTACCCGTTGCCGCAAGCCACCGGCTGGCCCGTCGGGATATCCGTCTCATCAGACCGGCGAGTGATCACCGCTACCAGCGACGGGCAGGTCTACGGGTTCGTCCCGGCTTAAGCCGGCAGCGGCGCGAGCATCGACGCGACCGCGGAGCGCGGCACGTGCGCATCCTGCGCACCAGCGGCCGACGGCAGCAGCTCGTTCTGACCGAAGAAGAAAATCAGCTCGTCGTCGGTGATCGCGAAGTTCTGATAGTGCGAGGGGTCCAGGCCGTCGCCCAGTGGAATCTGGACGCCGCTGCCCAGCTCCTTGTCGATCTCACGCTGCACGATTGGCAGGATCACCGGCAGCGGCTTGCTGCCGGGCGTGAACAGCGTGTCGAACGTGATCGGCTGCCGGGTCGCCAGGTTGTAGGTAAAGGACTTGTACCAGGTCAGCGGATGCGCACCGCCGACGTTCTGGTAGATCTTCAGCACCACGCTCTGCGTGCCCTGCGGCGGCTGCCCGGACTGATACTGCTCCGAGGTGATGTCGAGCGCATACGGCAGGCTGGCCGACCCGGGCATCTGCGAGACGTTGACGAACCCGTCGCGGGTCTGTCGCACGTAATCAGTCAACGGCCCGGTGTCGGGGTAGCCGACCGGGAAGTTGATGTCGACGCTGTAGGTGTCGGTATTGCTGTGAATGCGGCACATGTCGCCGTCGACACTGCCGCCGAGATCGACGCACGGCGACTGCGCCGCTGTCACGGGGGCCGAAACCGAGGCGACGAAAATCCCGACAGCCAGCAGTGCGGCCGTCCTGAGTGAGCGTGTCATGCACCGTCCTTGAAACGATTTGAGCGCCAGGGTACCCGTGCGCCTATCGCGACGGACGACAAATGAACGCCGTCGACCGAGCACGCATGCCGGTGCCGATTCGGGTGATCACCACCGACAGCTGTTGCGTCCCGCGCAACCTCAGTCGCGGCCGCAGTGCTACGGGGTCGACGTCGACACCGCGCACCAGGATTTCCGCGGCGCCGCAATCCATTTCGGCCAGCGCCCGCCGAAGCCGCCGCTCCCCGAACGGAATTTGCTCCAGAACCTCGAATCCACGTGTCGCAGGCGGAAGCTGCTCGCCCGATAGGTAGGCGATGTGCGGGTCGAGCTGCCAAAGGCCGTGCCTCGCAGCGTAGTGACGGACGAGGCCGGCACGGACGACCGCGCCGTCCGGATCGATGATCCATCGCCCCGCCGAGGCGACGGGGCAGTCTCCAGGTTCGACGTCGGTGACCTGCTCGACGGACTCGTCCGCACGGATCATGGTGGCGCGCCGTGCGACGTGGGGCTCCGCCAGACCCGCCGACCACAGGCACGCTTCGCGTACCTCGCCGCACAGCGACGTCACCTCGACCTCACCCAAAAATGAAAGTCTGTCGAAAGCGATTCCGGGAGAACACTTTACGACGAAATCGCAGCTGCGGTACGTGTCAAGCAGTTTGTCGAGCGGTGGCTTGAACGCACGCGGATCCCCGATGCGCCTGCCGCTGCCCCGGCGCGCCGGGTCGGCGACGACAATCGCGTCACGACTGACCGGGCGCAGTGCGTCGGCGCGCACCAGCGGCACATCGGGAACGTTGTGTCGCGCCATCGCGAGCCGGACCGGGTCGATGTCGCTGCCGAGGACGTGCGCCGTCAGGCGTAGGGCAGCGAGCTCGGTACCGATCGAACACGTGACGTCGTGCACCGTCCGTCCCTCCAGTCGTCGCGCGCGATGGGCAGCCACGGCTGCGGTGGTTGCTTGCTGGAGGGCCTCGCCGGTAAACAGCCAGCGGTCCGCCTCAGCGAACTTCGCGGCGGCGCGCCGCCGCAGTAGCACGGTCTCGACGAGTACACCGGCGTGGTCGCCGAACGCGGCGCGGGCAGCCGCGACATCGGCGATCCGGGTGGCGTCGGTCAGCCGGTAGTTTGCGACCTCGGCGAGCGCGCCGGCGCCCGCAACCGACCGCAGGAACGCGACGTCGTCGAGCGAAAACGCTACGACGGTTTGACCCCCGTGATCATCACGTTGTAGTACCAGGACTTCGGGATGACCTGTCGCCACAGGTTGTTGTCGATCCAACTCAGCGTGATCCAGCTGCTGAACGCGAATTTCGCCCAACCCCAGCCCAGCCGCCCGGGCGGGACCGCCGCTTCGAACGTCCGCAGCGGCCAACCCAGCATCGCCGCGGTGAACTCGGTGGTGGCGGTCGAGACATCGACGGCGCCGGCGTTTCGCGCTATCCGCTCCAAATCCTCGGGGTCGAACGTGTGCAGATCGACGACGGCCTCCAGCGCCGCCGCGCGCGAGGACTCGTCGAGCTCGGCTTGCGGCCGCCGCCATCCGCCCAACCCTGGCAGCCGCGTCACGTTGGTCACCGCCCGCCAGGTCAGCGTCGACAATGGGCGGGCGTAGGTTTCGCCGGCGTTGGTCGGCTCGCCCGCGAACACGAATCGTCCGCCGGGCTTGAGCACCCTAACCACTTCGCGTAGCGACAGCTCGACATCGGGAATGTGGTGCAGCACAGCGTGACCCACCACGAGGTCGAATGTGTCGTCGGCGTACGGGATGCCCTCAGCGTCCGCTACGCGGCCGTCGATCTGCAGGCCCAAGTTCTCGCCGTTTCGCGTGGCCACCCGCACCATCCCCGGCGACAAATCGGTCACCGAACCGCGCCGCGCGACCCCGGCCTGAATCAGGTTCAGCAGGAAGAACCCGCTTCCGCAACCGAGCTCCAACGCGCGGTCGTAGGGCAGGTTGCGCAGTTCCTCGGCGGGTACCGTCGCGTCGAAGAGGTCGCGCGCGTAGTCGACGCAGCGCTTGTCATAGGAGATCGACCATTTGTCGTCGTAGCTCTCGGCCTCCCAGTCGTGATAGAGCACCTGTGCGAGCTTGCTGTCGTGCCGGGCGGCCTCGACCTGCTCGGCCGTGGCGTGCGGAGCCGCGAAGGCGGCGACATCAGATTGAGTGTGGCTTCCGTCTGATCGGCGCGTCATAACCAGGCAGCCTAGCGGCGAAGGCCTCGACGTATTTCTGTCGCTCCACCGCGGGATCGCCGCCGTTGATCGCGGCCTTGGCGGCGGCCACGGCCAGCGCGGGTGCGCCGACGAAGCGTGACGCCAAATCCGCGGCCGCGTCGTACACCGCGTCGGGGGCCACCATCTCGTCGAGCAGACCCATCGCCAACGCTTCCCGGGCGTCGACGAACCGCCCGGAGAACGCCAGGTCTTTGGCTACGCTCGGCCCGACCAGACGCGGCAGACGCTGCGCGGCGCCGCCGCCGGGAATCAGCCCCGCAAGGATCTCGGTGAACCCAACCTTCGCATTGTCGCCGCTGATCCGGAAGTCGGCGGCCAATGCCAGCGACAGCCCAGTGCCCAACGCGTACCCGGTGATCGCGGCGACCGTCGGTTTCGCGATGGCGGCGATGGCGTCTGCCGCGTCCTGCCGCAACCGGGCGGCCACCTCCGCCTCGGCAGCGTCAAGTGTCCGCAGTTCGTCGAGATCATCTCCCGCACAGAATATTTCGTGACCGCCGAACAAGATGACGGCCGCGATGTCGTCACGACGATCGACCTCACCGGCTACCGCGACGATCTCGCGGCAGGCTTGCCGGGTCAGCAGGTTTGTGGGCGGCCGGGACAGCACGACAGTGCCGAGGCCGGGCCGCTCGTCACCGACGTAGACGCTGACGAACTCTGCCTTCTGCTCGTCGCGCAAGCGCTCGTCGTTGTTCACGACCACCGCCGTGCGCCGAGCAGTTTCTTGTAGCGCTCGGAGTCGAAGAATTCCAGACTCCAATTCCCTTCGCTGCCGGCGACTTCGGTGCGCATCGCGACGATCTCGCGCTCGACAGTCAAGATATCGTCGACGGTCTCGCCGAACCTTCCCAGCGTGTCGAGCTGCGTCCACGTGGGCGGCATCAGCATGCTGTTTCCGGCGGCGAACTCCTCGATCGCCGTGCTCGGCAGCGACCACCCCGCGGATGCGGCTTCAGTTGTTCGACCGTCGGCGTGCTGGCCCTCGGGAAGCGCCGCGACGAAGAAGTAGGTGTCATAACGCCGACGGTGCCCCTTAGCAGGGGTCACCCAGTTCGCCCATGGCCGAAGCAGATCTGAGCGCAGCACGAGGTTTTCGCCGCGGAGGAAGTCGCTCAGGGCGAGTTCGTTGCTCGCCAGCTGATCGCGTGCGCTGCCGTAGGCCGTCGCATCCCCCACGACGCTGTGCTCGTCGCGACCCGCCAGCAGAACCCCGCATTCTTCGAACGTCTCGCGCACCGCGGCACAAACCAACGCCAGAGCCAGGTCGTCGTCGAAAGCCATCCGCTGTGCCCACCACGACGGCTCGGGACCGGACCAGGCGATGTCGAAGTCGCGGTCGCGGTCGTCGACACCACCGCCGGGAAAGACAGTGGTGCCGGGCGCGAAGTCCATCCGCGAATGTCGTTGCAGCAGAAAGACGGCTGGACCGCCAGGGGTGTCCCGCAGCAGCATCACCGTTGCGGCGGGCCGTGGCGTCACCGACGGGTCGTCGCTCATAAGGACCGCCGGTGGGCGGCGCGAGCGCGCATGCGGCGGGCGAAGTAGCGGCCGTCGATGACGTCCAGCGCGATGGACTGGCCGAATGCCGCCGAAAGGTTGTCAGCGGTGAGCACGTCTGACAGTAGCCCTGCCGCCACGGCTTGCCCTTCCGACAGAACCAGGCAGTGGGTGAAGCCCTCGGGGATCTCCTCGACGTGGTGGGTCACCAACACGATTGCGGGTGCGTCCGCGTCACCGGCCAGGTCGGCCAGCCGTGCGACCAGCTCCTCGCGCCCGCCCAGGTCCAGCCCGGCTGCGGGTTCGTCGAGAAGCAGCAGCTCGGGGTCGGTCATCAGCGACCGGGCGATCAACACGCGCTTGCGTTCGCCCTCCGACAGCGTGCCGTAGATGCGATCGACCAGGTGCTCGGCACCCACGCTTTCCAGGATGTCGACGGCGCGGGCGTGGTCGACGTTGTCGTAGCGCTCCCGCCAGCGCCCCAGCACCGCATAGCCCGCGGACACCACAAGGTCGCGGACGACCTCCCCTTCGGGCACTCGTTGCGCCAGCGCCGCGCTGCTCAGCCCGACACGCGGGCGCAGCTCTGACATGTCGACTCGGCCCAGTCGCTCCCCGAGCACATACGCGGTACCTGACGACGGGTGCTCCATCGCGGCGGCGATCCGCAACAGTGATGTCTTGCCTGCACCGTTGGGGCCGATGACCACCCACCGCTCGTCCAGTTCCACCGACCACGTAATAGGGCCGACGAGAACCCGTCCGCCGCGCCGCAGCGCCACTTTCTGAAAGTCGAGCAGCAGGTCGGGGTCGACGGACACTGGCCCATCCTCGCGTACCCCCGCGAGCAGACACAAAAGCCCCTCGCTTCCGCACGAAAAGACGCTGTTGCGGCTGCTAGCGGTGTATCAGGTGGGCGGGATCTCCACGCGCCGGCCCACCCCGTCGACCGCGTCTGCCGCCTCGATCTCACCGCGCGTCACGCCGAGGATGAACAGCACGGTGTCCAGATAGGGGTGGCTCAGCGACGCATTGGCCACCTCGCGCAGCGCCGGCTTGGCGTTGAACGCGACGCCGAGGCCCGCGACGGTGAGCATGTCGATGTCGTTTGCGCCGTCACCGACCGCTACCGTCTGCTCCAATGGTACCCCGGTCTGCTGAGCAAAATCTTTGAGCGCCTTGGCTTTTCCCGCTCGGTCGATGATGGGCCCGACGAGCCGGCCGGTGAGCATCCCGTCGACGATCTCCAGCTCGTTGGCGGCCACGAAGTCAAGCATCAACTCACGCGCCAGGGGATCGATCACCTGGCGAAACCCGCCGGAGACCACGCCGCAGTGGAAACCGAGGCGGCGCAACGTGCGCAGCGTCGTGCGGGCGCCGGGCGTGAGTTGGAGTTCATTGGCGACCTCGTCGAGCACGGTCGCCGGTAGGCCCTTCAGCGTCGCGACGCGTTGGCGCAGCGATTCGGCGAAGTCGAGTTCCCCACGCATCGCGGCGTCGGTGATTGCAGCTACCGACTCACGGGCGCCGACGCGGTCGGCCAGCATCTCGATGACTTCCTGCTGGATCAGCGTGGAGTCGACATCGAACACGATCAGTCGCTTGGCGCGCCGCTCCAAAGTGGTTTCCTCGAGTGCGACGTCGACTTTCTCTTCCGTCGCCACCCGGGCCAAAGCTTCCGGTAGGTCGGCGGCGCGCCCCGAGGGCACCGACACCCGCAGCTCCAGGCCCGTCACCGGATAGTCGGAGACACCGCGAATGGAATCGATGTTGACGCCCAGCGATGCCAGTTCGGCTGCCAGGGCACTGAATGCGTGTGCGGTGACGGGCCTGCCCAACACGACGATCGCGTGCGTCGACGGGTCGCGAATGATCGGCGAGTCGTCGCTGCGTTCGATCGAAACGTCAAGGCCCATACCGTGGATCGCATTCTCGACGTCTTCTCGCAAGGATGAGCCCACGGCGACATTCTCGGCGCAGGCCACCAGCACACCGAGCGTCAGCCGTCCGCGGATCACCACCTGTTCGACGTTGAGCAACTCGACCTGGTGCGCGGAGAGTACCTCGAACAACGCCGACGTGACGCCAGGTTGGTCGACGCCTGTGACCGTGATGAGTATGGAAACCTTGGGGCCGGTCGGCACCCGCTCAGCCTTCCGGCGCAGCCTGCCCGGCGCGGTCTGGCTCCGTCCGCGGGCCCATTCCGCCCGACTCCCCCACCGCAGCGTGACGGCCGATGTGGGATTCGGCGCGCATGCGTTCGATCATGTGCGGGTAGTGCAGCTCGAAAGCGGGCCGCTCCGAACGGATTCGGGGCAGCTCGTAGAAGTTGTGCCGCGGCGGCGGGCAGCTGGTGGCCCATTCCAGCGAGTTACTGTAGCCCCACGGGTCGTCGACGGTCACCGGCTCGCCGTAGCGCCAGCTGCGGAACACGTTCCAGGTGAACGCGATCATCGACGCGCCGAGGATGAACGCGCCGATTGTCGAGACGACGTTCAGCGTCTCAAACCCGTCGGTGGGCAGGTAGTCGGCGTAGCGGCGCGGCATGCCCTCGTTGCCCAGCCAGTGCTGCACCAAAAACGTGGTGTGGAAACCGATGAACGTCAGCCAGAAGTGCAGCTTGCCAAGACGCTCATTGAGCAGCCTGCCGGTCATCTTCGGAAACCAGAAGTAGATGCCCGAGAACGTCGCGAACACGATCGTGCCGAACAGCACGTAGTGGAAGTGCGCGACGACGAAGTAGCTGTCGGTGACGTGGAAGTCGATCGGCGGGCTGGCCAGCAGCACGCCAGACAGACCGCCCAACAAGAACGTCACGACGAAGCCGATGGCGAACAGCATCGGCGTCTCGAACGTCAACTGGCCCTTCCACATCGTGCCGAGCCAGTTGAAGAACTTGATCCCGGTCGGGACCGCGATCAAAAACGTCATGAACGAGAAGAACGGCAGCAGCACCGCACCGGTGGCGAACATGTGGTGCGCCCACACCGCCACCGAGAGCGCTGCGATGCTGATCGTGGCGTACACCAGCGTGGCGTAACCGAATACCGGCTTACGGGAAAAGACCGGGAACACTTCGGTGACAATGCCGAAGAACGGCAGCGCAATGATGTA